>JAQUMX010000025.1 GCA_028717885.1 Candidatus Omnitrophota bacterium
AATATTACCGACACTGATAACTTTACAATCCAACCGCACACTGCGGCTTAATTGCCAAGCGCTTAAGATTTTGACTGCCGATAAATATACCAGCGACAATAAAAATAAAAGTATTTTTAAGAAAAAGGCAAGCGGCCCGTTGGATTTATCAGTAGCCAAATTATATAGGTATTGTTTCATCGTTTTATGATAATAAATTACGGATAACCTGCCGGTTTCTTTCTGTGGCGCCCGTGTTCTCAAGAATCAGCTTACGGCTTACCTGCGCCATCTGCCGAGCTTTATCCGGATGCGCGAATAAATATTTTATTTGCTCCCCTAATTCATCTTGTGAATGAACCATGATTGCTGCCTGGTTATTTAGGAACAAGAAGCTAATATCGCGGAAATTAAACATTTGCGGGCCGAAAATGACCGGCTTACCCAAGGCTGCCGGTTCCAGTAGATTGTGGCCGCCTTTTTTCACCAGGCTTCCGCCCATAAAAACCACGTCAGCCGCTTGGAAAAAATTATTCAACTGTCCGATAAGATCAAGGATAAATACCTGCGCCTGGGAATTTTGCGCCTCATCGATTGCAATTTTCGAGAGAAAAACCGGATTAAATCCTGCCTGTGTTGCTTGGCTTGCAACTTCTTTGCTTCTTTGCGGATGGCGCGGAGCAATCAATAATTTTAGCCCCGGAATTTCTCTTAAAAGAGCCTTATAGGCATCTAAAACAATTTTCTCTTCTCCGGGATGGGTACTGGCGGCAATCAACAATTTTCCCGATGCATCTAACCCTAAAGTATTTTTGATTTCTTCCTGCGGAGCCAACCGGTTTGCTGCAGGCAACGAAACGTCGAACTTCATATTTCCGGTAACCCGGATTTTTTCTGCTAAAACACCCAACTCAAGCAATCGTTGCTTATCCCTCTCGGATTGCACGCAAAAAAAAGTTACTTTATTGAAAATAGGCTTTAATAGGAATTTTAGGCAAAGATACCCCCGGAACGAATGGTCGGAGATCCTGCCATTAACTATCACAATGGGGACTTTTTGCTTAAAAAGCGCGGAAATCAGGTTCGGCCAAATTTCCGTCTCTGCGATAATCATTATTTGCGGATTAACCTGCCGGAAAACCTTCTTTACGATAAAACTGAAATCCAAAGGCAGGTAAGTTACAAAATCTTCATCCCTGGCAATATTTTTTGCGATATGGTTTCCCGTAGGGGTAACCGTAGAAATTACGAATTGCTTTCCGGGAAAATCCTTCTTTAAACTAAGCAAGAGCCCTTTGATTACTGCGGCCTCTCCAACGCTTACTGCGTGAATCCAGATCGGGCGGTTAAAATGAATTCCTTTCGGCAAAATCCCTAAGCGGGCGGAAAACCCCTGATGGAATTTTCCTTTGAACAAATATAGCGGAAGAAAAATAAGCGAAATCAACAAAAATATTAAATCGTAAAATATAAACATATTTTTTTAATTTACGCGCGCGGATGCGCCTTGTCGTAGACGTTTTTCAATCTTTCCGTAGTTAAATGCGTGTAAATCTGGGTCGTGGAAAGATTCGCGTGCCCGAGAAGTTCCTGTACGCTCCTTAAATCCGCTCCGTGGTTCAATAAATGCGTAGCAAAAGAATGCCGCAGGGTATGCGGGGAAACACCATCCTTAATACCGGCTGCGCGCAGGTATTTCACCAAAACACCTCTTACTCCCCGGTCAGTAATACGGCTGCCGCTTTTATTCAAGAATAAAACGCGGCTTTCCTTCTTCCTTTTTTCTAAATAGGCCTGGATCGCTTTTACCGCATGGTCGCCGACAGGGACTAAGCGCTCTTTTTTGCCTTTTCCTAATACCTTGATCGTGTCGCTGACAAAATCTATATCCTCGATATTTAACCCTACTACTTCGGAAATCCGCATACCGGTAGAATAAAAGGTTTCGAGAATCGCTTTATTACGTAAGCCCAATTCGTCTTTTTCGTTCTTCGGTATAACACTTTCGATCAGCCTAGTAACCTCTTCCTCGGTTAAAAATTGAGGAAGATGCTTATCCAGTTTTGGGCTGGAAAGGCTGAGGATCGGATTATTCTTTAACAAGCCTTCACGGGTCAGAAATCTAAAAAAAGACCTGAGCGTAGAAAGCTTCCTGCCCAAGGTGCGCGCGGTCAGCTGTTTTTCTTTCAAAGTAGCCAGATATTTACGCAGCGTCAGATAATCCACGTTTTCCAATGGCATTTCTTTTAAGAAGCTACGAAAATTCTCGAGATCAAGATGGTAATTTAAGATTGTATGCTTCGAATAATTCTTCTCGATCTCCAGATACCTGGTAAATTTCTCAATATAGCGTTCCATAATATTTTTAATAAATCGTAGCTGATTTTATGGTTTCGCTTCCGCGTGCTGAAATTTTTTGCCGTGTGCTTCGGTTTACGCCTCACTTTCGCGCAGTAGGCTAACGCAAAATCAACGCGAGCTCTCGTTCGGCGTAATTCCTCGCACACTCTATTTAGAACAACGGGCCAAAAAATTTCTTATGCACGCTCCAGCAAAACCATAAAATCTACAACGAAAAACTACTCTACTAAAATGAATCTGGCGTGGGTTCGAGCGAATAAAGCTTTTAGGCAAAGCAGCTCGAGCATTTTTGGGTATCCCGAGGTCAACGCGAAGCGTTGACAATCTCGGGACGGCGATGCTGTTCGAGCGCCGAGCGGGAGCGCGAGGCGCGAGTTCAGCAGCCGCCAAAAATGCGAGAGACCTTTGCCGGCCCAAAGGGCAAAAGCGACCTGAGCGAGAAGCCACGGCAGATTCATTTAACTTATAATTATTCTTCATTCTCTAGGCTCTTTTCAGCCTTCTTCTCTCCCGGTAAATCCTTGGAAGTAAAGCGGCACTTCGGGAAATTAGAGCAGCCGTAGAAAAACCCGCGCTTGGAGCGCCGCTCGATCAGTTCTCCGCCGCAGTTGGGTTCAGGGCATTTGACGCCGGAGGTAATAGACTTGGAATTTTTACAAGTCGGAAAATCCGAACAGCTTAAGAATTTTCCGCGCCTGCCCCATTTAATAATCATCGGTTTACCGCACTTATCGCAAATTTCATTGGTAGTCACCACTTCCTTCTTGATGTTTGCCTGGGCAAAATCCACGCTTTCTTTAAATGGCTGATAAAATTCTTTCAAGACCTTGACCCGGTCGAATTTTCCTTCTTCGATTTCATCCAGCTCCTCTTCCATCTGGGCGGTAAACTTCAGGTCCATGATTTTCGGAAAATATTCCACCAATAAATCGCAAACCTTAAAACCCAGTTCAGTAGGATTAAAATATCCTTTGATCCTGCGGATGTAGTCGCGCAAGATTAATGTTTGGATGATCGGCGCGTACGTAGAAGGCCTGCCGATCCCTTCTTCTTCCAGCGCTTTAACCAAAGAACTGTCGGAATACCTTGGCGGCGGCTTGGTAAAATGCTGCGAGGGATCAAGCTTAAGCAGGTTCAATACCTCGTTCTTTTCCAGTTCAGGAATTTTATTCTTTTCCTTTTCTTCCGCGTTTTTCTCATACACCGCGGTAAAACCCTCAAAAATCATCGTTGAACCGCTGGCGCTGAATAAATATTTGTCTGCCAGGATATCGACAGTAGTTGTCAAGAACCTTGCCGGGGTCATTTGGCTGGCTACGAAACGGTTGTAAATCAATTCGTAGAGCTTATATTGCTCCGGGCTTAAAAACTTTTCCAGGGACTCAGGAGCATGTTCCACTGCCGTAGGGCGGATAGCCTCATGCGCTTCCTGAGCGAGCTTTTTTACTTTGTAGACATTAGGAGTTTCCGGTAAATATTTTTTTCCATATTTTTTCGAAATATGGCCCCTCACTTCTTTGATTGCCTCGGGTGCCACGCGCGGAGAATCGGTACGCATGTAGGTAATCAAACCTACCGGGTTTTCTTCTCCGATATCAATACCTTCATAAAGCTGCTGGGCAATAATCATGGTCTTAGTGGCATTATACCTGAGCTTATTGAATGATTCCTGTTGCAGGGTACTGGTAATAAAAGGCGCGTCAGGATAGCGGTTCTTTTCTTTTTGGGTAATATCCGAAATAACGAATTTCTTTTCTTGCAGGTCATTAACTATTCTATCCGCATCTTCCTTATTTTTGATTTCCGCTTTTTTTTCTGCGATTTTTTCCAATTTAGCCAAGAATGGGCTTGCCGGCTTTGCGCTTTTCTGCAGCTCTGCTTCGATCTCCCAATATTCCTGCGGAAGAAAAGCTTGTATTTGCTTTTCGCGCTCGACGATAATTTTTAAGGCTACAGACTGTACACGCCCGGCGCTTAAACCCCTGACGATCTTTTTCCAAAGTAAGGGGCTTAAAAAATAACCCACGATCCGGTCCAGGATCCTGCGGCCGGCCTGCGCTTCTACCATATTTTCGTCAAAATCACGCGCGTGCTTAAATGCTTCTTTGATCGCAGCAGGGGTGATTTCATGAAAAACCACGCGTTGCACTTTTTTCTTCTTGAAAATATTCTCCTTTATCTGCCAGCCGATTGCCTCTCCTTCGCGGTCAGGGTCGGTAGCCACGAAAATCTTATCTTTTTCCTTGGCGTCTTTTTTCAAAGCAGTCAAAATTTTCTGCCTTCCGGGAATGGTGACATAAGAAGGGGTAAAGTCTTTTTCGATATCCACCCCTAATTCCTTCTGCGGCAGGTCAATCAGATGCCCCATCGAAGAAACCACTTCATATTCACTGCCTAAAATTTTACTGATCGTTTTTGCTTTTGTGGGCGATTCCACAATTACCAGATGTTTATCTTTCATTTTGTCTCCTCACAAAATATTTTCCGGGAAGCTGCTTAATTAACTTTCCCAGCTGTAATTGTAACAATGAGCAAGATAAATGCTGCATATCCAGGCTACTCTTTTCCAATAAATCATCCAATTGAACAGGTTCTTCCGAAATTAAATCGTATACCGCGGGAAATTCTATTTTGCTCTCTTTAGCGCGGTTGCGCTTTGCCTTCTGCTTCTGCGCAGTAAAATTAAACTCTTCGGTAATATCATCAACGCAAGAGACTAATTTTGCGCCATCCTTAATCAAGGCATTGGTGCCGCAGGAATTTTCTGCATCCACTTTTCCCGGCAAGGCAAAAACTTCCCTGCCCTGTTCCAGGGCAAAATCCGCAGTGATTAAAGCGCCGCTGTTTTGCGCTGCCTCTACCACAAGCACTCCTAAACTTAAACCGCTGATTATCCGGTTACGCCGGGGAAAATTTTGCTTCAGCGGCAAAGTATCCATAGGAAATTCGGAAATTACTGCGCCATTTTGGGCGATCTCTTCTGCTAATTGCCGGTTTTCTTCGGGATAAAGATGGTTAAAACCGCTGCCGATTGCGGCAACCGTCCTTCCGCAAGCCTTAAGCGCGCCTTGATGTGCCGCAGTATCAATACCGCGCGCCATCCCGGAAACAATAGTAAACCCGCGCTCTGCTAACCGGCTGCTAAAAATCCGGGCAGAATCTAAACCATAAAATGAGGCCCGGCGCGAACCCACTACCGCTATACCGATATTATCTTCCGGTTTAAATTTTCCTTTTAGATAAAGTACCGGCGGCGGGTCAATAATATTCTTCAAGTTCTGGGGATAACCGGGGTCATCCTGAGTAATAATCGCAATATTTTCCCTTTTTGCCCGGGTAAATTCCTGGTTTAAATCTTTTGTTTTTAAAGCGCTGATTTTCGCTGCGATTATTTTAGCGATACCGCAAACTATCGTCAGTTTTTCCTCGGGAGCCTGCAAAATATTTTGCGCTGTGCCAAAAAACTCCATTAATCTCTTCAACCGGATACTGCCGATCTCCGGCACCATATTTAACAAAACCAGCGCCTCAAAATCCGTCATTTCTTTTTCTTCCTTACCTGTGGCTTTACGGCCTTGTGGCTTTGTGACTTTTTTGTGCTTATCTTCAGCACTTTCGCTACCACTTCTTTTACCGACAAAGTATCGGTCTTGATCATAGTGCCTGCCTGGGCATAATAAGGCGCGCGCAGTTTCAGCAAAAGTTCGATTTGCTTCTTAGGGTCTGCCACATTTAAGAGCGGCCGATGGCTCGTGCCGGAAGCGCGTTTAAGGATAGTCGCGGCAGAAGCTAATAAACAAACTACTTTACCTGTCTGTTTCATAATTTTAAGGTTATCGCTATCTAAAACGATCCCCCCGCCGCAAGCAACCACAAAATCTTCCTGTTTGGCTACTTCCTTAAGCGTTAATTTTTCTACCTTACGAAAGTATGCTTCGCCTTCTTTGGCAAAAATATCCGCGATCCGGCGGCCTTCTTTAAGCTCAATCAGGTCATCCAGGTCAATAAAATGCTTTTTTTGCCTCTTAGCAAGTTCCCGGCCAATAGTAGTTTTACCACTAGCCATAAATCCGACAAGATAGATATTATTCATACTCCCGCCTTTACCTATATAAAAAGGATTACTTTTATATCCGTAATTCTAACATAGGGTTAAAGCTCTGTCAAATTAAATAGGGGACAGGTACCTTTTTTAAAAAGGTGCCTGTCCCCATTTTTACTCCTGGTAAGCCTCCAACACCAGCTGCGAAAGATCTGCTTTTGCTTCTTTGGTCGCGGGATAAAACGCGTTATACCACTTGCCGTCTTTTCCTTTTTCCTGCGGCATGGACAAAAACAAGCCGTTTTGCCCCTGGACGATTTTTAAGCCCGTGACAATAAATTCGCCGATAGCCACATCCACAAAGGCCTTAAGCTTAGAATCCCCGTCGAACCGGTGCAGCCGGATTACCTTCAACTCCGCTTGCTTAGGCATAGTTATCACCTCCTCTGCTATAATAGACGCGGAGGAGGCGATTTTCTAACCGATTCTTTTGAGGTAATTCTTAAAATTCTCTTTGATTTCTTTTAAAGAGTCGCTGCCGAATTTTTCCAGCAAGCCTTGCGCTAAAATAAAAGCCATGCTTGCTTCTGCAATTACTCCTGCAGCTTCGACAACAGCGATATCCGAGCGCTCGGTTGCTGCTTTGGCAGAGCTTTTGGTGAGAATATTTACGGAATCCAAAGGCTGCATCAGGGTACAGATCGGTTTCATACAGGCGCGCAAAATTATATCGCTGCCATTAGAGATTCCGCCTTCGATACCGCCGGCATTATTTGTAGTACGAAAATACCCCTTGGACTTGGAATAATAAATTGAATCATGGCATTCGGAACCAAAACTTTCCGCGTAACCAAAACCTAACCCGATTTCTACGGCTTTAATCCCCGGAATAGCCATAATTGCCGCGGCTAACCTGGCATCGAGCCTGCGGTCCGGCTGAACATAGCTGCCTAAACCCACCGGCACCTGGGCTGCCGTGACTTCGAAAATACCGCCGAGAGTATCTTTTCTTTCTCTGGCAGTATTGATTTTTTCTGCGATTGCCTCTTTATCAGTTTCTCCTCCTACTGAAAGCACTTTACTGGAAATTTTTATTTTGAACTCTGACAAAAATATTTTGCAGGCCGCTCCTACCGCAACTATACTAGCCGTACTTCTGGCTGAAGCGCGCTCTAAAACGTCCCTGATATCGCTAAAGCCGTACTTTAAAACCCCGGCTAAATCCGCATGCCCCGGCCGAGGAGCAAGTACTTTGTTCAGCTTCTCGATACTAAAATCCTTGTTCTCGATCAATAAAGTAATGGGGCTACCTAAAGTTAAATTGTGCCGCAATCCGGAAAGAATCAGGCAGCGGTCTTGCTCGATTTGCATACGCTTCCCCCTGCCCGCACCCTGCTGCCTGCGCCTTAATTCCTGATTGATTTTTGCTGGATCGATTTTTAATCCGGCAGGCATCCCTTCCAAAATCGCAATTAATCCTTTGCCGTGCGATTCACCCGCAGTTAAATATCTTAACATAAACAACTACCTCCTATTCCCACAATCCCCGCCGGTTTTCCCGCGCTTCACTATAAAGTTTATTGAACATCTCCGCATATTTTACGTTCGGCGGGAAAGTCATCAAAGACGCGTACCCCTGCTTTACGATCTCGGCATTCACGAAGGTGCCGTCTTTTAAATAAACATAGGCAAGCAAACGGTTATATTTATCGTATTTTTCCACATCGAATTCCAAACTGACAGGCTTACCCTCCACTAATTTTTTGGTAAACTCGTAGGCGCGTTCCCCCATTTTCTTGATCGTGCCTATATCCTGCCCGGTACGTTGGCTATCGCGGTTCAGTTTTTCCGACGGGTGCAGCTCCGGGGTATCGATACCGATCAGCCGCACGCGTTCGCCGTTTTCCAGGACTAGGGTATCGCCGTCAACCGCGCGCTGCACGATAATATTCGAATAATCATAAGATTTGCCAAAAGGCATGGTAAAAATGCCTTTGTCGGAATTATATTTAATGTCCACATCCTGGGAAAAGGAAAAAGAACTGCCGGAAAAAAACATTGCGAGAATCAGCATGGCGATCTTTAGATTTATCTTCATTGCGGTGCTCCTTTAAAAACTATAACTGGCTGCAAATTATCCCTGCCAGGACTACGATATCTTCGATACAGAATATATCTTTGATACTTTCATCAAAAAACATATTCGCATCCGGCCCAAAATCCTCATCCGGGCCCCAAAGCGCGATTAAAACCGGCACTCCCACCAAAGCGAACAAAACGATTGAAGCGTCTCCCCGCTCGGCTTTCTTCCCGGGAAGCCTATCTAAAACGGAAAAAATTCCCTGGGGGCTATGCGCATGTTTTCTCACAATCGGGTCAATTGCCCGGGCGCGAAATGCCGGATAATAACCTTCGATGCCGGATAATTCTCTAAAGGTAAGCCATTTTCCGGTTGTTGCCGGCAGGCCTTTAGCTGCCTGAGCCAGGTAATGCAGGATTAAAATCGCGGTAAAATCCTTTGCCGGGGCATTACATGATAAAGATAATACCTTTTTTTGCTCATAGTCCAGCGAATATTCATCCCCGAGAAACTTTACGGATTTTTCCCGCGGAGCGCCGGATTTAAACAGCTCGTCCCAGGCCTTATTTAACGCTAAATCATACCCCATTTTTATCTTAGAGAGTAGTGTTTATTCGATATCATAATACTCTTTATTATGAGATAAATCAAGAATTTTAGGCAGGGCTAGGCTACCAATAAAAGAGCCTGAAATCTTTTATTTCCGATAGGGGGTCATTTAGCTTGAGTATCTTGTAGACGCTCGAATACTTATCTGTCCAGGGGCGAAAGTTTTTTTCCGGCTCTTCATTGGTAGCTCTCGGATGCCCGAAAAGAACGATCTGTTCGAAAATCTGTTTATTCCAGGTCACTGCCACCCATACCGCGCCAAGCTTTCCGGAATTGCTTTCTTCTTCCGTAGTCTGGTCAAAATCTTCGCATGCATAAGCGCCCAAAGTATTGGCATTACCGAATAGCACCGGAGACAAATCAAGATAACGGTTAGAAACATGAAAAAGAATTACCCCCTGGTTGGTAAGGCATTTTTTATAAAGCTCGAATGCCTCTATCGTCAGGAGGTGCATAGGGATAGAGTCTCCGCTAAAAGCATCGATTACCAAGAGGTCATAGCGATTGTCAGCCACCCCCTCCAAGGAAAGCCTGGCATCCCCCAAAATTATCCTGATATTTGCAGAAGCATCCTTTAAAAAGGTAAAATATTCGGAGGCAACTTTCGCCATATCGGGATCAATTTCAAAAAAATCCACTTCCTCTCCGCAATTGAAATATGATGCCAAGGTACCCGTACCTAATCCTACTAAACCGATCCTGCGCATGCCAAAAATCCTGTTATTGATAATCCTGCCTGCCAGGGTTTTACGATGATAATAAGTAAGCGGCTCATCTTTTTTCGCCTCTGCCAGGTTTTGCATACCGTGCAAAATCGAGCCGTGCGAAAGATACCTCTGCCCCCTCTCATCATAAATTTTATAGATCCCGTAATAATTGCGGTGTTTATAAATAAATCTGTGCCTTCCCCAGAGCGGCTCGGCGATGGAAGTTAAAACCAGGACCATCAATAGCCCCAGGTAAAAAGGCCGCGGCATATTTTTAAAGCGGGAAAAGATAAAATGAAAAGCGAAAATCATGACCATAATCCCGAAAATATTATAGCGCCGGAAAATTATCGGCCAGATAATAATGGCAATCGCCAAATAAAGGATCAGGCGCATCCCCAGGAAACCGACTTTTTCTTTTTTCTCGCCGAAAATCAAAGCAAAGGCAATCAAAAAGAGGCCAAAAACATATTCGATCATTACCGTAGAAACCAGCGGGAATACCCAGCTCACCAGTAAGCCGCCTAAAAAGCCGCCCCAGGAAATCCAGAGGTAAAATGTCGTGAGGTTCGTATCGTCCTTAGGCTTAGATCGATAAAGCCTATTCTGGCAAAACATGCAAATAATAAAAAGGAATGTAAACTGAAATGCCAATTGTATCAGGATCGGCAAGGCGGTTTTTTGGATCAAAAAGAAGAAGAATACTGCGAAACCAACCGTCAGATGGAATTTATCCTCGATCCATTGCGGATACCAGGGGTTTTTTTTGAAATTAAGCACAAAGGAAATCAGGTAAATACACAAAGGAATGACCCAAAGCAAAGGCACGGGCGCGATATCGTAGGTAATAATATTTGTGACCGCTAAAAACATGATCACTGCGGCAGCTCCGAATAAAAACCAGCGCACTTTTTCCTTAAAGCTTACTCTTTTCCTGATTCCGTGCTTAGCTGTTACAACTTTTTTCTTTATGCTGATCAACTTAAAAATAACCAGGTATGTTGCCAAAAAGATAAAATACCCGAAACGCCAGATTTGCAGCTGTTGGTCAAGGTCGAATAAATTCTCGAAGAATAAAGGATAGCTTAAAAGGCCGATGAATGAACCCAAATTGGATGCGGCAAATAAAACATAGGGGTTACCCGCCTCGGGTAAATCCGACGCCGAAAGCCAACTTTGCAAAATAATGCTGGAAGTAGATAAAACAAAAAAAACCATGCCGATAGAATACGTCAAGAGGAAGAAAATATCCAACGGCAAGGCCAAGTTTGCATGCGAGGCGATTTGCGGCAAAGCCCTGCCCGGAAAGAGGAATAACGGCAAAGCCAAAATAATGAGGTGGTAATAACGGTAGCGGAAAATCCCAAATTTTGTCACCACGATATGGGAATACCAATACCCTAAGAGCAGGATCGCCTGAAAGAACACGACACAAGCGCCCCAAACTAAGTAGCTACCGCCGAATTTAGGAAGGATAATTTTAGAGATAATCGGTTCGATCTGAAATAACAGGAATGCGGAAAGAAAGATAAGCAGGTTGAGAAGAAAAATTTTTGCTCTCATTTTTGTTTATTATAACCAAAGCCCCATACTAATGCAAGCCTATTCTAATTTTAATTAGATAAATGGGTATTTTTAGATTATAATACCTTTATGATTTACGACCGTTTTCAAGAAGAAGCTATCCAATACATCAATGAAGGCCACTCGGTGATCGTTTCCGCTCCCACCGGCGCGGGAAAAACCGCGATTGCCGAGCATATTATCGACACCTGTATCCAGAACAAAGTCGGCGTAATCTATACGGCGCCGATCAAAGCCCTTTCTAACCAGAAATTCCGCGATTTCCAGGCACAATATGCAGATAATATCGGGATTCTTACCGGGGACGTTTCTTTAAACGCGCAGGCTCCGGTTTTAATCATGACCACGGAAATCTTCCGTAACAAAATTTTGGATGAACCAAAAGCTTTGGAAAAATATTCCTGGATTATTTTTGATGAGATCCATTATATCGACAATCCCGAGCGCGGCACAGTCTGGGAGGAATCGTTGATTTTCCTCCCCAAACATATGAAACTCCTCGGGCTTTCAGCAACCATCCCCAATATCAAACAATTAGGCGAATGGATTTCCTCTATTCACGGTAAAGACGTAAAAATCGTGATTGAAGAAAAACGGCCGGTGCCTTTGCATTTTTTCTATCAATGCGGCAATGAGATCGTCGATAATCTTAACGCAATCAAACGGCTGCGCTACGGCAAGCCCAATAAGCTGCATACGATAATCAATTATCTGAGGGAAAAAGAAGGCCTGGCCTGTATCTATTTTGTTTTTGGCAGGAGGCGCGCCGAAGAATTGGCATTCGATCTCTATAGTTATAATTTTTTAAACCAGAATGAAAAAACACAAATTACGCGCATGTATGAAGATTTATTGCAGCGTTTTGACTTAAAACATGAGCGCTCGGCACAGGAATTATCCCCCCTTATTCAAAGAGGGATTGCCTTTCATCACGCCGGGATGCTTCCGACATTAAAAGAAGTGATCGAAAGATTATTTACCAGCCGGCTAATTAAAGTAATTTTTACTACGGAAACTTTTGCCTTAGGAATCAATATGCCTAGCCGTTCGGTAATTTTCGATGACCTGCGCAAATTCTACGGCCATTATGTGCGCGCATTAAAAACGCGCGACTTTTACCAGATGGCAGGCCGCGCCGGCAGAAGAGGTATTGATACAGAAGGCTTTGTTTATTGCCGCATCAATCCGCAGCGCATTAATGCAGAAGAAGTAAAACGCATTGTCTATTCCCCGCCGGAAGAAGTCAAAAGCCAGTTAAACACTTCGTATGCCACGATCCTAAACCTTTATGAAAAATACCAGGAGGACTTGTTTTCAATTTATCCGCTTTCCTTGCATTATTTTCAAACTAAAAAACATCAGCAAACAGAAGCAATCAAACTGATTGAAACAAAGCTTAAATTACTTAAGGAAATGAACTTTATCCAAGGAAATTCTTTGACCCAAAAGGGGCAATTTGCCAAAAGTGTTTACGGCTATGAATTGTTCCTTTCTGAACTTTATTCGGAAGGCATACTTGAACAACTTGATGAGTTTGGGCTGGGAATTGTTGCCTGCGCCGTAGTATTCGAACCGCGTAAAAACCAGCACCTTTTAAGCCTTTCAAAAAATAGCCGCCGTATCAAAAGGGCTTGTGAAGAAATTTACGCCGCTATCAAGCGCAAAGAACAAAGATACCGGATTTATAATGCCAGCAAAATGCCCTATTTTCACTTAAGTAACGCCGTCGAAGCGTGGCTACGCGGGACAAATTTTGCCAAAACCATGCAGCTAACCGATACCGACGAGGGAGAAATGGTGCGTTACTTCAGGATGGGGATACAGGTATTACGGGAAATTAACGATGCAAAAGTTTCTTCGCAGATTCTAAGGGAAAAAATCAAGGAAACTATCCGGGTAATGAAACGCGATGTGGTAGATGCGGAAAAACAACTCAGAGAAGGCTAATGGGGACGGGCTAATGGGGACGTTCCCCAAGGGGCCACCCTTTTAAAAAGGGCTTTTGCCTTGTTTATATTGCAGGTAATCTTCGAGGATTTTTTTGTGGTCAAAAGCGAATTGCAGTTTGGAAATTTCGCTTAAAGGCACGATTTTTAAGGCTGCGGCGTCATCTCCGGCCTTTGGGCTCCCTTTGGCATTGGCTAAAAATACCGTACCAATAGTGTGAAAGCGCGGATCGCGCTTAGGGTCTGAATAAGTATGAAATTGCTTAATTTCAATTAAGTCCAAGTTAGTTTCTTCTTTGGCTTCTCTAGTAACCGCATCTTCCAGGCTCTCTCCATAATCCACAAACCCTCCGGGAAGCGCCAGGCCAAAAGGCGGATTGCTTCTCTCTACCAGAACTATCCCTTCATCCAGTTCAATCAAAGCATCAACCGTGGTAAATGGGCCGGCCTGTAATTTGGTGGTAACGTATTCAAGATAGCCGGCTACGCCTTTATTAAAAATTTTAAATGCCTCTTCTTCATAAAGGCAAAAAATAATTTCTTTTAATCCCGATTCATTTTCCCGTAAATGCTTCAATACTTCTTGCGCCATAATTTTTGCCGAGGCTAAATATGGAAAACCGCCAGTGCCGCAGCCTAAAGCCGGAAAGGCCAAAGATTTTATTTTTAATTCTTCTGCCACCCTTAAACTGCTCTTTGCGGCATTTCTCACCTTTATTTCATCAGTGGCAAAATCCATTCCCATGGTAGCTGCGTGGATGACAAATTTAGCGCTTAAATTTCCGGCACCGGTAAAAACCGACCCTCCGATTTCAATCGGCCCTTTTTTTAGCGCCTCTTCCTCTATTACTTTGCCGCCTTTTCTCTTGATTGCCCCGGCAACTCCGCCGCCCATCACCAGCTTATTATTGGCAGCATTTACAATCGCATCTGCTTTTAATTCCGTAATATCCCCCTGTAAAATTTTAATCTCGGTATTTTTAATTTTCATCTTTTCCCTCAAGTGGTTTAAGGATTAATTTATTATTTTTGCGGTCTAACGTCACATTGAACCTGCTTAAAAAAGACATCCCCAGCAAGCCGTCGCCAAAATGTTCATCCTCGACATCTTCAAGAAAAACCGCACAGGCAACATCTTGTGCTTGCGAATCACCGATTTTAATATTCTTTATACTGGCTTGCTTAGCCTTAACCAGCCTTCCGTCGGCAAGTTTTAATTCCACGGTTGCACCCTGATTAAGGTCAATCTGCGCTTTTTCCGCGGTCTTTTTAGCTAATAAAACCAGCGACGAACCGGTATCTAAAACTAACGACGCTTGTGCAACATTATTTAAGAGGGCGCTGATAATTACCTGGCCGGAATCGGAGCTAAAAGAAACTTCTTTCGGTTTTAATAATTCTTCCAGGCGCGCTTCTTCATCTATCCTGGCCTGCTCTTTTTCCCATTGCCTTTTTAATTTGCTTCTAACAGTAAGCGCCTGGGTTGCATTTTCCTGCGCGTTTAATTTTTCTTTCTCCCATCTTTTGCGGATCGCTGCTGATTCTTCGGCACCGGATTTATAGATGCGTTTAATCTCGCTGCGGCCAAAGGTTACCACTCCATAACCTAAGTCGAATTCTATACTGTTTTTTTCTTCACGCGCCACAAAACCTTCCAGCGCCTCGCCATTATTCAAGTATAAGATGTCAGCGTAGGAAGATGACTGCGCGCAAAGGCCCAATAGCAAAACAAGAATCAAGCGGAGATTATTTTGCATAGGAATCCTGCCTATTTTAAGTCTTTATAAATCCCCTGGTAAACCTGGCTGGTTTTATTGATCGGGACAAAAATCAATTGTGCGACCCTTGAGTTTTGCTTGATGCGGATCCCGGAAGGATTCCCCACATAAAGGACAAATTCCCCTTTTCCTTTAAAACCCGCATCCCAAACCCCGTGCTGGGTAAAAGCGCCCATCCTTAAAAGGGAAGTGCGGGAAAAGGCCAAAGCGATTAAATTGTCGGGTAAGCTTACTACTTCATTAGTCTTGATTTTATAGGTACCCGGAGGAAGTTGCCACCAGCCAAATTCATCATGGGAGCTTTCTTTTTGAGGAAAAATTTCCCTACATTCCGGAACCTTTCTTTCTTTATTCGAAAAATCCAAAGCCCCGCTGGCATCAAAAGCAAAAATCCGGGAACAGGTAAGGTCAAAACCATTGGGGGTTAGCTGCGTTTTAAGGTCAACATATTCCCCAATCAGGTTATTTTCCTGGATCAGCTTGGAAATTTCTTCGCAATTTAACATCTTAAAAATTATTTCTTTAGCGCTACTAAGGCTTTCGCATTATCGCTGGTAGTAAGCACCATTCTTGCCGCGCATCCTCCGACACAGGTTGTGCCGTAGATGGATTTGATGTCAATTTCGCCAGCAGCTAATTTTGCGGTTAAATATTTAAGGGCACCGGCTTTATTCTCTAGCTCCACTACAATTACCTCTGACTCTCTTAATGATTTATACCCGGACTTCTTTAAAGCATCACTGGCGCGCAAGTTATCCTGAGTAACCAACATGATGACCGCATTGTCGTTCTCCGCATAACCGACAATTGCTTCAATATTGATCCCGTGCTCGGCAATTAACTTGGAAATATCCGCGAGGACACCGATTTTATTCACTATGGTAACATTAATTTCTTTACTTAAAGACGCACTCTTAATCATGCCTTACTCCTTTCTATCTGGAAATCTTTAAAATTTTATATTTCAGGAGGCCCGCAGGAATCTTTACTTCTACGGTTGCTCCGAGCTTATGCCCTAACAAGCCCTTCCCTACCGGAGAAGAAACGGAAATTTTATTCTGTTCATAATCTGCTTCTTCTTCGGAAACTAGAATATATTCCAGCTCTTCGTCCGTATCCTGGTCTTTTAAAAGCACTTTGGCGCCGATCAGGACTTCATCAACAGACATTTTTTCATTTTCTATGATCCGGGCACGGCTTAATTTAATCTCCAGCTCCGCAATGCGCTTTTCATTCATGCCTTGCGCATCTTTTGCCGCGTCATATTCGGCATTTTCGCTGATATCCCCGTGCGCCCTGGCTTCTCCCACGGCTTTCGAGAGCTCTCTACGCTTCGTAGTTTTTAAAAATTCCAATTCCTGCGCTAACTTTTCGTAGCCTTCGCGCGTTAAATAAATATCTCCTGAAGCCATAAGTTTATTCCTTTAGCGGCCCTAAGGTAATCTCTCCTGATTTAAAAACTCCTCCGGAGAGAATAATTTTTATCGCATCGCTTACCGGCATATCTACAGGGCGTACTGCGTCTCTTGGAACAAAAATCACATATCCGGTAAGCGGGCCGGGGGTGTTAGGCACAAAAACCGCCACCATATCAGCCGCACAAGCCTTATTTATACTATCAAACTGTTCATTGGTTATAAAACCAATGGACCAGATCCCCTTAGAAGGATATTCTACCAGCACGACTTTCTTGAAGCCAAATTCTTTTTGTTGCAGGATAAAGCGGATTAACTGGCTAAAGGTTGGGTATATTGTTTTAATTACCGGCAGATTATGGAACCAAAGTTCTATTCCGTGCATGATCTTCCTGCCTAAGAACCGGTCGGCAATTATGCCGGCAAGAAGGATAATGAGGATAAAAAGCAAAAAACCAATCCCCGGGATGTAAAAACCTAAAGTATTCTTCAGGTGTACGTTCAGGAATTGGCCTAATATATTGTCGGCAAACTGAAAAACCAATACTAAAAAATAAACCGTGAGCGAAATCGGCCCCAGGACCACTAAACCGGTAATAAATTGGCGTTTCAGGTATTTCAGCATTGTAGGTATATCTTAACATGCCCAAAAAATCTATACAAGCGCTTTTTCTTCAGGCTAAAAGCCCTTTTTCCAGCTGCCCGATCTCTGCCTGAAGCTGTGCCGTTTTCTTCTCAATTTCCTTTAGCCTGCGGCCATATTCAATCACCATTGCCTCGTCACGGAAGATTTTCGGGTTGGATAATGCGCGCGCCTTGGCATAACTTTCCAATTCGAGCTTCTCAGTTTCTTTTTTTAAGGCAGTAATCTTCTGGCCGATTGCAGCATTATGCGCCTTACGCTGGCGCTCTTTTTCCTTGCGTTCCTTTTCCTCTAATTTAAGCTTTTCTTTTAGTTCATCTTTATGCTTATCTTCGGTTTTGATTTTTGGTTTTGCCGGATGCATGGGGGCTTGCGCCTCTTTTCTTTTTTCCGTGTAATATTCGAAGCCCCCGGGGAATTTCCTCACCCTGCCCTCTTTTACTTCGTAAACGCAATTCGCGACATTGCGCACAAAATGAATATCATGGCTGATAAAGACGATCGTGCCTTGATAATCGTTAAGCGCGCGGACCAAAGCATCTACTGCATCAACATCCAGATGGGTAGTCGGCTCGTCCAAAAGCAGGAAATTCGGCGGATTGATAAGAAGTTTTGCCAGAATCAGCCGGCTCTTTTCTCCTCCAGAGAGCACCTTTACCTTTTTCTCCGCATCATCGCCGCTAAATAAAAATGCGCCAAGAATAGTGCGGATTACTTCCTGCGACATATAACCCGGAGCTGCAGAGTATGCCTCGTTTAAAACCGTATTTTCCAGGTTTAAAACATCGGTGCGCGTCTGAGAAAAATACCCGATATCCACATTATGGCCAACCGTACGCTCTCCGGAATCGATATCTACAACACCTGCCAAAATTTTTAAGAGTGTAGATTTGCCTGCGCCATTTTCTCCGGTTAAAACCGCTTTTTCCCCCTGAAAAATCTCGAAATCGAAATTTTCATATACTAAGGTTTCGCCGTATGACTTGGAAATCCCTTTTAAAGCAATCACTTTTGTGCCGCTACGCTGCGTAGGAGGAAAAGTAAAACTTCCGATAGATTCGCGCGGGTCCGGCGGAACCACAATCTCCTCCATCTTTTCCAATTGCGTGCGTTTGGCGCGCACCGAAGCTGCCTTGTTCGGCTGGGCATGAAAACGCGCCACAAACTCTTCGAGTTGTTTGCGTTTTTTCTCCTGCTCCTTATGCTGCTTAATTAAAAAAGTGCGCCTTTCTTTTTTTATCTGCTCATAATGTTCATAATTACCCTGGACTTTAAAAAATGACCCATTCTCCAGGATCAAGGTATAGTTAGTTACTTCATTTAAAAATGCCTTATCATGCGAAATCATGATAAAGGTGCCCTGAAAATTTGCCAGATAATCCTTTAGCCAAATGGCAGCATTCAAATCCAGGTAATTCGTGGGTTCGTCGAGCAATAAAAGGTCGTAATGAAAGGTAAGCAGCTTACCCAAGAGTGCGCGCATCTGCCATCCACCGCTCATCTGATTAATCGGCCGCAAAAAATCCCTCTCTTTAAAACCTAAGCCCATTAGGATTTTCTTTGCCTTATGTTCCAGTTCGAAAAATCCTAAAGATTCCAATTGATGCAGTACTTCTCCGTAGCGGCGGGAATCGGCGGCATTTTGTTCTTCCAGTTCCGATTTTTCTTTGCAGAGCTTAAGCACGGTGGCATCGCCTTCGGTAAGTTCCGATAACACCGTGCGCTCGGAATGGAAAGCAGCTTCTTGAGGAAGGTAACCGATGCGTAAATTTTTATTGATGCGGATAGACCCGCCGGAAGGCTCAACTTCTCCCAAGATCAGGGAAAAAAGCGTGGATTTGCCTGCGCCATTCGGCCCGATCAATCCGATTTTTTCGTTGCGGTTGATGGTTAGAGAAAGATCATCAAAAAGCACTCTCTTTCCGTAATGCTTGGAGAGGTTGGAAAAAATAATCATTGTTAGTTTTTCAGGTTCTCCTCGATCTGGTAAAGAACCCCCGCGGCAAGGGTGGGTTTCGGAAACATCAACTCCCGGGCAGAAATATTAATATTGGTTTCTCTCCCGGATTTCTTCTGAATTTTAACGATTACCTGGGCGCCGCCGATCTCTCCTTCCAGATGCCCCAACTCTTCATTGGAATTCTTGGCATTGCCCATTTGCGCGAAAGCCCGTGAAGCAGCGCGAAAAACCCTTTGATAATTTGCCTTGAGAGTTGCCTCGGAATAATCTTTACCGGTAAAAAGCACTGCTGCGGTTAACGGAAAAAGCGACATTCCGGCAAGGCTGGCCGCCCCGTAAATTGCCGCACTTTTAATTGCCGTTGGCTTCATTGATTCCACCAAAATTAAACTGATAAACTGCTGTGCGCTGGCAATATTTTTATAAACGCGGTTTTGAATCCCGATATCATAAACCTCTACCCAAAACTTTCCTTCTCCGTGGCTATAGTCTTTTAAAACAACTTTACCGATGCTTAAATTCAAGGTATCAATAGCCATTTCCATAGCCTTAGCGGGTTTCGTTTCTTTTGCCCCTTCTTTTTT
>JAQUMX010000026.1 GCA_028717885.1 Candidatus Omnitrophota bacterium
CGGCCAATTAAGAAAGAAAAACCGCCTATTCTTCTGCGCAACGCCCCTTTCAAAGGTTTCCTCGATTGCAGAAAGCGTATCAGAAATCGGCAGCGGCTGCCAAATGCATACCCATCTTTTTATTTTTTGCTCCAGCAAATATTTTTTTACCGCCAGTGCCGGCCCGCCAAGCGTAGTATAAATACCATTTTGCGTATGGGTATAGCTGGCAATTACTATTGATTTCTGCGATAAATCCATTTTTAAGCGTTGTTTAACGCAGCCTTAATGATAAAATCCGTAGCAAATAAGCTTTTAAAAATTTTTCCCAATGGCCTTACGAAAAAAAAGCGCGCCCTGACCTGGTTGTAGCCTTCTATTTTTATAATTTTGAAACCATTCCCTTCAATCAGGTTTTTCGCGCTTTTAAGGGTGAAAAAACGTAAATGTGTTTTATCCAATAAACCGTATTGCGTATAATTAAAATTTCCGAAAAGCAGCCCCAATCTTACGCTCAAAAAAGCGATGTTAGGCAAAGAAACCAATAAAATCCCGCTTTTTTTCAAATAGGGAATAATTGTTTTTAAAACTAAATCAGGCCGTTTAAGATGCTCCAAACAATCTGCAAAAATAACTACATCGAAATAATTTTTTTCAAAAGGCAGGCTATTGCAAGATTCGATATCCAAACACGCAACATCTTTGCATCTTTCTTGCGCTTCTTTCGCCATGGCGCAATCAACCTCAATCCCCTTAACTTCACAGGATTTTTCATTCTGTAAATATTCCAACAGCCTTCCGGTAGCACAACCAATATCCAAAACCTTATTTCCGTTCTCTACGAGTTGCGCAATCCGGAAATTATAAGCATCGTAATAAGTATCTTTCTTACGAGACATTTCCTGCTTTCCTCGCCTGCTTAAAGTCTTTTAGCCCCCGAAAATATCCACTAATGCCGTTTAAAAAAGAAAGGTCTAACTTTTGCGCTGCTTTATAAACCCAAAATGCATTAAAGAAAAGTACATTTAACATTAACCTAAAGCGCCCGGCAATGGTTTTAGGCCGGATGCACTTTTTTAGAAAAAACGCCTGGTCCCTTCCTCGCCAAAAAGCCGCTCTGGTATCTCCGCCGGGGTTAACATGATGCCAAACAAGCGCTTGAGGGGTAAAAATAAGCTTAAGGCCTTTTTTTCTCATCCTCACGAACAAATCACCGTCACCATGCGTAAATTTGAAATTTTCATCCAAACCGTTTAATTCTTTAAGTACGTTAAGCTTAATTGCGGCATTAGTAATACTTAATAGGTCTACGTAAATCGGGGCAGGTAATTCCATCGCTTCAATTAGCGATCCGCCTACACTATATGCTCCGCTATCGCAGAGGACTCCTATTTCCCGGAATTTTCCTCCCAAGACTAAAGATTCATAAACAGCAGCAAAGGGCTTTAGCCACCATGATTTCTTTGCCTGGGCGTCTAGCCTGATCATCTCCTGATTATTCATACTTTCCTTCGGCAGGACCGTTGGCCCTCCCACTGCTGCCGCATCCGGAAATTTTTCAAAGGCAAGGTTAATTTCTTCAAGCCAAGTTGGTATGGGTTGCGCATCGTCATTGGTAAAAACCACGATCCCTGCCTTGGCGCTTTTCCACCCGGCGTTAAAAAGGTGCGTTACGTTACGGGTAACATCTTTCACCACCCTGACCGAGTAATGTTTTAATAATTCAGCTGTGCCGTCAGTACAGCCGTTATCTACAATGATCGTTTCGAAATCAAGGAATGTCTGCATGCGTAGTGCGTCCAAACAGCGTTTCAGGTCGCTCGCGCGGTTAAATGTAGGAATCACAACTGAAAATTTAAAATGGCTATTCTCGGTCATAAAAATTCAACGTATACGCATAGGCACCGATCAAGGCGGATACCGCTTTTACGAAATAAACGTAAAAAAGGCCCACAAATAAAAGCGGGTTTTTCAAAGCCCTGTAATGGAAATATGTCCTTCTAGGCAAGCTATGATGGATTGCCAGCTCTTTGTTGAATTTGTAAGCCGGCCAATAATAATACCCATAGCGGTAAAATTTACGCGCCACTTCCCTGATGGTAGTAGTCTCATGGTGCCAAATATAGGCGTCGATAAATTTAATCTTTGCCCCCATCTGGACTATTTTTTGGTGGATGATCGTATGCTCGAAAGTGATAGGCGGGTTTTTTTCAAATTCTACGCGCTTAAAAAAAGAGGCCCGGAAGAAACGCGGGATCGCCGTTCCTTTGATCGGGTCATCATCGTGCAAAGAATGAAAAATCTCTTTATCATAAGCGATCACTCTTTCTACAAAAGTGTTTTTCGTAATCAGCGATCTCTCGAAAAGCGTTACCCCATCGAATCCTTCTTTTTCGCAAGCCACAACGCACCTCTCCGCCACATCCGGCTCCAGAACCTGATCGGAATCGACTACAAAGATATATTCGCCCCTGCTTGCATCTGCTCCTGCCTTGCGCGCAGTTGCCAACGTAGGGGCAAAAACGATTTTAGCTCCGAACGCCTTGGCAATTTGCAGAGTCTTATCTTTGCTATTAGAATCCATGATAATCACTTCGAAATTCTTATAAGTCTGCGCCTTAAGCGAATCAAGGCATTTGGCGAGCGTATGCGCAGAATTATAGGTTGCAATATTAAAAGAGACAAGCGGATACGCATCCTTCATTTGAGCACCTCATGAAAAACTGAAATTATTTTATCAAGGTCTGCTTTTTCTAAATACTGATGGCATCCAATATAGAAGCCATTCAGCCCGAGATATTCGGCTACCGGCAGCTTATTTTTATATTTTTTTTCCAAGAATCGGTAGGCCGGCTGCTGTGTAGGAATACAGCCAAAAAGCGGCCTGGTCTCTATGCCCCTATGCTCCAATTCTCGGCGGAGCCTAAAACGCGAGATGATGCGACTGTCCTTAATCACCAGCGGATACGCTAAGTAGCTAACTTGTTCAGAATATTCCGGAAGCTGCAAAACACCTTCCAAATCCTTCATCCCCCGGTTAAGGTAGCACACATTGAAATTGCGTTTCTCGAAAATTTCCTGCGCCTTTGAAAGCTGCAATAATCCTAATGCCGACTGAAATTCCATGGTTTTAAAATTAAACCCGATAATATCATGATAAAAACGCGGATCTAAATCAATCTCTTTATTAGTGTATTTTTTAAGCAGGTGGCACTTTCCAAGATGCCGTGAACAAACATTGCAATCGCACATTCTGCCATGAGTCTTAATCTTTTTTAATAACTTAAAAAGCTCGATGTTATCCGTATTGGCTGCACCCATTTCGCCGGCTTGGATGTTGTGCGCAATATAGAACGAAAAAATCGCCAAATCCGAGAAAGAACCCAGTTTCTTATTATTATATAAAGTACCGTGGGCCTGAGAAGCATCTTCCATTACCCGTAATCCATATTTTTTAGCTATTTTGCTTATCGCTAACATATCCACAGCATACCCCATAAGATGCACAGGCAGGATCAATGCTATGCCCTTATCCTTTTTAACCGCCGCCTCGATATTTTCCGGGGTAATCACGAGCTTCTGTCGGTCAACATCCACAAATACCGGTTGCAGCCCGCAATGCATAATCGCATTTGCTGTAGCAATAAAAGTAAGCGGCGAAGTAACCACTTTGGAACCGTCTTTAATATTATACTTTATCTTTAGCGCCGTTAGCCCGGCGATTAATCCGGAGGTCCCGGAATTAAAAGCAATGGCAAAGCCGGTACCGATATATGCAGCCCATGCCTTTTCAAATTCAAAAGTCTTTCTGCCTTCAGAAAGCTGGCCGGACTTGATTACCTCAAGGAGGGCATCCTCTTCTCTTTGCCCGATCTTCAGTTTGCCTACAGTAATTTGCGCCATTTATATGTCGGCTCCCTTATTTTTCAAACGTAACAAATCATGATCAACCATCATCTTTACCAAGTCCTTAAATTTTACAGATGGCCTCCAACCGAATTTCCTTCTTGCCTTGCTGTAATCGCCCTTTAACAGGTGCACTTCAGAAGGCCGGTAAAAAGTCTTATCAATTACCACAAATTTCTTCCAGTCCAGCCCCACATGGCCAAAAGCTAGTTCCAAAAACTCCTTTACTGAATGGGTTTCCCCTGTAGCAATCACATAATCATCAGGCCTATCCTGCTGCAGCATCATCCACATTGCCCGCACATAATCCCCGGCAAAACCCCAGTCGCGCTTGGCGTAGATATTACCTACGGCCAATTTCTTAGATAGCCCGAGCTTGATCTCTGCTACGCCATATGAAATCTTACGCGTGACGAATTCGAACCCGCGGCGCGGACTCTCATGGTTAAAGAGGATACCTGAAAGCGCAAAAAGACCATATGCTTCCCGGTAATTGCGTGTCAGGTCAAAACCCGCTACTTTGGAGATACCGTACGGAGAACGGGGATGAAACGGAGTATTTTCCGTTTGCGGGGTTTCTCTTACCTGCCCGAACATTTCGCTGGAAGCGGCAAAATAAATTTTACATTTCGGCGCTTTTTCCTTTATTGCCGACAAAACAAAATGCGTTCCATTGATATTGGTATTTATCGTGGAAAATTCATCTTCGAAGGAATAGCTGACAAAGCTTTGGGCAGCCAAATGATAGCATTCATCGGGCTTAACCTTCTCTATTACGTTAAAAATGCTCGGGTAGCTTTCCAATGACGCCGGATAAAGCTTTATTTTATCCAATAAATGCCTTAGCCGCCAAAGATGATGCTCCGGATCCTCAAGGGCTACACGCCTTACCATTCCGTAAACCTTATAGCCTTTTGCTAAAAGGAATTCCGCAAGGTAGGAACCATCCTGGCCGTCAATACCGGTAATAAAAGCTTTTTTCTTCATTTTTTTCTCCCATAATAAAAGTAAAGGTTCAATAAAATAAGCAATGTCGCTATTGTCACGACATTCGCAATAATAATGATAGGGTCTTTACGGGCAATACCATAGGCTATCCACAGCACAACCCCCAGGGAAAGCTGCAGTAAGGTTGCCAAACTTAAGTCTTTTTCGGATTTTGTTTTCAAGACTTTAAAAATCTGCGGCACAAAAGAAAACATGGTTAAAACAGCAGCGCTCATGCCGATTATTTTCCACAACATGCACAATCCTTTCTCTTAAAGTCAAAAACATGGCCGAATACTTTCTTAAAAGCGCGCGCGGAATATGCCAAGTCATCGAAATCGCGGATACTTAAGATTTTTCTAGCGATAAATTCCGGGGAAAAAGAAACTTTGTACATCTGCTGTACTAACTCCATAATCCTGTCGGGCGGGATAGGGCTTTTCATCACCGGCTGTTTCATATCATAATCATCCCAATCCAAAGTCGAGAGCGCGCCTGTTTGTTTACTCTCTTCAAAAAGCCCGGATCCCGGATAAGGAATCACCACCGTTGCCTGCATCGTATAAGCATAGCCTTTTTTTAAAAGCCATTTACCCAATTCCATGGTTTTCCAGGCTTCCGGGTATGATTCCCAGGGATAACCGAACATAATCGTGATGTGCGGGAATAATCCCGCTTTTCTCGCCATCCGGCAATCCTCGATAATTCTTTCCACCTTAAGGTTCTTATTAATCCGGTCGAGGGTTGCCTGATTAGCAGATTCCAAGCCAAAAAGCAGTAAACGGAAATTGGCTTTTTTCATCGCCCTAAAATCTTCTTCTTTTAACGCGCCGAAGCGCATATTGCAATCAAAATAGATTTTTTTCGCAAAGCCCCTGTCTACCATCCCTTTTGTAAAATCCCTTAACCATTCTCCGGCATTAAAACATCCGGTATCATCCATAATTTCCCGCACGCGATTATTCTTAATCAGCATTCCGATTTCATCAAGCACGTTTTCAACGCTTCTAGTGCGGAAATTTGGGTATAGGGTCGGCCACGAACAAAAAGAGCACCTGCCCCACCAACAATCCCTGCCGGACATAATATAGGTGCCGGGCGTACGTTTGTAATTGCCGTTTTTATAGGCATAAAGCTGCCACTGAGTTAATCCTCGGTCAATAAAAGGCAAAGAATCGAGGTTATGGCTAAGTCTAAATTTTCCGGTATTTTTTAATTCTCCGTTCTCCCGGTAATATATACCCGGCTCTAAAACAGCTTGATTATTCAGGTAGTTACAAAGGCTAAGCAGTAAAAAATCATAATCCCCGCCGGTTAAGACAAAATCAACCTGGCTATTCTGAAATGATTCTTCGGGCAAGGCAGTGACATGATCGCCGAATAAAACTGTCGCAAGCCGCATACCATCAGTATCAAGTTTCTTTAGCTGATCAATTATTCTCCAAATTTGTTTAATAACCGGGGTTTTTGTTTCCATTGCCACTAAATCCGGTTTTTCTTTGCGGACAATCCGCAAAAAATCATCAAGGCTCAAACCTTGAGCAATACAATCCAGCCAGATTACTTCAAAACCTTTACTCTTTAAAAGAGTAGCTGCCTGTGCCGGGACCACCGGATAGATAAATGTCGGCTCCTTGAAATACTGGAATTGCCGGTTCTGCCCTAAGGTAGCCAGCCCTTTATCCTTATTTAATGGCGGATAGGCAATGATTATTTTCACGGCTCATCCTTTAGCCGCGGCGTGAACAACCCTTGCAAGAATTTTACGCCGTAACCGAAATGTGTTAATATAATCCCGCAAAAAACCCAGGGAACCATGCGTAACGGGCGCGATAAACTAAAAACGAATACCAGGGAAATGTAAAAACTTATGCCTAAAAGGTAAAGCGAGCGTAGAACCGGGGAAAATAAAGAAACGGCTCCCGCAAAAAAGATCCCAAAGACAAAAATAGTAGGCAGAAAATAAGCAATGCGTAAAGAGGTCTGTGGAAATTTCTTCACAAAATACCCGCGGTGCAAAGCATAACTACAGACCTGGCGCAAATGCGGCAAAAAAAGCTCCCGGCGGTGATGGTAAACTAATACCGTGGGGTCATAAATAATCTTCTTCTTTAATTGCTTGGTAATCATCAGGCATAATTTCGTGTCTTCACCCGGCCAGAAATCCGTATTGAATCCGCCTACTTCCTTCATGATGTTTTTTCGGACTAAAAAATTACATGAGGGGTAATCATCCACTTCCTGCTTCTTGCGCGGTAAATAACGATATATATATTTTCCGCTCACCAAAAGAGAAGCAAAAACCCTTCCGCTTGCCCTTTGCCTTAGGCTATCGGTTCGAGGAGTAACTGCAGGCCCGCCCACGGCTGCTACCAACGGATCGGCAAGATTCTCTAACGCGCACTTTAACCAATTGCTTACGGGAAAAGCGTCATCATCGAGAAAAGCCAGGATTTCGCCTTTAGCTTCTTTCATGCCAATGTCCCTTTTTCTTGCCGGATTTATTGCGCCGGTAGGGATAACCCTTACCGGGGCTTTCCCGTTTATGACAGGAAAGGCGCTTTCGCCATCCGGCAGGATAATGATTTCAAAATCCGCGAAATCAAGCTGCTGGCACTTAGCGGCGCATTCTTCTAAATTCTTTTGCCATGCCTTTACGGCGATGATAATCGATACGGTCATAGTATTTTAAAACGTACATCCGGTAAAATACCGCCAGGGTATCCCGGAAGGTAGTGCTGATTGCCTCTAGCCCGATCCGCCCAAATTTTCTTTTTGGCTGCAGCACAATCGGCGCCTCGGCGATTTTATACCCCAAATGATGCGCATTGACCAAGATCTCTAAATCATAGGCAAACTGCTTAACCAGGATCCTGGGGAATATTTCCTTGATCACGTCGCTTTTAAAAAGTTTTAGGCCGGTCTGAGTATCGTGGCAAGGCAAATTAAAGAATACCCTTACAAAAAGATAATAAATGAAACTGACGATTTTTCTCTCTAAAGGATAATTCACCACTGAGTTAGGATGCAGCTTAGAGCCGATAACGATATCTGCGTTATCCAAACGCATAATGTCAAATAGGGTTTGTACCTGTAAAGGATGCAAATCCATATCCGCATCCAGGAAAACCACATATTCACCGTTGATATAATGCAGCGCTTTTTTTACCGCCCTGCCCTTTCCCAGGTTAAAAGGGTTTTTCTTTACGATTAAGTGCTGCGGGTATTTTTCGCAAAGCTGTGCAGCCAACTCATAAGTATTATCGCTGGAGCCGTCATCGATCACGATCAACTCCCAGGGGCAACCAAAATCATTGAAGGTCTTGGCGGTTTCTTCGATGCTTTCCTGGATATAGCCGGCCTCATTAAAAGCAGGCATGATAATCGAGACTTTTTCTTTAAGGGTTTTCATTTAGCTTTGATATTTTTGCCGTAAATCAAAAAAAGAAACCAGGAAAAAAGCAGTGCCGCATTTACGCACATAATCAACTGCACCTGCCAAAGCTGGCTGTGAAATAAAATTATCATCATTACCTGCAACAAGGTAGCTCCCCCCAGGTATTTCAGAAAACGCAAATCCTTTATCGAAAGAAAATAAGAAATCAGGATAAAAAGGAGGGCAAAAATACTCATCGAAACGGCAAAAAGCCGGCCAAGAAAGATCGCTTCCGGATAAGGCTTGCCGGTTAAAATACTCAGGCAGAGGCCGGGGAACAGATTATAGGCGCAGGCAGCAAGAATACTTAAAATCGCGCCAAAAACAAGCGACCGGTTAAGGATAGCTCGGGTATCCAGGTTCTTGGCTTTTAGCCCGCTAGTCTTGGGAAACATCACGATGCTGATTGCCGTAGGCAGAAAAAGAAAAATTTTGCCTGCCATTTGCCCAACCGAATAAAAACCCGATTCCTGCTGTGGGAAAAAATACCTCACCAACACCATATCCATAGTCACTAACACCATAAAGCAAAAATTGGCAAATCCTACAGGCAATAAATAAAAGGCGACTTCGCGGAAATTAATTTTTTCCGCAAATTGCCCGAACCTGACGCTTTTCTTGATCGGCAGATAAACGATTGCCAGCCCCAATACCGCGCTAATCAGAAGCGCCCCCAGAGCGCCTGTGATCCTAAACCCTAAAACCAAAAAAACTGCCGCGAAGATCAATTTCGCGATTCCCGTAATGATCTGAGAAAAAGAAAACCAGCCGAAAAGCTCCAAACCCTGAAGGCTGCCGAAAAAGACCGGAGAAACCCAGGCCAAAGCCAGTACTGCCGCTAAAATATATCCACAGGCTACTGATTCGATCTTCATGGCATTTACGATTACGGGGCTAAATGCCGCAAAAATCAACAACGTCAATACCCCGCAAAACACTACCCTTTTTAAGACGCCGGAGATCAAAGCGCAAATCTTAACATTAAAATTGTGCGCGTTAAACTCGGAAACATATTTTGCCAGCACTAATTGGATTGTGGCAAGCGGAGCGGAAATCATCATAAAAATGGAAAGCAAAGCGTTAAAGGCGGCAAATTCAGAGAGCGCGAGCCTATGGGCAATCAGCAATTGATAAAGTAAGTTGCAGAAATTGCTTAAAATATTGCCGGCAAAGACAATGATAATATTCTTCGTAAAGCGGTCTTGTTTTTCTAGTTTAAAAACCATTGATTTTTTTGTGGTTTTTAAAACGTAACCTTTAAATACCTTCTGCTGCCAACTTTTAAGATCCCGCCTTTATCCGGGGCGAAGTTCTCATCCGTAACTTTTGTATCGTTAAAGAATACCGCACCCTGCTTTAAAAGCCTGCGGCCCTCATTGCCGCTCTTCACAAGGCCGCTCTTGATCAAGATATCCAATACATTCTCCGCCGCCGCAGCCTGATAGACCTGTATATCAGAAGGCAGCTCTTTTTGCGAAAAAACCCGCTCAAATTCCTGCCGGGCTTTGGCAGCTTCTTCAGGAGTATAGTACTGTCTGACGATTTCTTCTGCCAGTCGCATCTTTGCTTCTTTTGGATGCATGGGTTTTACTTCCTGCAGGTCGATATCGGTGAGCAACTCGTAATATTTAAGCATCATCGTATCGGAAATGGACATTAGCTTGCCGAAAATATCCTTAGGGGCTTCGTCAATACCGATATAATTCCCCAGGGATTTGCTCATTTTCTGCACGCCGTCAGTCCCTTCCAGAAGCGGCATTGTAATTACCACCTGCTCCTCCTGGCAAAAGTCCTTTTGGATATCCCTGCCGACCAACAGATTAAAAATCTGGTCGGTCCCGCCCAACTCAATATCGGCTTCCAGCTTTACCGAATCATAACCCTGCAGGATCGGATACATGAATTCCAGCAAAGAAATATCCTCGTTTCTCGCCAGCCTTTTTTTGAAATCTGCCCTGGCTAAGATCTGAGAAACTGTCGCGTGGCCGGTTAAATTCAGGATATCCAGCCCCGACATCTTCTCAAACCACGCTGAGTTAAAAGCTATTTCCATGCGGCCCAAATCAAGGACTTTTGATACCTGTTTCTTATAAGTGGCTGCGTTCTGCAGCACTTCCTCTTTGCTCAATTGTTTGCGCTTTTCATTCCTTCCGGTAGGATCTCCGATTTGGCCGGTAAAATCGCCGATCAGAAAAACTACTTTGTGCCCCAAATCCTGAAACTGGCGCATTTTCCGCAGCAATACCGTGTGCCCTAAATGAATATCCGGGGCAGTCGGGTCAAAGCCGGCCTTGATTACCAAAGGCTTTGCCGAAGCAATCGACTTTTCGAGCTTCTTTTTTAGCTGTGCTTCGGAGATAATTTCTACTGCCCCGCGCTTAATGATTTCAAGCTGCTTTGCAATATCCATCATATTTACTCCTCTGCTTTTTTATATTTTCGCAGTCAGGCCGATCTTCCCCTGCTCAACATCGACTTTAATCACCTTAACCTTGATTTTATCCCCGGGCTTTAACGCTGCCGTTTCGGTTTTATCAATCTCGCTGGAGAAAATCAAGCCTTCCAAATCCTCCTCGATTTTTACGAATACACCGAAGTCGGTGATACTTACTACTTCGGCTTCCAGGACCGTATCAAGCGGGTATTTTTGCGCAATTTCAGCCCAAGGATTCGGCTGTAATTGTTTTAACCCCAGGTTGATCCTTCTATTCTGGGCATCCACGGAAAGCACGATCACTTCAACCTTCTGGCCTTTTTTCATGATATCCTGCGGATGAGAGATTCTCTTTGTCCATGAGATATCCGAAATGTGCACCATTCCTTCGAGGTTTCCGTCGAGCTCCACGAATACGCCGTAATCGGTAAAGCCTCTAACCTTGCCGGAAACCTTGGTGGAGACAGGATACTTTGCCTCTGCCTCCAACCAGGGATTAGCCTCCAGCTGTTTTAAGCTTAAGGAAATCCTGCGGCTTTCTTTATCGATGCTTAAAACCTGGGCTTCAACCGTATCCCCGATTGCAAACATTTCGCCGGGATTATTCACGCGTTTTGTCCAGGAGATCTCTGAAACATGGATCAACCCCTCGATCCCTTTTTCCAATTCCAGGAAAGCTCCGTAAGGCAAGATATTCACGATCTTTCCCTTTATCTTGGCGCCCACACTGTATTTTGTTTCAATGTCCTGCCAGGGATCCGGAAACCTCTGCTTTAGCCCTAAAGAAACTTTTCCCGATTCCTTGTCGAGATTAAGCACCAACACTTCGATCTTGTCGCCGATAGCTACAATTTCAGAAGGATGCGAAATTTTCGACCAGGACATGTCGGTAATATGCAAAAGCCCGTCTACGCCGCCTAAGTCGATAAAGGCGCCGAAATCGGTAATCGCCTTGACCGTGCCCGGGTAAATCTCTCCGGCTTTAAGGTTCTGCCAAACCTTCTCCTTGGCTTCCTCCCTTTGCTTTTGCATCGCTTCTTTGCGTGACAGAATCAGGCTCCTTCTTAAATTGTTGATCTTGACGATCTTGAATTTGAAGGTTTTATTGATAATATCCTTGTCGGAAACATTTTTAAAAGCGGATAGCGAAGCCGGTAAAAACGCTTCTATGCCCATGGCATCCACAAGAAAACCGCCCTTTACTTTTTTCACGGGCCTGGCGTCGATCAAGCCGCCTTCTTCTGCCATTTTTACCACCTTATCCCAACCGCTGATGCGCATCGCCTTTTCGCGGGAAAGCGCGATCATCCCTGCGTCGTTTTCGATCGAATCGATGAAAAAATCCAATTCACTTCCGACTTTCAGGTCATCGGGAGCAAATTCGGTAATCGAAACCACTCCTTCCGATTTAAACCCCACGTCGACCAAAACTTCCTTGGTTTTTATCGAAACGATCCGTCCCTTTACGATCTGGCCTTCTTTGATGATTTTAATACTTTGGTTATACAGCAGTTCCATTTCACTCTTTGTTTCGGTCATTTCAATTTCCTCCCTAAATTATTTTTAGATTTTTTGGTTTCTCTTTACGCACTACGCAAAACGCACAACGGACAAAAACACACCCCCTTTACAAAAACAATTTTTATAAAGCCGCAAAAAACCTGAAATTAAGCTAAAAAATAAAGACAGAAATCCGTGATGTGAATTTAGATCGGAATACGATTGGATTGTTGGAGGGCTAATAATCATGCAATCTGCCTGGACTTAAACGATTCTCGTACGGTATCCTGACAAGGCGCCCTCCTTTCCAAAAGAATTTCCTTTCTTTTCATTTTAAAGTTTTGAAATAATTTCCCGGCCCAGCTTTAACAAAGCTTGTGCACGGCTTAAATTCTTCGCTTCCGAATAAAGGCGCATGATCGGCTCGGTGCCTGAGCCTCTGAACATCAGCCAGCTTTCGTCTGCGCAAATCAATTTTACGCCATCGTAATCCTTGACCTCTGTTACTTTTTTCCCCAGCAATTCATTCGGCAAATTTTCTTTTTTCGGTTCCACGCGGTGCGCCAAATGCAGGTCATCGCGCAAATAATAATATTTTCCGAATTGTTTCTCAGTTTCATTCAATATCTTTAAGATATTCTTATTACGGTAAACCATCATCTCGATCAATAGTAGCCCCGCTACCGTGCCGTCTCTTTCCGGGATATAACCCTTAACACCCATTCCGCCGGCCTCTTCTCCGCCGGCTACGATATCTTCGGTTTCCATCAGGTTAGAAATATATTTAAAGCCTACAGGTGTCTCATAAAGCTTTACTTTCAGGAATTTTGCGATATTATCGATCATCATCGTCCCGCAGATAGTTTTAACAATCCCGCCTGTCCATTTACGGTCTTGATTCAGATGCAGCGCCAGTAAGCCCAATATTTTCTGCGGATGGATAAATACGCCTCCGGGAGCTACTGCCGCAATCCTGTCTGCGTCGCCGTCCAAGGCAATCCCTAAATCAAATTTCCCTGCTTTTACTTTTCTTTTTAATTCCTCCAGATTTTCTTCTACCGGTTCAGGCCGTGACCCGCCAAAAGAAGGATTGATCGTGTTGCGCATGAACTCTAACTTTATGGAGCTTCCTTTTAAAATCTGAGCGATATAGGAATCGCCTGAGCCATGCATGGCATCAACCAGGATCTTAAACTTTTTATTTTTAATCCTCTTAAAATCAATATAACCACGGATAAACTTCACGTAATCCTTGGATACATCTTCTATTTTTAGCGCACCGGCCTGAGGGGTGTTTTCTTTTACCGGGTTTTTTCCCAATAACCCTTCTACCGCACGGGTTACTTCCAAAGAAGCTGCGCCTCCCGAGGCATTCTTGATCTTAAAACCATTATATTCAGCCGGGTTATGCGAAGCAGTAATCATGATCCCCAAATCCAGTTTTCTTAATTTTACCGTCAGGCTTAATGCCGGCGTAGGGATCGGGCGGTCGGACAATACTACGTCCAGACCATTATTCTTAAAAACTTCTGCCACGATAGCAGCAAAATTCTTTGACATGAAGCGCGTATCAAAACCAACGGCAATTTTTTTACCCTGCCCGATATAATCTGCTACTGCCTGAGATAAGATTTTCAGGTTTTTAAAAGTGTAGTTATCGGCAATTATTCCTCTCCAGCCGTCTGTGCCAAATTTAATTTCTGTAATATTTTCCATGCTAAAAACTCCCTTTCCTTGACTTTTTAAGGTTTACGCAGGCTATTAATTGCCTGCTTTGCATCTTTAGCGCCAAAAATATAAGAACCGGAAGCCAAAATCGTCGCCCCGGCTGCAATCAGTTTAGCCGCATTTGTATTATTTACCCCACCGTCTACCGAAATTTCCCCCCTGAATATTGCCTTTAATTGCCTGATTTTAGGCAATGCCGCCGGAATAAACTTTTGCCCTCCAAAACCCGGGTTAACCGACATTACCAGCACAAAATCCACGTACTTCAAAACGCCGGCAATTTTTTTTAAAGGAGTGGAAGGATTCAAAGAAACCCCCAACTTAATATTTTTCTTTTTTAATTTTTTCCCTAAAACCTGGATATTCCTACTGCTAATCGTCTCAATATGCACGGTAATCATATCACTGCCTGCATTAACGAAATTATCCACGTACTTTTGCGGATCCTTGATCATAAGATGCACATCCAAGGCAAGCGCAGTCACCTTACGGATAGATTTCACAACCGCGGCTCCAATGGTAATGTTCGGGACAAAATGTCCGTCCATTACGTCAATATGCAACAAATCTGCTCCCGCAGCCTCTACTTTCTTAATTTCTTTGCCCAGGCAGCTAAAATCCGCGGAAAGGATCGAAGGAGCGATCTTTACTTTTTTCATCGGTATAGTTTGCGCTTGGTAATATATTTAAGTACGCCTTCCGGAACCAGGTAACGGAAGGAATTCCCGCTTTTAATACACGAGCGGATCTCAAAAGCAGAAATATCCACCGCGCGGATAGCCACCGTTGAAATATAAGAAGGTATTTTTTCCAATGGGTATCCCGGGCGGGTAGCTACAACGAATTTTACCAATTTAATAATTTCATTGAGGTCCTTCCACTCCTCCAAATATTTTAAAAGGTCGCTTCCGGTAATAAAATAAAGCTCATCGCGGCCATAAAGCTTGTTCAACTCATTTACCGTGTCAATCGTATAGGAACGGCCGTTGCGCCTGATCTCAAGGTCAGAGACCTCAAAATACTTATTACCGGCAATTGCAGTTTTGATCATTTGCAGGCGGTCCTGCGCTCTGGCAATATCGGAATTATCTTTATGCGGAGGCAGATATGTCGGCACAAAAATAACCTTATCCAACCCTAATTTTTCCCGCACCTCTTCCGCTAAAATCAGATGCCCGATATGAATTGGATTGAAGGTGCCGCCTAAAATGCCGATCTTCATTCTCTTATCTGCCCGCTTCCGAAAATTTCGTATTTGTAAGTAGTTAATTCCTCCAGCGCCATCGGCCCTCTAGCGTGCAATTTATCGGTAGAGATCC
>JAQUMX010000027.1 GCA_028717885.1 Candidatus Omnitrophota bacterium
ATCTGCTCGGCATTCAAAACCGGCCTTGAGAATACAAAAGAAAAAAGCATGATAAATACGCAAGTCCTAAAGTTATTTTTCATCTTTGACCCCTCCTTTTGTTTTCTTTTTCTTTGCCTCCGCTAAATTCGCGGCCGCGGGAGAATAGATATTATATTTGCGGCCGGAGAATAAAACCGTAATCCCGTCTTTATTAATGTCGATAACTTTCGCTTTGTCGATAGTCTCGCCAACCTTAACTACCTTGTTATTGATGATTGCCTGAGGGAAACTGCCTCCCCAAACCACACCCTGGATCTTTAAATCCGGCAAGGTCTGCGGCCCTTCTTCTTCAACCGACTCTTCCATTTCTATTTTTAGCGGCTTAAAAGGATCGCGCGCACCCTCTGTATGGTATTCCACTTTTTGCCGGGCCAAGCCTGATGGCTTTACTTTTTCTACCAGGCCATCAACCGCAAAAAGCGTGCCTGCGATCAGCGCAGAAGCCCCTAAAGCGCTAAAAATAATTTTCTTGTTTATGTGCAGTATTTTTTTCATCCTAATCCCTTATCAGGATCGAACTGATTTTTAAATCGGTAACCAAACGCACCTTCCCCTTTTCAGGAGGCTGCGCGGTAATCTTCAGCGATTCGACATCGTAAAGGTATTGATGGCTCTCAAGGCTGCTGATAAATTTTCCTAAACTATGGTAATCATTCGTCTCTACTCGAATATCAAAAGGAAACCGGCTATATACCGGAAAATTCTCCTCAGACATGGGCCGGAAAGAAACGATTTTAGCGTTAGCCGCAGCAGCAATATTGGAAATGGCATCCGAAAGCTGGGCAGAATCCTTGGCGTTGACGAAATTTTTATAGTTATTGAAAATCGCCTGCTGCTGGCTGATCTCGGTTAATACCTCATTCTTCTTAATCTCTATGTCTTTTGCGTTGGAGAGGCCGACTACCTTGCTGTTTTGGCTTTGATAAATTACAAATGCCACATAGGCGAATAAAACCAGGACCACCAGGTTTACTACTTTATTCTTATTTTTTAAAATTAAAGGTTTTAGGTCCATAGGGCTCTCTCTATCTTGTCCCGCTACAGGAAATGTTAAAATTACTCACCGTAGCTTTTCCGGTTTCTCTTTGTTCCACGGAAATAATCCTGATATCCTTAAAAAGCTTGCTGAAATTCGGGTTTTCCCTTAGTTTAGCTACAAAGGTATTTACCAGGTTTAATTCTTTTTCGCTATCCCCCAGATAAACTATACCCTTCATGTTAAGTTCGTTCTTATTGTCTTTGGTTTTCTGAAGGGAAAAATCTTTTAGGCTCATATCTTCCGGGATACTCTTGGCAATTACCTCTAAAGGCGTAGTCAGATATGCCTGTTTTTTCAGTAAATTATCGATGCTGCTGATTTTATTTTTGTAATCCGCGCTTACTTTTGCCAGTTCTTCGGGGGATAATTCCGGATTTACGCCTTTAATTACCGGCCGGGCGCTGATAATCGTATCCACTTCTTTCTGCTTGGCAGCAATGCGCGAAAGGTTCAAAACTGTTACTCCTACGCAAATTAAAATCCCCAATATAATAATCCTTAAATCTACTTTTATCCCGCCTAAGAACCCGGAGCCTTCAGCCTTCAAACCGCTAACTACAGGCTTACCCTTTGTTTTCTGGGAAGTCAAGTTAAGTTTCAAGGCGCTAACTACGGTTTTTGCCAAAGAAGCGCCGTAACCTTTAATGAAGCTTAAGGAGAAAAATTGCGCCTTACCTATATATTTAAAGATATCAATAAAAGCAAAAGGCAATTCCATCTCTTTCATGAAAAATTCCAGGTCATATCGGTAACTTTCATCGGTAATAAAGACCACGTTCTCGATTTTCTTCATGGGGAATTTACGGTGAAAAAAGTCCAGGGAGACACGGATCTCGGTTTTCAGTTTTTCCAAAGCGCCTGAGCTGCCGGATTCTGCTAATTCCCCTGTTTTTGCAGCTTCTTCTGTGCTGCCCAAGCTAATATCCCGGCTAAATACCGGAAAGCCGTTGTCTAAGACCGTAAAATTAGCCTCATCTTCCTCATGAGAATCTGCGCTTACTAAAGCCACTACACCCTTATTACCTATATTACTGAGTTTTAAGAACCTTAAAATACTAAAAGCCGAATATTCGATATTAGTTACTTTAATCCCCAGCTGTTTAAAGATGGAAAGATACTTGTCTAAAACGTCTTTTTTAATCCCGACAAAAAGCACGATACTCTTATTAGCAGCTTTGTCTATGTTTACCTGAAAATCCGAAACGATTTCTTCAACCTTAAAGGGGATATATTTCTTGACCTCGAAGTTTACCGCGGTAACCAGTTCGCTTACTGGCAGGATCGGCAGTTCAAAGGTACGCACAATCAGGTCTTTACCGGAAAGGCTGACAATTACTTCTTTGGCGTCAATCTTGTTCTTTCTCAGCTCATCGGTAAAAACCGCGACAATTTTCACATCTTCCGGGACTTTCTCTTCTAAATCGCTTTCAGTCAGGGAAGAGCGCGGGATCTTCAGGTAATTGATGATCTTCTTGCTCTTAGACTCGACAATACTGATCAGCTTAGGCCCAAAATAGATCCCTAAACTATTAGCCATTATTTATCTCCGGTTTTAGGCAGGCGCCTGCGGCTCTTCAGCCAATTATCGATTTCTCTGCGGTCAAAACGCCAGACTCCGCCTAATTTTATCCCTGAAATCTTTCCCTGATGCAGCCAATTATAAATCGTCTGCTTCTTTAACTTCAGGTATTCTGCTAATTCATCGATATCGATTAATCTGGGCATAATTTTACCTCATTTAACAAACGACAAAGGTGAACTAATTAAAACATAATAGTTTTATTTTGTCAAGTGTTTTTTTATATACTCTTACTCAAACTTACTTATAGTATAAAAACATCTCTCCTAAACTAAGGCATGCAGCTTTATAATAAACTTACTTATATTATAATAGATTATAAAACGAGAGAAGAAATTAACCGGGGTTTTGGTAGGTTACTACAGCAGAAATACGTTGAGAGCCGGCGCGCATCGCGCCTTCAGCATTAGCCAAAGACCTGATAGTGACATCAACCCGGTCAATAGCACTTCCGGTAGCCGGGGCAAAGCTATTTTCCTGAATCGCTCCTGCTACGCCGCAGTTATTACAGATGGTGCGGGTAATTGTGCCGCCGGCTGCAGGCATCCAGGTGCCATCATTTGCCGAAAGCCGATCAACAGCCATATTAATCCCTGCCAAGCCAGCATAATAAGCCTCAATCCTGCCTACTTGATGGCGGGTAAGCCGGCCGTGGCTAAGCATAATGGTCATTACGATATTGGCAAGAACAATGGCCAAGACTACCATACTTAATGCCATTACCATTGCCACACCTTTTTGTTTTTTCAGCCTGTTCATCTTTAGGTTTATTTCCTTAAAGTAACTTTGTAGTCACTTTCTGCCTGTTGCAGAATAACATGCCCTTCGCGCGCTAACCACCCTAAACTCATAAGTACCAAATCCCGTGGCTTATCTATTCCGGAAACTAACCCTGAAAGCGCCACTTGGCCGTGCTGATCCAAATAGTGCCAGATGTCCCCTGCAACGATTCCGATCTCTGTAATCATTTTACCCTCCCTGCCTGCTTTGTGAGGCAGGCACACCTTTATTTTAAGAATAGTTTTAATTATGTCAACTATTTTTTTAATGAGCACGCAACTTATGGAATGATAGTGAACATAAGTTGCTGTGCGAACTTATCCCCGCACCAATATAGTAAATTAGTGCGGGGATAAGTTCGGCCGAATAAGTTATGTCGCTTAGCATATTAATTAGCCGGCTCCATAACTTATGGCCTCACTTATTTTTTATTATAACTGCCGCAGCGCGGGCAGGTTGAAAAACCGTCATCCCGCGTATTGATATAGGTATAGGTGCAGACCCCGCAGAACCAGATAAAACGGTCATCCAAAGAAAGGTCCTTATCCTTCTGCCTTTTTGCGCAGACCCAGAGCCCAAAAAAAACAGCCAGGAATAATACTGCAAACAAGGCCACAGCTAAAGAAAAATTAATCGCAATCATTATTTAGGGCTAAAATCTATTTTAACCCTGCGTTCAATATTAGGAGCCAGGGCAGATTGCTGCAGAAAAAGATATTGGCTCAAATACCGCATAGAAAGCAGGTCGACTTCCAGGTTGCCTGAAGAAATCTTCCTTCTTACCAACACTGAGTTACTCTTATCATGCGGGATAATATTGTATACCAATTCAATATGCACTGTTTGCCGGTCCTTAAAATATAGGCCGAAATAATAAGGCAGCTCCGGATGCAGCATTACCACCGACTCTTTTCTTACAAAAACCGGCTTCTCTGCCGCGGGATTCCGAAAATCGATTTTTCCTTCCTGAGATAGCCTTGCCTGCGGCTTAACACAGCTGAACATGTAAGGCTCCGGGCCGTTTGCCTGTTTTTTTGACTGTATCTTTAGGCCCTTAAGGCCATCGGGAAACAACCTTTCGATCCCGGCTTTATGCAAAGCAGGCTCTTGTTTAAAGTCATAATTTTTTAGAAGGCCACCCCAGAACGAGATCGTAGAAAAATCTGCTTGAGGGATTTTTGGCCCAAGAGAAATCCCAAAGAGCCCGAAAAGTGTCAGGTGCCCGGCTAAAGAAAAAATCAAACTTTTCTTCATCATTGTTGGCCCGTAGCAATACTGATTTGCTTAATCCCCATCAACTTGCAGGTATCCCAAATCTCAACTATTTTACCCAGATTAGCCCGGCTGTCTGCTTTGATTAATATTGCCAGGTTTCTTTTTGCCATGGCCTTAAGCCGCCCTTTAAGATCGTCTAAAGTTACGGCGCTGCCGTCTAAGAAAATCCGGTTATCTGCGGAAACTACAAGCTGGGTATCGCCATAATTAACCGCCTCACTGGTTACGGCTTTGGGTAAATTGACTGTAATTGCCGAATCAGTGGTAAAACTGGGGGTAATCATAAAAAACATTAAAAGCAGGAATATGACATTAATGACCGGCGCAATGTCAATCGGCTTTAACCCATGTTCTAATTCCATCCTGCCTTTAAAACGCATAAAAACCTCTTATTCGCTTAAAAAATTGACTAACTCAGTTGAGGCCTTTTCCATTTCCAGGATAAAACGGTTGATCCTGCTCACCAGATAATTATAGGCTACAAATACAGGTATCGCTACACACAATCCTGCTACGGTAGTAAGCAATGCTTCCCAGATCCCTCCTGCCAGGTCAGCCGGAGACACCGGATGTAAAGAAGCATTCCTTGCCTGGATCATCTGAAAAGCCCTGACCATCCCGGTAACTGTCCCTAAAAGGCCAAGGAGCGGAGTAACATGCGCGATAGTTGCCAGGGCATTGAGGTTTTTTTCTATCCCCGGAATCTCATAAAGCGAAGCGTCTTCAATGGCTTCGATAATTTGCGGCCTGGGGCGGTCATATTTTAAGATTCCGGCCTTAAGGATCCGCGATATTGGATGCGCTTTTTTTTCGCATGCCTCCAGCGCTTCTTTTACCTGATGCCGCTTCATCTTATCAAGGATAGTATTCAGGAATTCCTGCGTATCGATTTTGATTTTTTGCAAATACCAGAATTTCTCCAGGATAATTGCAGCGGCAAAAATCGAGCATAAAATAATCGGCCACATTACCGGCCCGCCGGCTAAAATCACCTGCCAAAGGCTCATTTTATAAAGATCCATTCTTCCCCCTCTGCGCTCTCATAGTATCTATCTTTTCCTGCGCAAATTTTGCTTCTTCCACATTCATCTCTGCGACCCTTTTATAAATATTCAAGGCTTCCTTAAAATTATTTTTTTCTTCGTAAATAGCTCCTACGCGCAAAAGCGCTTTTACCACCAGCTTGCTGTCTTCCGGAGATAGGTAGGCTACTTTCAAATATTCTTCCGTAGCGTCATCGCTCTTACCTGCTGCCTGCAAAGTCTGGGCGATCTTGAATTGAATATCACCCATTAACCTGGCCGGCACGATATCCAAAGCTTTCCGGTACAAGTCCAGCGCCTGGGAATAATCATTGAGATTACGGTAAATATCCGCCATCTTAGGATAAATCAAGTACGCCAGGTTACTGTTGTCCTTTAATACTGCCTTATACGCAGACAAAGCAGGCTCCGGCTTTTCCTGTTTAACGTAGATATCCGCAATGGCAATCGAGGCCTGGGCGGAAAGGCTGGTTTTTCCCAAATCAATTACCTTGTTAAAATTTTCGATTGCCTCGTCATACTGCCCATCTTCCTGAAAACTCGAGCCTAACGCATAATAGGCGTTGGGAATCAGATTGCTCTTGGGAAAATCCTGAATCAATGAAGAAAAATAACGGCGCGCCATGGTAAGGTCGTTATTACGGTAGTAATACTCACCCAGCCACCAGACTACTTCGGGCGCTAATTTTGAATCCGGGTACTTGGTGCGCAGCATCTTAAAGCGGTTCATCGCTTCTTTTTCATCGCCCATCTGATAAAAACAATCGGCGATTTCGTATTCGCTTTTCTGTACCAGTTCCAGGTCATCGCCGCGGGTACGGATAATTTCCTTATAAACTTCGATAGCTTGCGGGAATTTACCCAAATTATAAAGGCAAGTACCTAAAAGGTAAATTGCCTGGGCGCTTAGAGAACTGTCTTTAAATTCGGACTGGAACTGCTCGAAGATATCCTTTGCCGCCGCGTAATTCTCTCTTTGAAAATAACTTAAGCCCAAAGCATAAGAAGCATCATCGATCAGTTTGGAATTGGGGAATTCCCGCTTTAAGTTCTGAAAAGCGATGATTGCCCCTTCATAATTACCTGTTTTTAACATCGATACGCCCAGCTGATACTGGACATAATCATTGTAGAAACTATCAGGGTAGTCTTTAAGGATGTTATCATAAACCTCGATTGCTTTGGCAAAATCCCCGGAATCCTGATAAGCATCTCCGATCTGGCAGAGCGCGGAAACTTTCACGGTCTTCTCTTCGCTTTGCTTAGCGACCTTCTGGAAACCGTCAATTGCTTCTTTAAACTGGCCGTCTTTCAGGTATGCCCAGGCTAAGCCGTAATGCAGTTTATCCAGAAGATCCTGAGAATCCAGGCCGCTAAGTTTAGCCAAAGCTTCCCTGTAAGTCTCTACTGCTGCTTTATATTCTGCGGCATTATAAAGCATCTCTGCTTTGCCCAGATAGCTTTGTGCCAAGACTATCGAATCAGAGCTATTTTTCAGCAGCTCCTCATAGATTTTCCTGGCCTCGTTAAAACGCTTATCTTCCGACATAATCATCGCCTGGCCCAATAAAAGCGTATCGAGATGAGACCTTTCTAAGATTTTCTGATTAACCTCCAGGAAGGCATTTTCTGCTTCCTTGAATTTCTTCATCTTTAATAATGACCATCCGATTCCTAATTGGGACAATGCCATCATCTTTTCATCTTTGCTGCTGGAGATTACCTTGGAATATTCGGCGATAGCGTCATTAAGGTTACCCAAATAATAATCTGCTTCTGCCAGGTAAAAATAGAGGCTGGGAATCCGGGCTAAGTCCTTAGGGTATCTTTTGAAATATGATTTTATAGAATCCTTGGTTGCCTGATAATCCTTGGCGCTATAAAGGCATTCGATGATTTTAAAAACTGCCTCCTGGGCTACCGGCTCCTTAGGGAATTTTTCCTCTACGCTGCGGAAATATTTGACCGCATCCGAAAAATCGCCTTCCTGAAACAAACACCAACCCAGGGAATAATAAGCATTTGGCGCATAAACTGACTGGGGGAAATCATTGATCACTTTAGAGTAATATTCTGTGGCCTTGGTAAAGTTGTTTCCCCGAAAATGCACCTCAGCAATCCAGTAATTTACCGCATCCTGAATATTACGCCCGGAAGGGTCGCTTAAAAGCTCTTCGAACTTACCCAAAGCATTAAGGAATTTATTTTGATGAAAATAGCACTGCGCAATGAGTAGTTTTGCTTCTGCCTTTTTTGTTGAATTCGGATAATTCTTCAAGAAACGCTCCAAAAGGCCGAGGCTAACGTCATAAAAACCGTCTTCAAAGGCTTTTTTTGCGACAAAAAGCGACTCTTCTTCTTTGGAATTATCCTGGGCAAAGGCGTGATAATGACAAATGTCAAAATTCAAATGACAAAATAAATTCAAAATCACAATGACCAATAAAAAAAACAGTGTTTTGACATTGAAAATTTGAAATTTTAATTTATTTTGAATTTTGTGCTTTGTCATTTGTCATTCACTATATCACTGCCTTAGCGCCGACTCAATACTTTTCTTAAAACCTGCGCGGTATAAGAACCTTTATTTTCCAGGATCTCTTCAGGGCTGCCAAAAGCCACTAATTTTCCGCCTTTATCCCCGCCCTCCGGGCCTAAATCGATACAAAAATCCGCGCATTTAATCACTTCCAAATTATGCTCGATGACAATAACCGTATTGCCCTTATCTACCAACCGCTGCAATACGGAAATCAGCTTTTCTACGTCCGCAAAGTGCAGCCCCGTAGTCGGCTCATCCAAGATATAAAGCGTTTTGCCGGTAGCACGCTTACTTAATTCCGAAGATAATTTTACGCGCTGCGCCTCGCCTCCGGAAAGAGTAGTGGCAAACTGCCCCAACTGGATATAGCCTAGGCCGACGTCAAAAAGATAAGCCAGAATATTCCTGATTGGCGGGATATTCGCAAATAAATCCATTGCCTCCTCTACGGTCATCTCTAAACAATCGGCAATCGATTTACCTTTATATTTTACTTCCAGCGTAGCTTCATTAAAACGCCTGCCTTGGCAAACATCGCACTTTACATAGACATCCGGCAGAAAATGCATCTCTATTTTTTTTATCCCATCGCCGGTGCAAGCCTCACAGCGCCCGCCTTTCACATTAAAAGAAAACCTTCCCGGTTTATAGCCGCGCGCCTTTGCCTCCGGAAGCTTGCTAAAAATATCCCGGATATAAGTAAACACTCCGGTATAAGTAGCAGGATTAGAGCGCGGGGTCCTGCCAATCGGGGACTGGTCTACAACGATTACTTTATCGACATTTTCTATACCGGTGATTTTCTCATGCAGGCCGGGTTTTTCCTTGGATTTATAGATTTTTTGCGCCAGGCCGCGGTAAAGAATCTCATCGATCAAAGTAGATTTTCCAGACCCGGAAACTCCGGTAACGCAAATAAAATTCCCCAGCGGGAATTTCACGTCAATAATTTTAAGGTTATGCTCCCGGGCCCCTTTAACTTCAAGGAATTTCTTTTCTTTCCAGGGCCTGCGTACTGCCGGCGGCTCGATTTTTAACTCTTGGCGTAAATATTTTGCAGTAAGTGAATCGCGGCATTTCAATAACTCATTGAAATTACCCGCGCAAACTACTTCTCCTCCGTGCCTGCCTGCTCCGGGGCCTAAATCTACGATATAATCCGCGCACCTCATGGTAGCTTCGTCGTGTTCGACCACAACCAGTGTATTGCCCAGGTCGCGTAGAGTTTGCAGGGTAGCTAATAATTTTTCGTTATCGCGTTGGTGCAAGCCGATACTTGGCTCATCCAAAACGTATAATACTCCCACCAACCCTGAGCCAACCTGGGTAGCCAAACGGATGCGCTGCGCCTCGCCTCCGGATAATGTCGAGCTTTTTCTCTCCAAAGTCAGGTACTCCAATCCCACATCGATACAAAATTTTAGCTTCTGGTTGATTTCTTTTAAGACCATACGCGCAATCAGCCTCTCTCTTTCGCTTAAATTGAGGCCGGAGAAAAACTCACGCGCTTCTTTTATCGACATCAAGGTAACCTGCCAGATATTTTTGCCGTTGATCGTCACGCTTAAACTTTCTTTTTTCAGGCGTGCCCCCTGGCAGGTAGGGCAGGATAAGCTGGACATAAAGCGCGAGATTTCTTCTTTTAAGTAATCGCTTTGCGTTTCTCGGAATAACCGCTCCAGGTGCGGAATTATACCTTCAAAAGGCTTTCCCCCTGCTTCCACATCCGTTCCGAAGAGAATAGCCTTTTTTACTTCCCGGCTCAACTTCTTAAAAGGCAAATCCAGGTCAAAATGCATTTCCGAGGCTAATTCCCGGATCAGCCAGCGATAATAAAGGATGTAACCTCTGCCGCCGCGTTTCCAGGCCTCGATCGCCCCTCCATTGATCGATTTATTTTTATCCGGGATAATCAAGTCAGGGTCAAATTCTAATTTTGTGCCTAAGCCATTACATTCAGGGCAGGCGCCAAAAGGCGAATTAAAAGAGAAACTACGTGGTTCGACTTCCGCATAACTAATCCCGCATTTGGCACAGGCATAAAGTTCGCTAAAAACCATTTCCTTATTCTGATGCAGCACGGTAACCATACCCTTGCCTGCCTTTAAAGCAGTCTCAATGGAATCAGTGAGGCGCTTCTTGACTTCCGGCTTAACCACCAGCCTATCCACCACTACCTCAATATTATGGATTTTATATTTGGCGAGTTTTTCCTTAAAAGGCAACTCCGAAATTTTACCGTCTACGCGCACCCGGACAAAACCGGACTTTTGGATTTGCGCGAAGATATCTTTATATTCGCCTTTTCTGCCCCTGACCAAAGGCGCTAAAATCCGGATTTCCGAAGATTCCGGGAGCTTTAAAATCTTCTCCACGATTTCCTGGGAACTCTGCCTTTCGATGACCGTGCCACACTGATAACAATGTACTTTTCCAATCCTGGCAAAGAGCAGCCTTAAATAATCATAAATTTCCGTCTGGGTAGCTACCGTAGAACGGGGGTTGCTGCTGGCAGACCTTTGCTCAATGGCAATTGCCGCAGACAGGCCTTCGATAGACTCGACGTCCGGCTTCTGCAGCTGTTCAAGGAATTGACGGGCATAACTTGAAAGGCTCTCTACGAACCTGCGCTGTCCTTCGGCATAGATCGTATCAAAGGCAAGGCTGGATTTTCCCGATCCGGAAAGGCCGGTAACTACAATCAATTTGTTCCGCGGTAATTCCAGGTCAATGTTTTTCAGGTTATGTTCCTTGGCGCCGCGGATGATAATTTTCTCTTCCATAGGCTAATAATTATAGCAAAAAGAAAAGCCCCTGTAAATTAGAGTTCGACTTAGTTTACGGGGGCTTTTCTTTTTTTAAAACTTATCTCTTTTTTTTCTTGCCGCCTCTCTTCATCTTGGCGCAGGAAATGTCGCCCTGTTTATCCAAGAAATAGAGATAGCCTTCTTTTCTTTTGATGCCGGCCTTTGCTACCTTCTTTGGGCTGCCGCCTTTCTTGGCACCCCGGGCCATCTTCGCGCAGGAAACATCACCCTGCTTGTCGATGTAATAAAGGTAACCTTTTTCTCTCTTTACTCCCAGCTTTACTATTTTTTCTGCCATATTTTGTTTCACCTCCCTTCACTTGTTATTTTAAGTCCCTATTTTCAACGGCTCTAAAATCTGTTTTAGAACCGCAATTGCCGATAAAGGTGCGAGGTAGCTGGTTTTAGGATTCTGCGGGTGTAAAATATTCTCCGCGCGGGTAAAAATGTTAGCTGCCTCTGCTTCAATAGTTACTTCATGGATATTCCTGTGCACATTGGGATCCGCAATCAGGCGCACCCGGGTTTTTTCCTGGCCGATCCCCGCTAAGGATAAAACCGCAGCCACATTGATATTCTGCGGGAAAAACTTTACTGCCTGCTTGGCGCTTCCCTGAAAAACGATTGTTTCTTTGGCAATCCGGCTTAAATCAATCCCTTTAGCTGCCAAATAGGCATTACCTTTAAGGGAGATGGGATTTTTGCGGGTAGTAAGCATTACTCTTTTGATTTTTTTTAAGCCCGAGGCTTTTAATCCATCCAGGCCGCAGATAGCACCGCTGGGAATATAAACTCTTGCCCCTTTTCTCTGCGCCAGGTTCCTTAGTTCCTTGGCATGAGAAGCTACTCCGCCTACGCTCATAATCATCATATCACGGCCTTGATTTAACACCTGCCGGGCAATCGGCCATGAAACCTTAGCAGAAGCTGCTTCAATCACTAATTCCGACCGCTCAATCAGTTTATTTAGGCTAGCCACCGCCAATTTTTTATTTTTGATTTTACTTAAATCAAGGTCATACAAAGCCGCTAATTGCGCCTGCTTTGAAAAATCTTTTTTGATGGCATCGGCAAGTGAGCTACCGATTGCGCCGCAACCCACTATTCCTATTTTTAATTTATGAGGCATATGTATTATCGATTAGCCTGGTTTTACCAATCCATACTGCCAGGGCAATTAAACATTTACCGGAGATATTAGGCACCGGCTTCAGGGTTTTTGCATCTACAATGGAAATATAATCTATTTTTGCATTTCTTCCCGAGGAAATCAGCTTACGCATTGCCGCAATAATGGCCGCGCTCTTTTTTTCTCCGGCCCTGATCAATTTACGCGCCAACTTCAGGGCTTCTGACAACACTACAGCTTCTTTTCTCTCCTCTTGGCTTAAATACAGATTTCTCGAGCTTAAAGCCAAACCGTCTTTTTCGCGGATAGTCGGCAAAACCCGTACTTTTACCGGCAAATTCAGGTCAAGCGCCATCCTATTGATAATCGTTGCCTGCTGGGCGTCTTTCTGGCCGAAATAAGCCCTTGTGGGCCCAACAATATTAAAAAGCTTGGCAACTACCGTAGCTACACCCTGAAAATGCCCGGGGCGCGATTTACCGCATAACACAGAGCTTAAATCCTGTACATTAACATGGGTTTTATATTCGGGCGGGTACATTGCTTTGGCAGAAGGATAAAAAATTACGTCTACCCCGTTTTTTTTACAGAGAAGCGCATCTTTTTGCAGGTCACGCGGGTATTTTTTAAAATCTTCTTTAGGGCCGAATTGCGCAGGATTAACGAAAATACTCACCACCACCGAATTGTTTTCCTCTCTTGCTCGCTTAATCAAACTTAAGTGCCCTTGATGCAATGCGCCCATCGTTGGGACAAAGCCGATCTTTTTGCCTTTCTTTTTTTCTGCGCCGGAATAATCCTGCATTACTTTAATGCTGCGTATAATCTTCATAATACTTCCAATAACGGCTTTAAAACAAAGGTTCTTTCCAGCATCCGCGGATGCGGAATGTTTAAGGTTTTACTTTTAATGATCTTGTCCCCATAAAGCAGGATATCCAAATCAATTTTCCTGGGCCCCCAACGCACGGTTTTTTTCCTGCCCAGTTCTTTTTCGATATTTTTTAAGGATTTTAATAAAGGGGCTGGTAAAAGGCGGGTTTGAATCTTCAGGCAGGCATTTAAAAAAAGCGGCTGATGCTTTGGCCCGCCAAGTGGATTACTGGTCATCATCCGGGATACTTTAATAATTTTTATCCCCTTTAAGCTACGTAATTCTGCTATTGCTGCTTTGATGTTTGCTCTCCTGTTTCCTAAGTTAGACCCTAAACCCAGATAACAGGTAACTGTTGTTGCCATCTATGATATTTTCTTGAGGCGCTCCAATGCTTCTTCAATTCGTTTTACCGGCACGGTCAAGGCCATACGAATGAACCCCTCTCCTGCCGGGCCAAAACCTACTCCGGGAGTAACCACCAAATTTGCTTTCTCCAATAAACGCGCGGCAAACTTAATGGAATCGGTTTTTCCCGGCACCTTAATCCAGACATAAAATGTTGCTTTTGGAAACGGCACTTGCCAGCCTAAAGCATTCAGTCCTTTGATCAGGCAATTGCGCCGGTCCTGATAGAGATCGCACATTTTTCTGATCTCTTCATCCGGGCCTTCCAAAGCAGCGATCCCTGCCAGCTGGATGGCGGAGAAAATCCCGGAATCGATATTGGATTTTACTTTTGCCAGGGCCTGCACGAGTTTTTCGCTGCCGCATGCCCAGCCAATGCGCCAACCGGTCATATTATAGGTCTTGGATAAAGAATGAAATTCAATAACTATATCCCTAGCTCCCTCTGCCTCCAGCATGCTGGGAGCGCAGTAGCCGTCGTAAGTCATCTCGGAATAAGCCAAGTCAGAGATCACAATCAGTTTATTTTTCCTGGCAAACTCAATTACCTCGCTAAAGAATCTTTTATCGCAGGTTGCTCCGGTAGGGTTATTCGGATAATTAATATAAATGATTTTTGCTTTTTTACGGATCGACAAGGGGATCTTTTTTAAATCCGGCAAAAAGCCATTACCGGCAAGAAGCGGCATTAAATATGGCTTGCCGCCGGCTAAAATTGTGCCCCCTTTATACGGAGGATAACAAGGGTCAGGCACCAAAGAATAATCGCCTTGATTTAAGAAAGCCAAAGGAAAATGCGCAATCCCCTCTTTAGAACCGATTAAAGGCAAAATTTCCCTATCCGGATCAAGATTGATGCCGAACCTGCGGTTATACCAGCCTTCGATTGCCCGGCGTAAAGCAGGCATACCCTGGTCTAAAGCATAACGGTGATTGCCCGGATCTTGCGCTGCCTGATACAAAGCTTCGATAATATATTTTGGCGTAGGCTGGTCCGGATCTCCGATACCCAAATCGATAATATCCCTGCCTTCACTACGGGCTTTTCTTTTTGCTTTATCGATTTCTACGAAAAGGTATGGCGGAAGTGTTTCTAATTTTTTAGATAATTTAAACATTTTATCGCCCCAATACATCCTGCATCGTATAAAGGCCGGCAGGCTTGTTAAAAATCCATTTTGCCGCTTTTAAAGCGCCGACGGCAAACAAATCGCGGGTATGCGCCTGATGTTTGATTTCTATGCGCTCAGAATTTCCGCAAAAAATAATCGTATGGTCGCCTACGATATCTCCCAAACGAATAGCATGCGTGGGAATTTCTTTTTTGGTAGCATCCGCTAAAACCTGGGCAAATTTTTTAGCTGTGCCGGAAGGCGCATCTTTCTTTGCCTTATGATGGGCTTCGACGATTTCAATGGAATAATCCGGGCCCAGCCGTTTGG
>JAQUMX010000028.1 GCA_028717885.1 Candidatus Omnitrophota bacterium
TATCGATATAAATTGCGTCTTCGGCTTTTTTCAAAGGGGCCACTTCCCGGGTTGAATCGATCCGGTCGCGATTGGTTGAATCTGCGTTCACTCCCTCTAAAGTAACTTTCTGGCCGGCCTCCACCATTTCTTTATAGCGGCGTTTTACGCGCTCATCTATATCGGCATCCAGATAGAATTTCCTTTCTGCGTCGGGAAAAACCACGGTCCCGATATCCCTGCCGTCAAGCACACAACTGTTTTCTTTGCCGAATTGCCTTTGCAGTTTCAGCATTACTGCTCGGACTTCTTTTATTTTAGAAATATCGGAAACTAGCGCCGTAATGCGCGGTTCGCGGATCTCCTTAGAAACATCGCGCCCGTCTAATAAAACCCTGATCGAACCATCTTTATTAGTGCTTAAGTCAATCGAGGTAGATTGGGCAATTTTGATAATTCCGGGAAGGTTATCTGTTTCGATACCGGCTTCAATAATTTTTAAGGTCAGCGCCCGGTACATTGCGCCGGTGTCAATATAAAGGAAACCTTTTTGTTTGGCAACTCGCTTAGCAATAGTACTCTTGCCTGCTCCTGCCGGGCCATCTATAGCAATAATCATTGAATAGTTTCTCTTTTACGCCTTGCACTTTCCAGTAAATGCGCTAATACTTGCCGGTCTTTATTTTTAATTGCAATTTTTATCTGCTTTAAATTTTTCTCGAATGCCTCGATTGCCTGCGGGCAATTGCTGTTGCTTAAAAGAATTTCCGCCCAGAGCAAAGCATCCGAAGAAGCGATGCGCGTAGTATCCCTTAGCCCGCTGGCAGAGAAACCTAAATATTTTTGCGGAACCGCTCCAATCAAAGAAAAAGCAATAATGTGCGGCAGGTGGCTGACAAAAGCCATGATTCTATCATGCTCAGAAGCAGAAAGCGTACTTATGCGGCAACCAAGCTTCCTCCAAAGAAAAGTAACTTTATTTTTTGCCTTTAGGCTGGTATTGCCAGTTGCAGTAATAATACAAAGCGAGCCGTTAAATAGGCCTTTTTTAGCAAAATCGATCCCTCTTTTTTCCGAACCGGCGAGCGGATGGGCGCCTACGAAATTAGGGAATACTTTTTCCAGTTTTGATACGATTTCCTTTTTTGTGCTGGCTACATCGGTAACAATACAATCTTTTTTGATCAACTTTGATAATTGCCCGGAAAGCTTAAGGATAGTTTCTATAGGTGCTGCTAAAATCAGCAGGTCCGCATCTTTCACGGCTTTTAGTTCTAAAGACCCTTCGTCGATTGCGCCGATTTTTCTGGCAAAATTAATCGTCCTTTGGTGGCGGCTGACCCCGATAACTTTACCGGCGATTTTTTTCCCTTTTATCGCCAAACCAAGAGAACCACCGATTAAACCAACTCCCACAATCGCTACTCTTTTAAATATTGGCATCAGATTCCCCTGTCCATCGCCTGGGCGATTTTCTTTAAATCCTGGAACATCGAAGCAAAATTTGCGGGTAATAAAGACTGCGCTCCGTCGGAAGCCGCATCTTCGGGATGATTATGCACTTCCACGATCAAACCATCGCATCCGGCAGCAATCCCCGCGCGGGCAAGCGCAGTAACCAAGCCCCATTTACCTGCAGCATGCGAAGGGTCTACGATTACCGGCAAATGCGATAGTTGCTTTATTACCGGCACGGCGCTGATATCCAAAGTATTGCGGGTGGAATCTTCAAAAGTCCTGATCCCGCGTTCGCAGAGGATCACATTGAAATTTCCCGCGGCTAAAATGTATTCCGCGGACATCAAAAGTTCTTTTACTGTAGAGGATAATCCGCGCTTTAAAACTACCGGCTTCTTGGTTAAGCCAACTTCTTTCAAGAGATTAAAATTCTGCATATTACGCGCACCGATCTGCAGGATATCCACGTATTTTTCTACCAACCCCACATCGCGCGTGTCCATAACTTCGCTGACCGTGGCTAAACCTAAATCGTCTCCGACTTGTTTTAAGATCTTTAGGCCTTCTTCGCCTAAACCCTGAAAACTGTAAGGAGAAGTGCGCGGCTTAAATGCCCCGCCTCTTAACACTGTGGCCCCAGCCTGCTTAACCTCTTTGGCAATTGCCAGGACCGTTTCATAATTTTCTATGGCACAGGGCCCGGCCATGACAATAATCCGCTTGTCTCCGATTTTTAGGCCCCTGCCTAAATCAATGACTGAATCTTCACGCTTAAATTCCCGGGAAACCAGTTTGTAAGGTGCCAATACCGGCATAACTTTTTCGATGCCGGGAAAAACTTCCAAAGGGGTAACGCGCAAAATATCTTCCGGGCCGATTACGCCGATAATCGTGCGCTCAGTTCCTGTCGATACCATGGGTTTTAAGCCCAATTTCTGCACTTTATCGATAATATGATCTATCTGGGCTTGCGTTGCATCCGGCCGTAGTACGATAATCATAAGAGCCTCCTACAGTACTTTTTTTAATACCTTCATAAACCGTTCGTTCTCTTTTTTTGTCCCGATAGTAACGCGGATGAAATTTTTTAATCCGTATTGCTGCATATCGCGCACGATTACTCCGTATTTAAGCATTTCCTTAAATACCGCTACCCCGTCTTTGCCGGTATCAACCAAAATAAAATTTGCCACACTCGGCACAAAAGCCACCCCGGATTTTTTTAAGGTATCATAAAGATAACCTTTGCCCTCCAAAACCATTTTACGGGTTTTAGCGAGGAATTTTTTATCGTCCAGCGCGGCAATTGCCCCTGCCTGCGCCAGCAAATTGATATTAAAAGGCTGCCTCACTCGTTCCATCAGGCTTGCGCCTTCTTCATTAAGCAGCGCCACACCCACCCTTAAGCCTGCCAGGCCATATGATTTCGAAAAGGTCTTGAGGTAAATCACATTTTTATCCAAAAATTTAAGCGATTTAGGGTAATCATCAACATCGATAAAAGCATCATATGCCTGATCAAGCACAACGATCAAGTTCTCCGGCAAACCCTTTAAAAAATCCTCCAGCTCGAAGCTGGTCACATAAGTGCCCGTGGGATTATTCGGATTAGCGATAAAAACCAGCTTTGTTTTCTTATCGATCAGTTTCTTCATTGCCGGCAAATCGTATTTAAAATACTTCAGGGGCGCTTTTCTTACCTCCCTACCCAAAACCTGGGCGATAATCTCGTATTCCAGGAAGGTGGCGGCGGAAGTAACGATATTTTCATCATCCTCGACAAAAGTTTTAATGATAATATCAATCAGCTCATCCGAACCGTTACCAAGCACGATATTCGCCGGCTTCAGATTATAAAATTTCGCTAACCTGCGCTTCAGGTAAAAACTCTGCGCATCAGGATAGCGATTGACCTGCGCTAATTTTTTCTTCATCGCTGCCACTGCTTTGGGGCTGGGGCCCAAGGAATTCTCATTAGAAGCCAGCTTAATCACACTTTTAAGCTTAAGCTCCCGCTTGGTTTCCTCGATGGGCTTACCGGCAACATAAGCCGTAACATTACGGATATTTTTCCTTGCTAATTCTTGCATCTAAACTCCAACTGGGTATGACCCTAAAATTTTCAGGAATTTACATTTATTTTCCAATCCTTCCAAGGCCTTCTTTACACGTGGATTCTCCCGGTGGCCTTCCAAATCTACATAGAAATAATAATCCCAGGCCTTTTTCTTTGACGGCCGGGATTCGATCTTTGTCAGGTTGATGCTGTATTTTTTGAAAGGCAGCAGCATATCATGCAAAGCTCCCACCTTATCCTTGATCGAAAACATGATCGAAGTCCGGTCGCGGTTGGTTTGCGGCACATCCATTTTACCGACCACCAAAAAACGCGTAATATTATGCGGCGAATCTTCGATATCACGCGCCAGCACTTTTAATTTATAGACATTAGCGGCGAGCAAAGAAGCAATACAGGCGCTGTTTTTCTCTTTGCGCGCAATCTGTGCAGCGGCAGTAGTGCTGGAAACTTCGACCAACTGCGCCTGCGGCAAATTTTCCTGCAGCCAAATACGGCATTGCCCGAAAACCTGGCCGATAGAATAAACTTTCTTTATCTGTTCCTTGCGGCAGTTTGCCAATAAATTGTGCGCCACATCCAAAATAATCTGGCTACAGATCTTTAAATCCGAATCAATGAACATATCCAAAGTATAACTCACTGCGCCTTCGATGGAATTTTCTATCGGCACCACACCGTAATCAGCTTTGTCTTTTTCCACCTCCAAGAAAACATCGGTAATACTTTTGCAGGGTAAATATTCTACGCGCGAACCAAACCTTTTTAAAGCTGCCAGATGCGAGAAAGTTGCCTCCGGGCCCAAATAAGCGATTTTTAAGGAAGCGCCTAAGTTTAAAGCCGAAGACATAATTTCCCGGTAAATTGCTTCCAGAGAAGAATTACCCAACGGCCCCTTATTTACCAGCGCAATCCTCTTTAACACATCGAGCTCCCGGTCCGGAGAATAAACGCTTTTTCCTGCCTGGCGCTTTACCCTGGCAACATTCAAGGTAATCCGTGCACGCGCATTTAAGAGCTGGATAATCTTTTTATCTAAACTATCAATTTGACAGCGCAGGTTCTTTAACTTCATCTTTTTGACCCTCCGTGGGATTTTGAAAATTTTCTATTTTTGGCAATTGCTCCAATGATTTTAAACCGAAATATTCCAGGAACTGCCTGGTAGTGCCATAAACATGAGGCCTACCTGGAGCCTTTCTTCTTCCGGCAATCCGGATCAGGCCCTTATCTGCCAAACTCTTGATTACGCCATCCACATTTACCTGGCGCAAAGATTCGATTTCCGTCTTGGTCACCGGCTGCTTATAGGCGATCATCGCCAAAGTTTCCAATGCCGGTTTGGATAGTTTCTCGACTTTCTTCTGGCGGTACAACTTCTTTAAAAACGGCGCGGAAAATGGAGCGGTTACCATCTGAAAACCGCCGGCGATTTCGCTGACCCTGATACCGCGGTTGGTATTTTCATATTCCCGGGACAATTCTTCGATTAGCTTGCGGATCAGGCTAGTATCCAAATTATCCAAAGCGCCCTTAAGCTGCTCCAAAGTCAAAGGCTTATCACTGGAAAAAAGCAAAGCCTCAATTACGGTTTTTAAATTATCTTCGCTCATTTCGCCTTCCTCTGTTTATATACTTCGTTCAACAAGCTTTCCGTAGTCTGGATATCTTTTTGCCGCTCCATGGCCTTCTTGATCATAGCTAATGCCTCCGGCCGTTTATATTCCAGCTGCATCAATACTTCCAAAGCCTCCTGGACGATATCACCTGCAACGGACGTTTTCTGCTCTTTGGCATGGTCATCCTGGATCAAAGCGAATTTTCCGACTTTATTCTGCAGCTTAGCGATAATCTCCCGCGCCCTTTGCTGCCCGATCCCGGGAAGCGAAGTAAGAAAACCGGTATCTGCTTCGTCAATTGCCTGGGCAATCCGAGAGATTGGCTGATTCAGCGCTTTCAATGCCGCGCGCGGCCCGATTCCGGAAACCGTAATAAAAATTTCAAAGAAATCTTTTTCCACTTCATTTAAGAATCCGATCAAAACCGGAGTGCTTCTTGACGGCTCAACCTGATGGTAATGATAAGTTACCAGGTTAATCGTGCTTTGCGCCACAACCGAATCGGATAAACGCTGCATCACCGTAGCCGGCAGATATACTTCGTAAGCAAACCCTGCGGTCTCTATCAACAAATAGTTTGCCCCTTTTTCAATGACCTTCCCGCAAATTCTGGCAATCATCTTTTTATTGTCTGATTTAAAGCCCTACTTATATAGCTATGCCCAATAGCCAAAGCCAAAGCATCGGTCACATCAGTATACTTAGGCAAAGTTTTCAACCCCAGCTGGCTCTGCACCATTTTCTGCACCTGGTATTTCGCAGCCAGGCCTTTACCGATAATAGATTTCTTTATCCGGGTCGCGGCATATTCCACTAACGGCACTTTCGATCTTTGTGCGGCAAGGCAAATTACTCCGCGTGCTTGGCCGAGGATATAAGAAGTGGTGGGATGCCGGTAATGCGCGAATATTTTTTCCAGGACGATAACTTGCGGTTTTGTATCGGAAATTAGCAGCATGACTTCGCGGTAAATTTTATCCAGCCTCAAGGCATGTTCGTCTTTAGCGCTGGTGCGGATAATTCCCGCTTCTAAAAGCGCGAATCCTTTTTTCGATGTTTCGATTGCGCCGTAACCGGTAATGCTTAGAGCTGGGTCAATTCCCAGGATCCTCATGTTTTATTCTTCTTGGCTTACCTGCTCCATAATTTCATCGGGAATATCGAAGTTAGCATAAACCTGCTGCACATCATCATGCTCTTCCAAGGTATCGATCAACGAAAGCACCTGCTTGGCGTCATTTCCGCCAAGCTTAATAAGGGACGAAGGAATCATGGTTACTTCCGCATCCTGGCATTTAATCCCTTTTGCATCGATAACCTGCTTAACCTTCTCGAAATTTTGCGCGGAAGTAGTGATCTCGTAATTTTTATCATCCGACTTCATATCTTCTGCGCCGGCTTCTAACACTAAATCCATTAGTTCTTCTTCTTTTGCCTGGGATTTTTCGATTAAAAAATACCCTTTCTTGGCAAACATCCAGCTGACCGAACCGGCACCGGCAAAATTACCGCCTTTTTTGGACATGATATTGCGCAATTCCGCACTGGTACGGTTCTTATTGTCAGTCAAGGCATCGACCAGGATTGCCACGCCTCCCGGGCCATAAGCTTCGTAAGTAACATTCTCATAGACTACGCCCGGTAATTCACCGGTGCCGCGCTTAATTGCCATCTTCACGTTATCTGCCGGCATGTTCGCTTCTTTTGCTTTTTGCATTACCGCGCGCAAACGGGAATTACTATCCGGGTTACCGCCGCCTTCGCGGGCAACTACTGTCAGCTCCTTGATGATTTTAGTGTACAGTGCGCCCTTCTTGGCGTCAGCTGCCATTTTTTTGCCTTTATTTGTCTTCCATTTTGAATGACCAGACATTTTGTTACCTCCTATAGTTATAGAATCATTTTGTTAACCGTTAATCGGTTACGTAGCTCGAAACGTCAACCGTTAAACGTAAAACGATTCCAGCTACGTAACCGAAAACCTTTTAACGTGAAATAAGGCAGGTAGAATAAGCCGGGTTCTGTGTCAATGCGATTAACCGCATCCTTAGTGGCTATTCCTCTAATCCCGATGTTGCCATCGGGATCTAGCAGTCGACCCGGGATTAAAAACGGGACGGGTTTTATCCCTCATCCCCTACGTGACCTTGCTCCGCGCAGAGATTGCTCGTTTCACCTTTGATCGTCTCTGTAGCTCTAATCCTCCCGCCAAAAAAAACTTGACGAGGATGGGCGTTACCCATTGCGCAAACCCTCTTGGAGCCCGGACTTTCCTCCCCCACACCAATTGGTGCGGGGGCTAACCACTTTCTACCTGCCTCTATTATCAAAGAAGAATTCAAGCATTTTTCAAAGCTTCTTTTACCGCGATATTCGCCAGCTTATCCGCCCCGCAATTATTTTCCCGCGGGATATGCTGGATATTTACTGATTTAAAAGATGACAAAAGGTGCTGCGCTTGGCTATATAACCCCAAAAGATGCGGGCTTTTTACTTTATATTCTTTTTTAATCTGGCGGAATAAAAGTTCGCTGTCGGTATTAATTACCAGGTTATCAATTTTTAAGATCGATGCTTCCTGCAGAGCGAAGATTAATGCGGAATATTCCGCGACATTATTGGTAGTACTGCCGATATAGCGATGCAAATTCCTGATTACTTCGCCATCCCGGCAAATTACGACACCAATGCCTGCCGGCCCGGGGTTGCCTTTTGCCGCGCCATCAATATAAATTTCAACTTGTTTCATCAACAAATAAGATTCTATTGCAAACTTCGCAGGTGATGATGCGCTCGTACATTTTAATCAGGTTGATCACCTGCGGAGGAACATACATATTACACCCCATACAGGAATTGTTTTTTACCCCCACAATCGCCAATCCATCGCGGCTGGCAAGGATCCGGTCATATTGCGCCAATATCTTTGGCTCTATGTCCGCCAATGCCTGTTTTCTCTGAGCCCCCAGCTGAGCCAGGCGGTCATCGATTTCTTTGATGCGCTGGTCAACTTTTTTCTTTTGTTCCGCGAACAATTTTTCTTCGCCCGCTAATTTTTGTTTTTCCGTATCGATATCGGCCCTGGATTTATCAACCTGCTCAAGCAGCTCTAAAATTTTATCTTCGATTAACGAGCCGTCAGCTTTTGTATCGGCGATTTGCTGCAGCATGGTCTGATATTCTTTATTAGTTTTTAACGAAAAAAGCTGGCCTTGCAATTTTTTTGCCGCTTCTTCCTTGCCGCCCAATTCCAGTTCCTTATCTTTTTTTTCCTTCTGTATATCCAGTAAAACTTTTTCCGCGGCTGCCACCCCGGCTTTCTTTTCTTCAAAAAGAGCCTCTAGGGCCTTAATTTCCTGCGGCTTGGCTTTTTTTTCATTTTCCAACGTATAAATTTCCGTGTCAATCGCCTGTAATTTAGTAAGGCTGCTCAATTGCTGTTTTAAATCCGGCATCTTCTCTCCATGCTTTTTTTAATAAATGGGCGATATAGGACTTGAACCTATGACCTCTACAATGTGAGTGTAGCGCTCTAACCAACTGAGCTAATCGCCCTATACCCACTCAAATATCAAAAATAACTCACTGGGCCCACAGGGATTCGAACCCCGGACCAAGTGATTATGAGTCACCTGCTCTGACCGACTGAGCTATGGGCCCCGAAGAAAAATTCTAACCCTCTAAGAATCTGATAGTTAAAACAGAATAATAGATTATAAATTATAACACAAAATCGCCTGGCTGCAAGGATATTTTCCAAATAAAAAAGCCGGCATTGCCCGTTTTAAGCAATGCCGGCTTAAAGGCACAAAACTTCAAGCTAATATTCCCTCTGATTGGCAATAGTCATATCCAGAAAAGAGCGTAGCCTGCGCGAACGCGTAGGATGCCGCAGTTTCTTTAGCGCCTTAGCCTCGATCTGGCGCACCCTTTCCCTGGTTACCTTAAACACGCTCCCCACCTCTTCCAGGGTACGCGGCACTCCGTCAGTCACGCCAAACCGCAAAACCAAAATTTTCTTTTCCCTGTCGGTAAGCGAACTTAAGGCCGAATTCATCTCATCCTTAAGCATAGAGCGTACCGTAGCGTTTGCCGGAGAAACCGCCTTTTTATCTTGAATAAAATCTCCGAAATGAGTGTCGCCCTCATCGCCGATAGGCGTTTGCAAGGAAATCGGCTCCTGGGCAATCTTTAAAATCGATTTGATTTTATCCTGCGGCAGGCGCATCTTCTGCGCAATCTCCTCAGGTACGGGTTCCCTACCGTATTCCTGGACAAACATCCGGGAAAAACGCATAATCTTATTGATAGTTTCCGTCATATGCACGGGAATCCTGATCGTACGTGCCTGGTCGGCAATCGAACGGGTAATTGCCTGCCTGATCCACCAAGTGGCATAAGTAGAAAATTTGTAACCCCTCTTATATTCGAACTTTTCAACGGCACGCATTAAACCGATGTTGCCTTCCTGAATCAAATCCAAAAATGAAAGCCCGCGGTTAGTATATTTCTTGGCAATACTTACCACTAGCCTCAAATTCGCTTCCACCAAACGCTTTTTCATACGGTTAAACTTTAATTGCGTGCCCCTAATCTGTTTCAGGTGCTCCTTAACCTTCTTGTATGGCTCGTTTAATTGCTTAAGAATAGTTGCTTTACGGCCGCGCTCGGTTTTCTTGCCGCGCATAATTCCATCAAGTTCCTTCACCAAGCGGTTAAGGTGACGCAGCGCCCCTTCGATTACCGAAGTAGTAAAATTAAACTGCAGCAACAGGTCCTTCTGCCTGGATTCGCTTTGGGTGCGGCGCACTTGCGCAGCAATACGCTGGATCCTTTTTACCACGGAACTACGTTGGATTTTGATATCTTCCTTGATTACTTCATCAAGGTTTAAATTTCCTGCGAGAATATCGTCGGCTACATGCAGGACTTCCTTACGGATAAGCTTGGAATCCAAGGTCGAACGCTTGAATTTTTCTTCCGCATCTTCGATCTTCTTTGCTAAATCGATTTCATTTTCCCGGGAAAGCAAGGATATCGAACCCATCTGTTTCAGGTACATTTTTACAGGGTCATCTAATGGCAGGAAACGGTCTTCCACAGCCACCTGCTCTACAGCCATCACAGCTTCCTTGATTAAGGGCGCCGGCTTATCCGATTCGCGCTCTTCCTCGCTCTCTACCAGCTGGATATCCTCGTTGCCTAATAATTCAAAAATCTGGTCGATATCCTCTGAAGAAGCGATGTTTTCCGGAAGCAGGTCATTGATTTCATCATAGGTTAAAAAACCTTTTTGCCTGCCTAAAGCGATAATCTTTTCGACGTCTTTCTTGCTGAAAATTCTTTTCTTCATTCCTGCTTACTCCTTGCCCACAAGGGCACACCCGCGCAAATCATCTTAAGCGCGGGGTGTCTTAATAAGATTGCAAAACTCGTCGCGCAATGTATTTAATTTTTCTTCGTCGCCTAACTTTTCCGCTATTCTGATTTCTTCCTGCAGCCTTTGCCTGCGTAAAATTACCCTTTTATTCTTGAGCACTTTAATACAGTCGCTTACTACCCGTTCTTTATTTTCCTCTGAAACCTCGGAATCAAAAGCAGACTCGCAAATAAACTGCAAGCTTTCCTTATCATCCAAGAAATTTGCCAATTTGTACGGCTCAATTACCTTGCCTTGCTCCAGGAAATTAAAGATCAATGAAACCAGCCGCGCAACCCCTTCATCCTGAAAATCTGCCGGTTCAAGTTCCTGGCAGATCCTACGGGCAAGCTCGTCCTCTTCCAACATCAGCTTAATCAATAACTTTTCCGTCGGGTTAACCGCGCGCTTTTCTTTGATATTTAGATGTTTCATCTCCACACGCGGTTGGCGTAATTTAAATTTTCCCAGCTCTTCCCAGAGCGGCTCTTCCCGCACGCTTAATTCCTCGGCGAGTTTCTTTACGTACTCGGATTTGGAAACCGCGTTCTTGAAACGGTTGATTGTCAAAAGCATTTCCGAGGAAACTTTTGCCTTGCCTTCGATCTCTTTAATATTATGCCTGCTCTTTAAATTCGAAAGCTTGTAGTCAAAAAGGTTCGCCGCTAATTTGATGCGCATCAGAAAACCTTCGATGCCGTTTTTGCGCACAAAAGAATCCGGATCCAACCCTTCGGGCAAAGAGACTATTTTTACTTCCATCCCCTCTTCGATAAATAAATCCAGCGTCCTTAAGGTAGCCATTTGCCCGGCATCATCGGCATCGTAAACCATGACTACGTTTTGAGTAAACCTCTTGATCAACCTTACTTGGTCTTCTGTAAGGGCAGTGCCCAAAGAAGCTACGATATTCTTTAATCCGTGCTGGTAAGGCATAATAAAATCCAAATACCCTTCAACCACCACCACGAAATCATTTTCCCGGATCGCATCTTTTGCCAAGTCCATCCCATAGAGATGCCTGCCCTTAACATAAACCGGCGTCTCGGGAGAATTCATGTATTTGGCTTGCTGCTTATTTTCCGAAAGTATCCTTCCGCCAAAAGCCAGGTACCTTGACTTCGCGTCGCGAATGGGGAAAATTACCCGGTTACGGAAACGGTCATAAAACCCGCCGTTATCCTTTGGCAATACCAACCCGGCTTTTTCCATTAGCCCGAGGCTGATATTTTTCCCACGCAAGAAATTAATCAAGCTATCCCATCTGTCAGGGGCGAACCCGAGGTGGAAGGATTTGATCGTTTCTTCGCTTAAATTACGGTTGAGCAAATATTTCTTGGCCGTCGCCCCTTCCGGAGAATGCAAAACTTTTTCATAGAACTGCGCGGTTAATTCATTGATCTTGTACAACTGCTGGCTTAAATTCAGCGAATAAGAATTTTCTTTCGGCGCTTCCGGCAGGGTTATCCCTGCTTTTTTCGCCAGCATTTCCACTGCTTCGGGAAATTCCAGGCGCTCATGGCGCATCAGGAATTTAAAGGCATTGCCGCTCTCGCCGCAGCCAAAACAATGGAAAATCTGCCGGTCGGGAGAAACCATGAATGACGGGGTCTTCTCATGATGAAACGGACAGAGCGCACGGAAATTCCTGCCCGCGCGCTTAAGCGGGATATATTCGGCGATCAAATCCACAATATTAATCCGGCTTAAAATATCCTCTAAGACATTTTCCGGGATAAGTCCTGGCATATTAATATTTATTGAATGATTAATTCCTGGTAATCCGGCGAAAACCCGAACAATCAAGAACCTGGAATTTTTGTTTTGCTTTAATTTCCAGCCTGTCCAACAGTAGGTTAATTCCCAATGTATCAGAAGAAATATGGCCGGCAATCACCACATTCAGATTGGCATCTTGAACCTTCTTAAAATGCTCTTCGCTTAAATGCATGGAAACCAGCGTCCTGATCCCCGCTTTATACAACTTATCATAAACTTCCTTGTTGCCTTCCGTACCGCCGGTCATCTCCAGCAATATCTTTCCGGCATCTCTACGCGGATTGCCTAAAATAATTTTCGGCCCGCCGTTTAATTCCTTATCCGCCAGATTATATTCCGGTACTTCCATGAGAATGTCTACAATATCCTGCACGCGTTGCGGCTTTTCTTTGGCGAATAATTTTTCCAGGAAACTCGCCACATGATTATCTGCCGGCGTGTGCAAATTTATAAAAGGCATATCCAATAAACGCGCAGCGTCCACCGGCCGCATCAGGTTTCCCGGCATAACCCTGCGTGCCACTTCCTGCATTCTTTCATCAAGCAAATCTTTTGCCACTGCCGGATCCACCCCTGCCTGCACAAGCACATCGACCTGTAAACGCATTACTTCGTGCAAACCTGCGTAAGACCTGCCTTCCGGATGATGCGCAATCACCAAATCCAGGCCTGATTCGCTGCGCAACCGGTCAGCTAAAAGTAACTCCGGGACCTCGATATCAATCCCGACCATAATCCTGTTTATTTCGGTATCGGGCCTGCCGTAAAGTATAGCTGAATCTTCGAATGACTTAATTGCTGCTTTATTTTTTCTCGGATCACGGCTGATCCCGCACTTAACTGCTTCTTCGTACAATTGCCCTAATTTCATTTTGCCCTCATTACATAAAGATGTACACCGGCCAATCCAATATGGCCGGGTGCTAAAATCTTGACAATAGATGATTCCAGATAAAATTATGCGTTCCAGGAGCAATGCTGTAAATCCGGCTTCCGGAAAGAGAATTATCTATGCTCTGCTTAAAATATTCGATATTCGTAAAAACCAAAAATGAAAGCAGTAAACTAAAAAATAAAACTGCCCGCAGCGCCCCAATTACCAAAGCGCCCCATTTATCGAATCCGGGATACGCCTCAAGCTTGATCAAACGCACAAAAAGCTGGCGCAGAAATATCACAGCCAGATAGCTGAAAATTAGCAATACCGTAAAAGCAAAAACATCCGCTACTGTAACTGCCAGCGGATCTTTTACGTTCAGGCTTAAGGCTTTTTCCAGAAAACGCGCCCCAGCCTTAAAATAATGAA
>JAQUMX010000029.1 GCA_028717885.1 Candidatus Omnitrophota bacterium
AAGTGTTCCCAATACGAATTCAAAGCCCCATACAAGGTTATTACTGAAATTATCGAGGCCTACATTAAAGCTGCCCAATCATTCTCAAAGAAGGATCAGGAGGAATTGCGGGCCAGGCTTAAAGGAGTAATCGGAGGCTTGGGAGGAGAGGTGGCCAAGATTACTCCTAAAGTTACGCAGCTCCTCGATGATTTGCCTGCCTTGGCCGCACTTGACCCGGAAAAGGAAAAAATCCGCTTTTTAATTACCGTGGCGGTTTTTATCTTGCATTTAAGCGCGCGGCAGAAGCCAGTAGTGATTTTTTTAGACGACCTGCAATGGGCGGATGATGGGACGATTGAGTTGCTGGAAAAGATTGCCGAGGAATTAAGCGGGTACGCTTTAGTCATTATTGCAAGTTACCGCCCAGCCGAGATGAATTCTTTTCATCCTTTGCAGCAGGTGTTGGAGCGGTTAAGGCAAAAAAATTCTCCGTTTGCTGAAATTGACCTTAAACCTCTCGAGCTTAAGGATAGTGTTAGGATCATTTCTCGCCTTTTGCTGCGTGAAGAGAAGGAAATATTCTCTTTAGCTAAAGAAGTGGATAAAGTTGCTAAAGGAAATCCGTTCTGCATATTCGAGCTTCTGCGCACTCTGGTCGTCGAAGGAGTGATTTTCTGGAAGGAAACATATTATGATTTTGACATGTATAGGTTGCAAAGCATAGTAGTCCCTGAAAATATCGTAGAAATAGTGCTTAAGCGGATAAAATATATTCCACAAGAAGAACTTCTGGTGATGGCTAATGCTTCGGTTATCGGAAGGGAACTTTTGCTTGACGTGCTTTTTAATATCCTGCCGCTGCCCCAGGAAAAAATATTGAATTCCATGGAATCCGGGATAAAAAATTCCTTTTTAAACTGGGAGCAAGCAACGGGAAAATTTTCTTTTGCTCACGACCGCATTCGTGAAGCTTTCTATCAGACTCTGGACAGTAATGAAAAGACTATCCTGCATCAGGCTATTGCGCTTTATCTTGAGGCGCGCCATAAGGACGAAGCAAACGGCTATCTTTATGAGATTGCCCACCATTTTGCGCAAGGAAACATTGAGGATAAAGCCCTGGAGTATTCCCTTAGGGCGGCGGATAAAGCTAGGGCGGCATATGCGCATGCGCAGGCGTCCGAACTTTACGAGTTGTCCCGGAAGATATTGGAAAAAAATGATAGAGTTAAGAGTGAAGCATACTCTCATGTCCTGCAGAACTTAAGCGAAGTTTACAGGTTAAGCGGAAGGTTCGATGAGGCCATCGCAGTTTTGGATAAGCTGGACGCTATTATTCCCGAAAAGGATAAATTCCGCAAGGCCGAGATACTTTATGCCATGGGTGCTACCTTTCTTGATAAAGGGGAGCGTAATGTGGCGGTACAAAAGCTCGAAGCCTGTATCAGTAAGCTAGGATATAAAATTCCGCAGCGCGCCATCGGCCTTTTTATGGGAATATTTTTTGAGTTCTTCATACAAATGTTACACCGGTTATTGCCTACGTTCCTAGTGCGCCGGACCTATAGATTCCATCCTGTTTATTCAAGGCTGGTACCTTATTTTAAGCGGCTTTCCCTACTTTACTTTCACTTGGATATGCGTAAATCCGTTTACATTACGTTCAAGATAATCAATATCGCGGAAAAATTGGGACCGTCGCCTGAATATGGCCAGGCATATGCGTTAATGGGGGGAGTATTTGGTGCAGTGTCTCTGTTTAAGCCGTCTTTATGGTATGGCAATAAAGGCCTGGAATTAAGCAGGCAGATGGGCAATAAGATTTCCGAGGGCGCCGCGCTTTCTTACCTGGCTTTTAGTTGCTTCGTATCAAATAGGCATCGCCAGGCAATTGTTTTTGGCGAAAAATGTTTTGAAGTTTTGGGCGGAATCGGCGAATACTGGGATTTAGGCTCGGCGACATGTTGGGTGATCACAGGGTACAGCCATACCGGAAACCTTAAAAAATCACTGGATTGGGGGTATCGTTTTATTGCTACCGTGCGTAAAGCGGAAGCATTGCAAGTGCTGGGTTGGGCATTGGGATGGACTTTGCGTACTCATTATCTTATCGGCGATTTAGATGAGAAAAAATTAAATGAACTTAAAGAGTGCAAGGAGTTAGCCTGGAAGACTAATGACAGGACTAATAAAGTCTGGTCTTCGGTAATGGTGGCTTTGGGTTATTTGCGGCTTAAAGATTTCGGCCATGCTATAGAAGACATCGAAGAAGCAGCACGGCTGTTCCCTACGCATAATAATTTATGCGCCTGGAATTTTGAACTATTTCCTGCAGGGGCGCAGGTTTATATTGACCTGCTAAAGGATAAAGCTGTTATTTCCGAAAAAGAAAAAGAGTGTTATTTGAAAAAGGCAGGCTGGTTTGCTAAGCGGGCAATGTTTACTAGCTTAATGTACCGGACTTATCGCGGCTGGGCGTATCAAACTTATGCCACTTATTTCTGGCTTAAAGGCAATAAGAAAAAAGCCAGGGCGCTGTGGTCTAAAGGAATCAAATTCCTGCGCACTCATACTGAAGACAGCTATCGCCTTGCGTATTTGTTTTTAGAGAGCGCTTCATTAATGCTTAAAGATAACCCGGATGATTTTACCGCCCGGAAATACCTGTTTGAGGCGCAAACGCTCTTTAGCGCCTGCGGCGCGAAAAAGGACCTGGATACTGTTTCGGAACTTTTAAAATCCGTCATCCTTCCGCATGAATTGGAATCGCAGGAAGTATTAACGTTAAAACGCCAGCTCGACTTCTTTTTATTGGTTACACAGGCAATCGGCTCTGTATATAACATCCAGGAATTGCTGGATAAAATTTTAGACTATGCACTTAAGGTTACCGGCAGCCAGAGGGGGTTTGTTTTCCTTTATGATCAGGCATCTGCGCAACTGCGTTTAGCGGCCTACCGTGGTATTGAGGCAAAATTACAACTGCCTGCGATTGATTATTCGGCAGAGGGGATTATCTCGGATATCCTTAAGGAAGTTGAAAAAACTCAAACTATGTTCATTGCGAACGCCCAGGAGATTGGGCCGGTCAGCCAGCAACTCAGAGAAAAGGGAATTAAGCAGGCCCTTTGCGTTGCGCTTAAGACCAAAGAGCGGCTCTTGGGGATGATTTATTTTGACAGCCAATTTTCCGTCGGTATCTTTGACGATGAGAAGTTGGAATTGATGCGCTCTTTCTCCGTGCAGGCGGCGATCTCATTGGAAAATGCACGTTTCTACTCGGAGCTTGAGGCGCGGGTCAAAGAACGTACTGCCGAGCTGGTTTTATCGAACCAGGCGCTGGAAGAGGCATATGCGAAGCTTAAGACTATGCAGGAGGAATTGATTCAGGCGGAAAAGATGAATGCCGTAGGCCAACTCGCCAGCGGTATGGCGCATGAAGTAAGGAACCCGTTAGCGATACTCTTACAGTCGGTAAACTATCTGGAAGCAAAGGTGTCTGTTACTGATAAGAAAATTTTTGAAATTTTTCAAATGATTAAGTCGAGTGTTAAGAGGGCCGACGAGATTATTGCCGGCTTGGTTGATTTCTCCAGGGCGGGCGCATTAAATATCGTTTCCGGTGACATTAATTCTATTGTGGAGGAGTCGCTTATCTTGATTCAGCATCAGGTTAAATTTGAGAATATCAGCGTGGTTAAGGAATTAGCGGATGATTTGCCGAAGGTATGGGCCGACCGCTCGAAAATGGTCCAGGTGTTCGTGAACCTCTTTTTAAATGCTATCCAGGCAATGCCTAATGGCGGAAAGCTGTATCTGCGTACTTACCTGGCGCAACATAAAGCGTCAGAGGCTAATCCTGGAGGAGAGGCTGAGGCGAACCCGAAAAGGAAAAAAGAAATAATAATTGTGGAGATAGAAGATACCGGCATCGGTATTCCTGAAGAAAATTTAAAGAAGGTTATCGACCCGTTTTTTACCACTAAAGGGCCGCGAGGGGGCGCCGGATTGGGGCTGTCGGTTAGCAAGCATATCATCGATATGCATCAAGGTATTATGGAAGTAAAAAGCGCGCCAGGTAAAGGCACGTGTATTATTCTTAGCTTAAGGTCAGCAGACAAAGCCTTATAGCAGGCATTACAGGAGATACTATCATAGGGCTTAAAAATATGATGAGTAACAAAATTTCGGTTATTGTGCCGGTTTATAACGCCGGGGGAACTCTTAGGGAATGTTTATCGGCAATATTCAATTCCGATTATAAAGAGTTCGAAGTGATAGTTGTTGATGATAATTCGACTGACGATTCTGTTATTATTGCGAAAGAATTTGCAGCGCGTATTATTTTATTTTCCAGTAACAAAGGTGTTGCTGCTGCGCGCAACAAAGGCGTAGAGGAAGCAAAAGGCGATTACCTGTTATTTGTCGACAGTGATTGTATAATTAAGCCGGATTCTATAGCTAAAGTGGTGGATGGATTATCGAAAGACAACTCGATCAGCGGTATTGCCGGTATATACGCGTTACATAACCGATTTAACAATTTCTTAAGCCAATATAAGCATTTGATCGAATATTATAGGGGCATTACCTGTGAAGATGTAAACCGGCATTCTTTTAGGGGGGCATTTTTTGCTGTCAGAAAGGGCGTATTTGATTCCGTCAGATTCGACGAATCCCTGAAAAACGCCTCGATAGAAGATATAGAATTCGGCAGGGAGCTGATTGCTTCAGGGCATAAGTTTTTATTGGATAAATCCATAGAGGTAGAACACGTTAAAAAACGCACTTTAAAAGGTTTTTTCAGGAATCAATTCTTTAGGTCAAAAGACATAGCGCGCTCATTTTTTGCTAAAAAATCATATAAGTTTTACCTGAGCAAGAAGAGGAAGAGCGTCTATGCAAAATTATATTTTTTAAGGGTGCCTGTTTCTTTGGCGCTATTCGCCGCACTTTGCGGATTTTTGATTACGGGCAATAGCGCATACCTTTATCCGGCATTATTTTTATCTATTTTGCCCGTATTCCTGGAGTATGAATTCCTGAAATTTTGCTTAAAGCAAAAAGGATTGGGTTTTGTGATCCAGTGCATTTTTGTATATTTTTTTGACGGCCTGGTATCGGCTTTGGGTGTTTTTGCCGGTTTAGTAAAGAGCCTGACAGAAAGGAAAGTATAAGATGATCAAGAATATGCTGTTTTCCAGGGCATATCCATCATACATGATCTTTTTTGTAACGGCAAAATGCAACATGAAGTGCCAACATTGTTTTTATTGGCAGGAGATTAATTCCCTTAACCCCGAGCTTGACCTGGGGGAGATCGGAAAGATTTCTCATTCCCTGCCAAACCTGTTCTTTTTAAGGATTACCGGAGGAGAGCCGTTCTTAAGGGGCGACTTGGAAGAAATCGTAGGCTGCTTTTACCGCAACAGTTCTGTAAGGCGGGTCGGGATCAGTACTAACGGCTCGCTAAATGAAAGGACGGTAAAATTCGCAAACGATATAGCAGGTAGATTTCCCGGCCTGCAAATAGAGATAGGGATATCCATAGACCATCTTTATGAAAAGCACGATGCAATACGCTGTTCTCCGGGCGCTTTTAAAAACGCCATGGGCACATACGATAACCTGCTGGCAGTGAAGAAAAAATACCCGAATCTTACGCTCGGATTCCTGGTCACTTTGATGAAGGATAACCAGGATAGCCTTGAAGATATCTTCAAATACCTGCAGGAAAAGAAGCCTGATGGCATAGGGCTTAATATTATAAGAGGCAAGCCCAAAGACGCCGCTCAGATCGAAGTAGATATAGGCAAGTATGACAAATTCAGGCACTTGTTGAATCAGTATAATTTTGCAAGCCCCTCCAAGCGTTCTTTTATGCAACGGTTGAGGATAGCAAAAACCATCCTTTCTCAGGATGCTATTATTTCAATGGTGAAAAATAACCGGGCGCAGCTTGAATGTTTGGCAGGGGAAAGAATCGCGGTATTATACCCCGACGGCAATGTTTGCGCGTGCGAATTGCTGGGGGATCGTATCGGCAATATCCGGGATTATGGCTATGATTTTAAAAAACTCTGGAAAGCAGAAAGCAGAAAGAAGATCACCCAAAATATCAGGGGCAATAAATGTTTCTGCACCCATGAATGTTTTATTACCGCTGATCTCATCTTTAGCCTAAAGGGCATGCTTAAGGTCTTTTTTAAAACATTATTCAACCGGCATAAGAAAAATTAAGCTTTTTAAGTTAAAACAAAAGGAGTTTTAAAAATGAAGCAATGGTATGAGTCATTCTTTGAGAATTATGCGCATAAATACGATAAGGAAAGTTTTGTCCAGGGTACGCTCGGCGAATGTGATTTTATCGAGGCTGAGGCTGGGAAGGATAAATCCATAAAAATCCTTGATATCGGATGCGGCACCGGCCGTCACTCTATTGAGTTGGCGAAAAGAGGATATAATGTGACCGGTATAGACTTGTCCAGCTCACAGCTTGTAAGAGCGCGGGAAAAGGCTAAAGAGGCAGGAGTGGCCATTGATTTTCAAACACAAGATGCCCGTAATCTTACTTTTGACAATGAATTTGATTTGGTAATCATGCTTTGCGAAGGCGGGTTTTCTCTTATGGAAACAGATGAAATGAATTTCGAAATACTTAAGAATGCGTCTAAGGCGTTGAAAAATAAGGGTAAATTTATATTCACGACATTGAACGGCTTATTCCCGCTTTTTAATTCGGTCAAGGAATTTTATGAGTCCTCGGTTAAAGAAGGCAATTCCGAGTGTAAAAATTGTTCCTTCGACCTGATGACCTTCCGTGACCACAATACTGTCACCTTCGAAGATGACGCAGGAAATAAAAAGGAATTAAAATGCAACGAGCGCTATTATGTGCCAAGCGAGATCACCTGGCTTCTTAAGAGCCTGGGGTTTACTAAAATCGATATCTTCGGCTCCAAGCTCGGGGCGTACTCAAGAAACGACAAACTGACAACAGGGGATTTTGAGATGCTTGTTGTGGCGGAAAAATGAAAAAAGATACGAAAAAGGTTTTCATAAGGACTTTCGGATGGGCGTTGGCGTAAGTATCGAGAGATGATTTTAGGTATAGTAAAACGTGCAAACGGTTATCCCGTTGATAGTTAGGATGAAAAGTTGTTTTTGAATACTTTATTTTTCACTATGTTATAATGTGAAATAATGTTAAATTAAGTCGCGCAAGGTGTATTTTATGCCAAGCGCATATCTTATAGTCAGAAATGCCGGCAAACAACTTGAGTCGACCGAATACCGGATGAGGCAGCTGATTCGAGAGGGGGCAGATTAGGGCCGCGAAGATTAAGCAATGGCGGATTGCGTCTGAGGACTTGGAGGCGCTTGTCCGTGCGAGGACGAATCGGTAGAAACAGTTAAAAATAATGTTTTCCTGCCTTATTGATAGGAGTATTAAATGCCCATTACCAATTTTGAAGGAAACACGTTTGTTGCATTTCTTGATATAAGCGGTTTTAAAGAGATGGTGAAACATCAAGAAAAAGCTTGGCTGGCATTAGATAGATTCTATCAACTTGGATATAACATTTTACGACGTCAGAATGATGAGTTCCCAAGAGTAGATGGCCTTTTCATTTCTGATTGTGGCATTTTATTTGCGAGGGAAGGAAATTCAGTTCAAAATCAGTTAAGCAGTCTCCTTTCTAAAATTGAAAAAATTAATAAAGGGATGCTTGAAGAAGACGTCATGCTAACAACTAGCATAGCTTTTGGGCCGTTTAAATATCAGGAGCGAATTGAGTTTTCCGGAATTGAAAAAAATCCTGTGTTTGGGAGTGCCTATATTGCAGCATACTTAGATTCAGCAAATGGAAAGCCAGCTATTCAGCCCGGTCAGTGTAGAATTTTAATGGAGAATCTTCCTAATGAGGTAATCGGTTTTATCGAGAATGGACAGCAAGAGATCACCAGAAGAATACAGAGGGTGGGTACAAAACATTACTTCTTTTATTGGAATGTTAGGAGTCCTCATGACATAGAAGGATTCATCCAAAGATACCATGATTCATACAACCTAAAATATTCCGGGATGTTAAAAGCTCTTAAAGGTGAAAATGATTAATATTGATATTCTGAAAGCAGACAAAAATTGGTCACTACAGAAAGTTAAACGACGCGAGACTTTGTATGCTACTCATGGTTATCACAAGTATCCCGCGAAATTCATTCCGCAATTAGTAAGAAAGGTCATAATCAAATATTCAAAGCCAGGAGAGATAGTGCTGGACAGTTTTGGAGGATGCGGGACGACTCTTGTTGAATCGAAACTTAATGGAAGAAAAAGTATCGGTGTAGATGTCAACAAAGTTGCAGTTCTTATTTCGAAGGTAAAAACTATAGGAATATCACCTGCACTCCTTGAAAAAAGAAACGAAGCTTTATTCAGTAGGATTGACAAAAAGACTGTTACTCGGGATTTCTATCATCATGCCAATGAAAGACTTAAATATTGGTTCGACCCGCTTCAATACAATAAATTGAAACTTATTTATGATTGCATTCAAGAAGAGCCAAATAAAAAAATCAATCTCTTCTACAAGTGTTGTTTTTCAAACATACTTAAAAATTGTTCTATATGGCTTGCTAAGAGCATTAAGCCGCAGAGAGATTTTGAGAAGAAAGAAGAGGAACCTGTAGGCGCTTTTAAAAAACATTTAAATTATATGTCTAAAAAGAACAAAGAGTTTGTTGGGCTTGTTACTTCTCGGAAGGTTAAGGATATTTCATGCAAAATGTTAAAAGGCGATGCCCGAAAAGTAAATTTACCAGCTGAACATGTTGATTTGATAGTAACTTCCCCACCATATGTGACCTCATATGAATATGCAGAACTTCATCAGCTGTCTATTCTGTGGTTCAACTACACAGATGATATAAAGAAGATTAAAACCAAGTTTGTCGGAACTGAGTCAAAGAAGATAATTCGAGAAGGAATGGAAAGCGGGGTAGCAAAAAATCTTGTTGGCATTTTGAAAGAAAAAAATAAAAAGCTTGCTCGTCATGTCAGCAATTATTATTTCGATTTAACAAAATGTTATAAGGAGATGTTTAGGGTTTTAAAAAAAGATAAGCACCTTTGCATCATTATTGGTGACACTGAATATGATGGCATAAAGATACCCAATGCTGAAATTAGTGTACAGCTTTTAGAAAATATAGGGTTCGAGGTGAAGCGCGTTGTTAAACGCAAGCTTTCATCAAAGATATTTACACCCTATAGAGACAAGGATGGCAGATTTACTGATTCGAAGCATGGCAATAAAAGAAAAATTTATCAATATGAATATCTGATTTTTGCTAGAAAGCCAAAAGGCAAAGGTGGAGAGAAAAATGCCAAATCTTAATATTGAGACAATTGGAAATAAAACCGGAGAAATTACTGTCAGTTTAAGCTATAGAATAATCGAACTTTTTTCTGCTGGTCTCTATTCAAGCCCAAACAAAGCTTTTGAGGAACTTGTATCCAATTCTTATGATGCGTTTGCCACAAAAGTCGCTGTTTATGTTCCAAGAGATAAGTCCCTTAAGAATGCCATTTTGTGGGTTTGTGATAATGGGACAAGCATGGATAGTGCAGGCTTAAGGTGGCTTTGGAAGATCGGTGAGACCAATAAACGGTTACCTGAATATGAATCGAAGGATAGGCTCCCAATCGGTCAATTTGGCATAGGGAAATTAGCGACATATGTTTTGGCATATAAGCTAACGTATATCTGCAAGGCTGACGGTAAATATCGGGCCGTGACAATGGATTTTGGCAAACTTGACACCAAGTCAACTGATGGCATGAAATCAACTGATATCATTCTTGACGAAAGAGAGCTTTCTGAAAAAGAAACAAGGGATGTTCTTACTCCTTATATTGAAGAACATGGAAAAAATTTAATTGGTTTTGATTTATGGGGAGCTAATGCGGAAAAAACATGGACATTCGCGATAATGTCTGACCTAAAAGCGAAGGCCACTGAGATTCAGGAGGGGAGACTTCAATGGATATTAAGGACTGCTTTGCCATTAAGCCCTAATTTTAGCCTTTTTTATAATGGCGATAAATTGGAATCAAGCAAGATAGATGTTAAGCCAGCGAAAACATGGATAATTGGAAAGAATGATTCTATGGTAAAGAAGTTTAACGAATATACTGCCGGGACATTTAAAGGTGCCCCCTGTGTTAACCTTCCAAATATACAGCATATTCATGGTTATGTTGAGCTTTACAGGGATTCTTTGCTAAGGGGGAAAGCGGAAGAATGGGGTAGAAGCCATGGAATTTTTCTGATGGTCAGAGATAGGCTTATCAATTTGGATGACCCGTTAATTGGAATGCCTGCCATGACCCACGGCGTATTTAATAGAGTTAGAATCATTGTTCACGCAGATGAATTGGATGCTTATGTCACATCTCCAAGAGAATCTATCAAAGAATCAGAGTCTTTAAATGACTTAAAAAAATATATCCAGCGTAAATTTGAGGAAGTAAGGGAATATTATTTTAATATTCTCAAACAAGAAGAGAAACAATCTGATGCCGCTTACAAGGTTTCTCGCACACCTTCAAGCCTTGCAAGAAGGCCTCTTCTTATTATGGCAAAGAAGTTCTTCTCCGGAGAAATTGACAATTTATTATTAACGGATATTCCTAAGAATCTGACAAAAAAGCAGCAAGATGAGATAGAGGCAAGGCTTGAAAAGGATTTGACGAGCAAAGAGGGGATAATAAAAGAAATTTCATGGGAGGTTATTTCACCGTCTGCACCAGTCGCGAAATTGGATTTAAGTACAGGCAGGGTCAGAATTAATTTAATACATCCTTTCTTCGCAAATTTTACTGAAGAGGTAAATTCTCTGCTGCCGTTTCAATTAATGGCAATCGCAGAAATATTGACTGAGGCCTCACTCATTGAAAGCGGCATCAAGCAGGAACAAGTTCGAGACATAATGGAGCGCAGAGACCAACTTCTTCGCGAATTAACATTTAACGAAAAGCCTAATGCACCACTTGTTTCTCAAATGATTCAAGCCTCTCTGTCTAATTCAAGTGAATTAGAAGATTCTGTTTTTTCTGCTTTCAGCAGTCTTGGTTTTGAAACAACGGCAATCGGAGGCAAAGGGAAGCCGGATGGAGTTGCTAGAGCGATATTGGGCGTACGGGTGAGCGGAGGGAAGCGGGAAGATTATTCATTAGTTTATGATGCCAAAAGCACAAAAAAAGAGAGGATACAAGCAGGGACTGCTCGCATTTCAGGTGCGGTTCGCCATAGGGATGATTATAAAGCGGATTATGCGGTTGTTGTCTCCATTGATTTTGCAGGAGGGGAGGACCAAAACTCTGCTGTTTCAAAAGAAGCAAAAAAGCACAAAGTAACATTAATTAGAGCAAGTGATTTGGCGACTTTGGTTCTAATTGCAGCTCCGCAGCAGCTTTGCTTCTTAGATTTTAAGGATTTGTTGGATAAATGCCATACAGTCAAAGAAACATCCAAGTGGATTGAAGATGCTAAGAAGAGAAAAATAAAGAGGGGGCCGATTAAGGAACTTTTAGAAACCACATATCAATTAATGAAGACTGATAAAGAGCCTCCGGAATTAAGTGCGCTTCGGATGAAAAATAAGACCCTAGGGAGATACTCAAAGGATGAATTAAGGAGTTTAGTAGAGAGTCTAAAAAGACTTGTTCCTGCCATGATATCGCTCGATTTAGATGTTGTTAGTTTGCAGGCGCCTCCTGATAAGATTTTGTCCTGCATTGATAAGGCCTTGCCAACAGGATTACCCAAGGACATTACTGATGCATATTTGCAGGCATTTGAAACAAAGAAGAAAAGTAAAGCTCCATAATATGATGCACGGATTCTTTATTTGGGTGAGGCATTTATAATGAACAAAGAGGAACTGAAGAGACTTGGAAAAACGCTGTGGCAGACAGCGGATACCTTGAGGGTGAATTCTGACCTTAAGTCATCAGAATATTCCACGCCTGTGCTTGGGCTTATCTTTTTGAGATTCTCTGATAATGAAAGCATTCAAGACCTCAATAACTAAATACCATTAATGAAGTTATGAATAAATCAAAACGTCTCTACATACGCACGTTCGGCTGTTCCTTCGTCTCAGTTCTCGCGCTGCGCGCTCGGCCTTCGCTCAGGATCAACCAAAAGTTTGCAGAAAGGAATAAGCCTTTATTATGAGTAAAAAAGTATTCCTGCAAACTTTTGGTTGACGAATGGTTACGCGCCTACAGGACTACCTTGAGGTTTCTTGCTAGACTTTTCGAGTATGAGGCGTCACGTAGCAGTACAATAAAACCAACCGAAGGCAGCAATGCCACGTTTCTCGGAAATAAAGATAGCTTTTAGCTATCATTTTTATTTTCGAGGACGTAATGATTTTAAGATTAAATTTATCTTTTAAATTAAGAAAAAATAGAAAGGGATTATTTTATCCCCAGGCTTTTTGTGACCTGGGCTTTTTTATTTTTTAAGGAGGATTCCATCATGATTCCTACAGGAATATCACCCACAGAAGCAGCTTTTGAGGTTGTCGGCCTGGTTAATGCTAAATCAATAATGGATTTCCTGTTTTTTGAAACCAAAGTAGGTTTAGCCGTATTTCTTATTGGACTAATGGTTTCGCTGTGGAGATCGGTCAAAGAAACGAATTTTTCAATATTGTGGAACTATCTAATGATGTTTTGCGTGTTTTTGTTTATTTTTATCAAGCCCATGTCTAGTCTTGAAAATGCTACGTCAACCATGGAAGTTGGTGGCTGGGATGCCACTACAACACAGGAAGCCTTAAAAAATGCTCTTGTTGATACCGGTAAGACAAAAAGCGGATCTTTAGGCCTTGTTTTAATTAGCCAGACTTATAATTCCATTGTTTATGGCACAATAAGTGCTCTTACCAATGTCACACAGCAGAAAGATTTCAATTACTTAAACAACCCTTTTATCATAAACAAAGTTTCGCTATACCTTCAGCATTTTAGCGCGGAAGGAATTAAAAAAGATCCTGTCTTGCGGAAGGATTTAGAGGATTTCCTTAAGAACGATTACCCTCAAACTTTAGGAAGAATGGCCAATAACGGAAATACTCAAGGAAAACTGACCAGAAAGTGGTGGCCCGGAGATGATGATGTTGTTGCCAATTACGATTTAGAGCAAAGAAAAAGATGGGATGATTTAGATACAAGATTGACCAGTTACATTAAAACAGAATTAGCCAAATTAAGCTCAAAGGGCATATTAGATAATCTCTTTATAGACTATAAAGCAAT
>JAQUMX010000030.1 GCA_028717885.1 Candidatus Omnitrophota bacterium
TTTTGTACGGGGATGCGGATGCGATGGTTTGCGGAGGCACGGAAAGCTGTGTTGTGGCTACCGGCGTAGGCGGATTTTGCGCTTTAAAAGCGCTCTCCACCCGCAATAGCGAGCCGGAAAAAGCTTCTCGGCCATTTGACCGTGAACGCGACGGTTTTGTCATGGGCGAAGGCTGCGGTATTGTAATTCTGGAAACCTTAGAACATGCCAAAGCGCGCAATGCACATATTATTGCCGAAATAATCGGTTATGGCATGTCCTGCGACGCATATCACATGACTGCTCCGGACCCTACAGGCGATGGCGCAGCACGGGCAATGAAGATTGCCATGGCTGATGCCAGGTTAAATCCGCAGGATATAGAGTATATTAACGCGCATGGCACTTCGACTAAATTCAACGATAAATATGAAACTATTTCGATCAAGTCGGCATTAGGGGATCATGCCAGGAAGGTGATGATTTCCTCGACCAAGTCCATGACCGGGCACCTGTTGGGTGCAGCCGGAGGCGTTGAATTTGTGGCTTGCTGTTTAACGATCCGAGACAATATCATTGCGCCAACAATAAATTACGAATACCCCGATCCTGATTGTGACCTTGATTATGTGCCGAATACGGCGCGGAAACACAAGGTGGATATCTGCATGTCCAATTCATTGGGATTCGGCGGCCATAATGCCACGCTTATCGTAAAACGCTTTAAATAAGATTCCTTTACAATATTACTAATATGCCTTATACGATCGCAGAGAAAATCCTTTTAGCGCATACCGATAAAAAAGAAATCCGGCCGGGAGATTTTATCGAGGTAAATGTCGACCTTGGGCTGGGCAATGATATTACTGCGCCTTTGGCAATTTCCGAGTTTAAGAAGGCAGGGTTAACAAAGGTATTCGATCCGAAAAAAATCGTGCTGGTGCCGGATCATTTTGCTCCGGCAAAAGATTTAAGAAGCGCGAATAATTGCCGGATCCTGGCTGATTTTGCCAAAGAGCAAAAAATTAAAAATTATTTCGAAATCGGCTGCATGGGCATTGAGCACGCGCTTCTGCCGGAATTGGGGTTGGTTTTGCCCGGAGACCTGGTGATTGGCGCGGATTCCCACACTTGTACTTATGGTGCTTTAGGAGCTTATGCTACCGGCGTAGGTTCTACTGATTTGGCGCGTTCTTTTGTAGACGGAAAATGCTGGTTTAAAGTCCCGCCTTCGGTGAAATTTATCTACGAAGGAAAGCTGAATAAGTGGGTAGGCGGCAAGGACTTGATCCTTTTTACTATTGGCTCAATCGGCGTAGACGGCGCATTGTATAAGGTAATGGAATTTTGCGGCCCGGTGATCGAAAAATTAAGCATGGATGGCCGTTTTACCATGAGTAATATGGCTATTGAAGCAGGAGGAAGGGCCGGTTTGATCGAGCCGGATGAGACGGCTATTAAATATGCCAGAGCCGCATCGAAACGCAAATTTAAAATTTATAAGAGCGATAAAGGCGCTCACTATGAAAAAGTTTATACCTTTGATATTTCTAAGATGGAACCGCAGGTTGCCTGTCCGCACCTGCCCAGCAATGTCAAGGGCGTAAGCGAATTAAAAAATATTGAGCTGGATCAGGTGGTAATCGGCTCTTGTACTAACGGCAGGATTTCGGACCTGCGTATTGCGGCAAAGATCTTAAAAGGCAAAAAAATTAAGCCCGGCTTAAAGCTGATCGTAATTCCCGCAACGCAGAAGATTTATCTGGAAGCGGTAAAAGAAGGGCTGGCAGGAATTTTCGTCAAAGCCGGGGCAGTATTTTCTACTCCCACTTGCGGGCCGTGTTTAGGCGGGCATGTGGGGATTTTGACTTCCGGCGAGAGGTGCCTGGCTACTACCAACCGTAATTTTATCGGCAGGATGGGGCATCCGCAGTCAGAGGTGTATTTGTCTAATCCGGCAGTGGCAGCTGCCTCGGCAATTAAAGGAAATATCTGCCATCCGGAAAGCTTAAAGTAGAAGGCACCCGGCCTTATCTGATAGGCCGGTGTGCGTCGCTACGCAAGGAGGGTAGGTATGAACAAAGACCTAGGCAAATGCTCCACCGGCATGCAGCCGAATATCGCTGCGCTTTTAAGCTATGTGTTAGGATTTATTACCGGGCTGATTTTTTTAGTCATTGAAAAAGAGAATAAATTTGTGCGTTTTCATGCATTGCAGTCAATTATTACTTTCGGATTTTTCTTTGTGTTGCAGTGGGTCCTGGCATTCATTCCCTTGGTCGGCTGGGTATTGATTCCGGTGGCGGCAATAGCTGCTTTGATTATTTGGATCTTGCAGATGGTCAAGGCCTACCAGGGCGAATGGTTTAAGCTTCCCTGGATCGGCGATTTTGCCGAAAAACAGGCGTAAATAAAAAAATGGTCATTAAAGGTACAGTGCATAAATTTGGCGATGATATCAATACCGACGATATAATCGCGGCAAAATACCTGGTTTCTACGGAGGCGAAAGAATTAGGCAGCCACTGTATGGAAACTATCGCTCCGGAATTTGCCAGGAAAGTCAAACCCGGTGATATTATCGTAGCCGGAAAAAACTTCGGCTGTGGCTCATCGCGCGAGCATGCGCCGTTGGCAATCAAGGGCTGCGGTATTGCTGCGGTAATCGCTACCAGTTTTGCCGGGATATTTTTCCGCAATGCCATTAATATCGGCTTGCCGTTCGTAGAATTGAGTGATACCGGCAAAATTTCGGATGGCGACTTGCTTGAAATCGATTTGGCCAGTGGTATAATAAAGAATCTCACCACTCAGGCAACTTTTAAAACACAGGCATTCCCTCAGTTTTTGCAGTCAATCGTCGAGGACGGGGGCTTGATGAATTACGTTAAAGAACGTAGGAAGGGCATAAATGTATAAGATCGCAGTTATCCCGGGAGACGGGACAGGGCCGGAAGTTATTCAAGAAGGCTTGAAAGTCTTGAAAGTGACAAGCGAAAAATTTAAATTTCAATACGAAAGCAAGCTCTTTAATTTCGATGGCACGCGCTACCTGAAAACCGGAAAGGCCTTGGAAGATAACGATATCGAGGAGCTAAAAAAATACCAGGCAATTTACTTAGGCGCAATCGGGCACCCTGATGTAAAACCCGGTATTCTGGAAACCGGGATTCTCTTAAAATTAAGGTTTTCGCTGGACCAGTATATAAATTTACGCCCGATCAAGCTTTATAATGAAGCCTTCTGCCCTCTTAAGGATAAGAAGCCCGCGGATATTGATTTTGTGGTGGTGAGGGAAAATTCCGAAGGGCTTTATAAAGGGATGGGCGAATTTAAAAACAAGGGCACCAAGGATGAGGTAGCGCTACAAATTTCTTACAACACGCGTAAAGGCGTGGAGCGTTGTATCCGTTATGCCTTTGAGGTTGCCCGTAAACGTAACGCAAAAAAGAAGCTCACCCTTTGCGGCAAAACCAATGTATTGACCTATGCCTGGGACCTTTGGGAGAGGACCTTTCATGAGGTCGCCAAAGAATACCCCGATATTACCACTGATTATGCCCACGTGGATGCGACAACTATGTGGTTTGTCAAAAATCCGGAATGGTTTGATGTTATCGTTACCGATAACATGTTCGGCGATATTATTACGGACCTAGGGGCAATGGTCCAGGGCGGGATGGGTATTGCTGCCGGAGGCAATATTAATCCGCAGGGCGTATCGATGTTCGAGCCTATCGGAGGAAGCGCCCCGAAATATACCGGAAAGAATGTGATCAATCCTCTGGCGGCGATTTGTGCCTTAGGTATGCTTTTGGATAATTTAGGCGAGGCAAAAGCTGCAGCTGCAGTCGAAGGGGCGGTAATTAAAATCGTAAAGACCAAACTAAAATCTTTGGCAGCCGGGAAAATGGGGTATGGCACAAAAGAAGTCGGCGATTTGGTAGTAGATAACCTTTAAAATCTATGCCCAGAAGAAGCCTTATTACAATCAGCCAGGAGCGCGTCCTTTCTGACGGTACGCTTTTTGATATTTCTTTTGCCAGGCATTTGCTGGGCCTGGTAGTTTTTAGCGCCTTTGATTTAACTGCTTTTAGCGCAAGGGGCTATCTGCAAAAGTTTGTCGATAACTTCCGTGAAAAGGACAAGGCAGTTTATTTTTTATTTTCTTCTTTTGGCGGGATTAGCGGAACTTCCATGCAAAATGTCGATCGTGTACTGGATATGTCCAATTCCTATATCAGCATGGAGCCGATTGTCCCGGAAAAATGGGCGCAAAAAATATTGGTCAGTTCTCCTAACCCGGTATATTTTTTATTTTTAAACGAGGCAGGCACGAAAAAGATTTCGACGATATTCGATTACATCAGCAGTATCGATACCTGGTGTTATTTTATCTTTGAAAAAGAAGCAGCCAAAGAAGCAATCTATGAAAAGATGCGGGAGCTGCGTAAGAAAAAGACGCTTGATGAAGCAGGGGTACTTTCGCTGGGCAGAGAAGCAATAGGTTTGCGGTTCGGTAAATATGGGGCAGAAGAGTCTTTTCGGATTTTTACCAGGCGTTTTAGCATATATAACATTAAGAGCATGATTTTAAACACGATCGATGCAGACAAATTCAAGGTGGTAGTAAAATGACCCTCTAAGCAGTTTGTTTATTAAAAGGGCCATAGTGAGGGAACCGAACTATGAAAAAAAAGTCAAAGTATAATGTTTGTGTAGTAGGCGCAGGGGTAGTGGGGGTTGAAATGCTGCGGGTTTTAAGGCAGCGTAAATTCCCTGTGGATACTTTAAAAGTTTTTGCCCGTTCCGGCCGCGATATGCAGGTTGACGGCGAGGTTTATTCCGTAGAGGCGATCTCAGCCGAAGGTTTTTCGGGCATAGATATTGCTTTGTTTGCAGGAACCGAAGGCGAAAAAGGCGTAGCAGTAACTTTTGCTCCGGAGGCAATTAAAAGAGGGGCCGTAGTAATTGATAACGGCGCAGATTTTCGCATGGACCCAAAGGTGCCCTTGGTAGTCCCGGAAGTTAACCCCGAGGACATAGAAAAACACCAGGGTATTATTGCAAATCCCAATTGTTCTACCATCCAGATGGTGGTGGCACTTTGCCCGATCCATAAAAAAGCCGGGATTAAAAGGATTATTGTTACTACCTTGCAAGCTTCTTCCGGAGCCGGAAAAGCGGCAGTTGAACAATTAAAGGACGAGATTTCCCTGATTTCCGCCGCAGGCTTTGGCGATGTACAGGTAAAATCAGCAAACCGCGCCATGCCTCAGCAATTGGCTTACAATGTTTTTCCGCATATCGGAGGTTTCGCGGAATGCGATTATACCAGTGAGGAATGGAAACTGGTCAAGGAAACCCATAAAATTATGCATGATGAAAAAATTCAAATTTCCGCTACTACTGTCAGGGTGCCGGTGAGAACCGGGCATTCCGAGTCTGTTTATATCGAGACCGATAAAATAATCGGCCCGGAAGAGGTAAAAAAGCTTCTTTCCGATTCACCCGGGATAATCGTAGTTGACGATCCCAAGAACAGCTTATATCCTATGCCTAAGGATGTCGAAGGCAAAGATGAAACTTTTGTGGGAAGGATCCGCAAAGATTGTTTTGTGAAAAACGGCTTATGGCTGTGGGTGGTTGCCGATAACCTGCGTAAAGGCGCTGCCACGAATGCAGTACAAATTGCCGAATGCTTGATTAAAAAATGCGCAACCTTCGCATCGAAATAGAATATGACGGCTCCGGGTATTTCGGTTGGCAGGTACAACGCGGATTTAAAACCATTCAAGGCGTTTTAGAAAAAACCCTCCAGAAAATCCTCAAAGAAAAAATAAGAGTTATTGCTTCCGGTAGGACGGATTCCGGCGTGCACGCTTTGGCGCAGGTAGCAAATTTTTTTACCCGTTCGCAGATCGCGCCTAAGGCTTTGCAAAAGGGCCTTAATAGCTTGCTTCCGGAAGATATCAAGGTCAAAGGAGTCCGAGAAGTTGATCCTCGTTTCCATAGCCGCTTTAGCGCCAAATCAAAAATATACCGTTATACAATACTAAACCGCGAATTTTCCGACGTATTTTTGCGCCACACGGTTTATTTTTATCCGTTTCCTCTTAATATAAAAACAATGCGCGATGCGGCAAAATTACTTACCGGTAAGCATAATTTCCGTTCTTTCCAGGCCAGCGCGGGAAAAGAGAAGAATCCGGTAAAAACGATAAAAAAAATAAAGGTTGCTAAATCAAAAAATTTTATATATATTGATATTGAAGCAGACGGATTTTTGTATAATATGGCCAGAAATATAGTCGGCACGCTGCTTGAAATAGGCAAGGGTAAATTATCAAAAGAAAATTTACAAAGCATCCTTTTGGCGAAGAATAGGATTTTTTCCGGTCCAACAGCCCCGGCAAAGGGGCTATCCTTGATGAAAGTTAGATATTAACCAGAAAGGAGATAAAGGTTGAGAGAAAAATCTTTTACCCTGGTAGAAATTATGATTACGATCGTAATCATCGGTGTAGTTGCTACTATAGCCATGCCGATTTACCGCAACGTGATTGAAGATGCGCAGGCTAAGGTGTGCCAGACGAACCTGAAGGTGCTTGATGCTGCTTTGAATATCTATGTTATGGAAAACGACGCCATGCCCGGAGACCTAAGCGAATTGCCGCCGCAAGTTGTGAGAAAAGCATATGCCCAGGTGATGCAGCATGATGATGTTTGGAAGGTACGCCTGGCTTATTCTATAGTCGGATGGTATAAGAGCGGTATAGCGTACGCCGGCCTTTTGCATGATTTAGCCAGAGGGGATATGAGGACGCTTACCTGTCCGTCTGATTCTACCGCTCCCAGCCATGGAGGAGTTTCCTATGGGATGAACGCCGCACTGATTAATATGCGTAACCAGGATTTTAGGGCGCTCTCTAATGATTTGGACGTGATTGGTGATTGTGAAACTTCGACATTTGCCGATCCTGCAGCGCTTACCTCGAGGCATAAACATATAGGCTTATTCGGAGTAGAAACTGACAATTATTCGCAGTCTGTGAGTAAGGGTAAGCAAATCAAGACCCGCGGCAGATCCCCGGGGCAGGGCCAGGGGCAGGGTGTGCAGGGCCTTGATGGTGACACTAACTCGAATAGGGGCCCGGAATATACCCCTGGAGGTGGCGAAGAACACCAAAAACCGAATTCCTACAGCGGCGGCGACACTACAGGGCGCGGACCTGATCCGTATGATCCGCATAATGGAAAAACACACTAAGCATAATCATTGAAAGAAACCAGCGATTATTATAAATTTTTATTCCTCGGAATTTTTTCTCTGGTTGCTGCTTTTTTTTCTCATTTAATCATCCCGCCGAAATTTTCCCAGCCTATTAATGATCTTTCTTCATGGTATATCTATTCTATTTCGCATAAATCAAGCCGTCCAATAAAGATTGTCGCAGTAGCAATTGATGAATATTCCTTGGGCAAGGTTCATCAGCGCTGGCCATGGAAGAGGAGCCTTTATGCGCAATTGCTCAAAACCCTTGACCAGGAGCATGTCAATACCGTAGGGCTGGATTTTGTTTTTATGGGGGAATCCGAGGATGACAACGACGATATAGCTCTTAAGGATGCCTTAATTAATGCTTCTGAAAAAATAGTCCTGCCGTTCTTTTTTGACCCCAAAAAAGCTGTGCCGGTGTATCCGGCGCCGGAGCTAAAGGACCATGCTTTTGCTTTAGGGATGTTGAATACGCCGATTGATCCCGACGGAAAAACCAGGAGGCTGCGCGCTTTTATCGGGCTAGACGAAGTTAATTACTATTCTTTTTCTGTTGCGCTTTCTGCGGCATTCTTAAAGCAAAAGCCGGATGAGATAGCCGCCAGAATCCCTCTGGCAAGCGACAATACCTTTTTGATTAATTTTCTCGCCAAGCAGAAAGATTTTACTACTGTTAGTTTTTATGATGTATTAAATAACCTGCCGGAATTAAAACAGCGTTTGGGGAGTGATTTTTTAGACGGCTCTCTGGTATTGGTATATCCCCAGGCAGAAATCCTGCACGATACATATGCAACTGCCTTTGGAAAAGTACCCGGAGGGATCCTACATTTAAACGGTGTAGTGGATATAGTTTCTGGAAAGCTGATTAAGGAAATAGATTTTCTTGCTATTCCTTTCCTGGTATTTACCTTCCTGGTGATATTTTATGTGCTCAGGTACACCGGTTTTATCGGAGGGTTATTATTTACTCTGGGAACGCTGGTGCTTAATTTCTGGGGTTTGGTATTGCTGACATTAAACGGGATCCGGTTTGATTTTTCGTATCTGACTATCTTTTGTGCTTTCTTTTTTATTTTAGGCAGCCTTTACAAATACGTTTCATTCTTGACACAAATGCTTACTATCAAAAATAAGGCGACCATAGACCCCCTAAGGAACCTTTTTACCCAAAGGTATTTTTATTACCGTTTGGGGATAGAAAAAAATAAGATCTATTTTGGCAAAGAGCTGTACCTGGTTTTTATTTCGCTAGGCGCATTTAACCACCCGCAGGAAGAGATCACCCTGGAAAAGACTAAAATCATTTGGCAGAGGGTTTCTGCGCAACTACGTAAATACGGGATTTTCTGGTCGGTTTATTCTCCTGATGATGTTGTAGGCTGTATTGTCTGCGCCCAAAAAGAGATAACAGCGCAAATTGAGTCCTTAAGGAATAATCTTGGCGGGGTATTCTCTCGTAGCAATATTAAGGCTGATGTCAGGTTAGGCGCAGTTAAGTTTAAGAAAAACTATTCCCTAAGGGAAATGCTTTTTGTGCTTTCCGGAGAGCTCAAAGGCCAGGAGGCAAAAGCGGTATTATTCCGTGATGAAGAATTGGCCCATCTTTTTGAGGCAGGAGCTGTGAAATTACCTCCGGAAGGCAAGTTTCTGGATAGCCTGGATGAGGATATAGACGACAAGAACCGCCAGCTTTTGCAGTTGATCGAGAACTTGAATAAGGAATACGCCAGGAGCAAAGGGGTATTTTTCCAGATTATTGCTTCTTTAGTCAATGCCTTGGAGGCGCGTGACAGTTATACGGAAGGGCATTCCGAGAGGGTAAGTAAATATGCTTTACTCCTGGCAGAAAAATTAGGCTGGCCGGCAGAAGAAAAGGAAAAATTGAGAAAGGCTGGGTTGCTCCATGATTTAGGGAAGATCGGCATCCCTGATAAAATTCTGCATAAGCGCAGCCAGCTCGATGAAAGCGAATTCGAAGCCATCCGTAAGCACGGGACAATCGGTGTTAAAATACTGGAGCCTTTAAAGGATATGAGCGATATCCTGCCTTGGATTCTTTATCACCACGAAAAGTGGAATGGTACCGGCTACCCGCATGGCTTGGCAGGGGAGGCTATCCCCCAGGGCGCGCAGATTATTGCTTTAGCAGATGTGTTTGATGCTTTGACTACAGGCCGCGATTACAAGGAAGCTTATACCTTTGATGTGGCAATCCAGGCAATATTAAAGGAAAAAGGCACCCATTTTAATCCCCAGCTGGTAGATCTTTTCGTAGAAATCATCAAATCCCTGCAGAAAAAAATTCATAAAAATATTTGACTTTTCTCAAAAATCGTGGTAAACTCTTTTTTCTATGAATAAGACATATGTGGCGAAAAAAGCAGATATCCAGCGCAACTGGTATATCGTGGATGCTCAGAACAAGATTCTGGGTAGGGTAGCAAGCAAGATAGCTGCTATTTTAAAGGGCAAGCATAAGCCGATTTATACCCCGTATTTGGATACCGGTGACGGGGTAATTGTAATCAATGCTGCGGGAATTAAAGTTAGCGGCAGAAAAGCTACGCAAAAAGTCTATCAGCGCTATTCCGGCTATCAGGGTGGCCAGAAAACGGTTCCCTATGCGACCATGCTGGCAAAGAGGCCCACGATGGTAATGAAGCTGGCAGTCAGCCGCATGCTTCCTCAGGGGCCCTTAGGCAGGGATATGATCAAAAAATTAAAGGTTTATGCAGATAATAAACATCCGCATCAAACTCAAAAAGTAATTCCTTTGGAGATCAAGTAAAAATGGAACAAGCAGTCAAATATTCGGCAGTAGGAAGGCGCAAAGAAGCAATTGCCCGGGTAATCTTATTACCAGGCAAGGGCACGATTTCTATTAATGGCTTACCATATGAGAAATATTTCTTACGGGAGACCGACAGGATTATCATACAGCAGCCTTTATTAGCTACCAGTAATAATGCGAAGTTCGATGTGGTAGCAAATCTTGACGGAGGCGGTTTGACCGGCCAGGCAGGAGCGCTAAGATTAGGTATTTCCCGGGCTTTGATTTCAGTTGACCCGGCATTAAAGGATGTGTTGCGTAAACAGGGATTCCTTACCAGGGACCCGCGCGCCAAGGAACGTAAGAAGTACGGCCAAAAAGGCGCACGCAAGCGCTTCCAGTGGACTAAGAGGTAATTAAAAAAAGAAGGAAAGTAGAAAAGTAAGAAAGTAAAAGTTAAAGTCGATATTAAAAAGTCCCGCTGCGAAGCGGGACTTTTTGTTTTCGACGGACACTCGACGAGAAAATACTTGACTATATTTAATTTTTAGCTTAAGATGAGCCTTATTATCGAGGAGAGATATAATGATTAATGTAGGTATTATTGGCGTCACAGGTTACGCAGGCGAAGAATTAATCCGGTTACTTTTGCAGCATCCGCAGGTTAGGATTACCAGCTTGACTGCGAAAATCGATAAGCCAACTCATATCGGTGAAATTTTTCCTAAGTTTAGAAACCGGCTGGATTTGGTCTGCACCCTGCCGGATTTAAAAGAAATCAACGCAAAATGCGACCTGGTTTTTTTGGCTTTGCCGCATACGGTTTCTTTTACGGTTGTTCCGCAATTATTAAAAGCGGGGAAGAAAGTTATTGATTTAAGCGCGGATTACCGGCTGGAAGATACTAAGGTTTATGAAGAATTTTATTCTGTTAAACATAATGACCAGGCAAATTTGAAAAAAGCAATTTATGGCTTGCCGGAACTTTACCGGCAGAAAATCAAGAATGCCCAGTTACTGGCTAATCCGGGTTGTTATCCTACTGCGGCAATTTTAGCGCTGGCTCCATTGGCAGCTTTGAATTATTTTGAAAACCAGTCGGCGATTATCGACGCTAAATCCGGTGTAACCGGCGCAGGCAGAAAGCCCAGTGAAGCGCTTTTATTTTCGGAGATCAACGAAGATTTTAAGGCCTATAAGGTTAACGTGCATCAGCATAGCCCGGAAATCAACCAGTTTCTTTCCAAGTTGGCCGGGAAGAAATTAGAAGCTACTTTTGTGCCGCATTTATTGCCGATAAATAGAGGGATTTTAGAAACAATCTATGTGAAGAAGGCGCCAAGCGCCAAACGCAAAGCGCTTAAGTTGGCCGGCCTCTATAAGAAATTTTACAAAAATGAGCCGTTTGTGAGAATCAGGGAAGAAGGGGATTTTCCGCGGATTAAAGACGTGGTAAATACGAATTATTGCGATATCGGCTTAAAAGATTTTGGCGATCAGGTTATTATTGTCTCTGTTATCGATAACCTGCTTAAAGGCGCATCAGGACAAGCAGTGCAGAATATGAATATTATGTACAAGTTCCCGGAAACCGCGGGGTTGAAATGAAATTATCGCAAAAAACTATCCTGCCTCAGGGTTTTAAGGCCTTTGGGGTAAGTGCCGGGATAAAAAAATCAGGCAAACCTGATTTAGCGCTTTTTTTTAGTGATACGCCTGCAAAAGCCGCTTGCCTGTTTACCTCGAATAAAATCCAGGCTGCACCGCTTAGAGTTTCTAAAGATCACCTTAAAAAGTCAAAGTCATTTCAGGCAATCATTGCTAACAGCGGCAATGCCAATTGTTTTACCGGTAAAATTGGGGTAAGGGATGCAAAAGCAACTGCCGCTGCGTTAGCCAAGGAATTAGGGATTAAGACAGAAAGCATTTTAGTTTCCTCTACCGGAATTATCGGTAAGCGGCTTCAAGTGGATAAAATTAAAAGCGCTCTTCCTTTATTGGTTAAAGGTTTGTCCGGCGCCGGTATAGAGCAGGCAAAAAAAGCAATCATGACTACGGATACTTTCCCTAAAACGATAACCGTGAAATCTAATATCGGCGGTAAAACCGTGGTGATTACGGGGGTGGCTAAAGGCGTAGGGATGATTGCCCCTAATTTAGCTACCATGTTAGTTTTTATTTTTACCGATGCGAAGATTTCTCAAGGGGCGTTAAAATCAAGTTTAAAGCAGGCGGCGGAGAAAACATTCAATTGCATCTCTGTGGATGGCTGTATGAGCACGAATGATACAGTGGCAATCCTGGCAAACGGAAAAGCCGGTAATAATTTGATTAATACGGGAAAGAATCTGGCCTTCTTTAGCCGGGGTTTAGAGGCAGTTAGTTTGGAGTTAGCAAAATTATTGGTTAAAGACGGCGAAGGCGCGAGAAAGTTTATCCGGATCAAGGTTAGCGGCGCGAAAAATTTCTCTCAGGCAAAAATTGCCGCACTGGCTGTAGCTAATTCTAATCTCTTTAAAACTGCCGTTTACGGAGAGAATCCGAATTTCGGCAGGATTGTAGCTGCAGTGGGAGCCAGTGGTATCGACGTAGAAGAAAAAAATTTAAAAGTTCATTTAAGTTCTTTAAAGAAGAAAGATATCTTTGTGGATATTGTTTTACATCAGGGGAATTCCAGTGCGACGGTTTATACTTGCGATCTTACTCCTGAATATATCAGGATTAATGCAGAGTACAACTAAACAAAACAATCGCCATAGAAAGGGTTTAAATGGAAGAAGCAATTAAGAAGGCAGAGGTTTTGATCGAAGCCTTGCCGTATATCAAAAAATTTCACAAGAAAATCATTGTGATTAAATATGGCGGCAGTATCCTGGGCGAAGAAAAGATCAGGAGGGGCGTTTTAGAGGATATCGTTTTCCTGAATTTTATGGGATTAAAGCCGGTTTTGGTGCATGGCGGGGGCCCTAATATCAGCGACCGGATGCGTTCTTCCGGGAAAAAAGCGGAATTTGTCGATGGTATGCGCGTTACCGATGAGGAAACTTTGCAGGTAGTAGAAGAAGAGCTGCAAAAATTAAATGATACAATCGTTAAGGAAATTATGGAATTGGGCGCAAAGGCCATAGGCTTAAACGGCAAAGATAAAAAAATCATCCAGGCGGAAAAGAAAAAAGCCAAGGTTGACCTGGGGCTGGTTGGTGTGATTTCAGGTATCGGGACAGATTCGATTATCGAAGAATTAAATCGCGACCAGG
>JAQUMX010000031.1 GCA_028717885.1 Candidatus Omnitrophota bacterium
TATCTTCCGCGGCAAATTTTTCCGCGTCTTTAACCATCTTATCGATCTCTTCCTTGGAAAGTTTTTTCGGCGCGGTAATGCGGATAGACTGCTCTTTACCGGTGCCCAGATCCTTAGCCGCTACATGCACAATACCATTAGCATCGATATCAAAGGAAACTTCAACCTGCGGCACTCCGCGTGGCGCAGGAGGAATTCCTACCAGATCGAACCTTCCTAATTCCACATTATCATCTGCCATCTGGCGTTCGCCCTGCAAAACGCGGATAGTTACCGCGGTTTGATTATCTCCGGCAGTAGAAAAGATCTGCGATTTTCTTGTAGGGATGGTCGTGTTCCTTTCGATCAAACGCGTATTTACGCCGCCTAAGGTCTCGATCCCCAAAGAAAGCGGAGTGACATCCAGCAATAACACATCTTTTACTTCGCCTTTGATAATAGCTGCCTGGATCGCTGCTCCTAAGGCAACGCATTCCATCGGATCCACTCCCCGTTCGATCTTTTTGCCAAAATAATCTTCGACAAATTTTTGCACGATCGGCATACGGGTCGGGCCGCCGACCATGATGATCTTATCCACGCTTGACTTATCAAAAGAAGAACCTTCTTTCTCAAAAGAAGTCTTGGCATCCTTAAGTGCCTGCTCTAAGGGGCCGCGGCATCTTTCGATGATCGGATTTACCAGCTCTTCAAGCTTGGCGCGGTTAATTGACATGGTCAAATGCTTTGGGCCGCTGGCATCCGCAGTAATAAAAGGTAAATTAATATCCGTGGTAAGCGTGCTGGATAATTCTACCTTGGCTTTTTCCGCAGCTTCTCTTAAACGCTGCATTGCCATTTTGTCATTCTTTAAATCAATTCCGTTTCCGCGCATAAATTCTTTGGCAATATAATCGATCAGCACATTGTCCATATCAGTGCCGCCTAATTGTGTGTCGCCGGAAGTGGCCATGACTTTAAAGCCGCCTTCTTTCCACATCTCCATGATCGTAACATCCAGTGTGCCGCCGCCAAAATCAAAAACCAGGATCTTTAATTCTTTGCCGGCTTTTTCCAGGCCATATGCAAGGCAGGCTGCGGTCGGCTCGTTAATGATCCTTAAAACTTTTAAGCCTGCGATCTCTCCTGCATCTTTGGTAGCTGTGCGCTGGTTGTCGTCAAAATATGCAGGGCAGGTAATTACCGCTTCTTCAACCTTATCGCCTAAATAGGCTTCGGCATCGGCTTTTATTTTTTGCAAAATAAAAGCCGAAATCTGCTGGGGCGTATATTCATTTCCAAAAACCTTAAAATGAAAATCCGTGCCCATTTTACGCTTGGCAGCTTGGATCGTGCCTTCCGGATTAATTGCTGCCTGGCGCCTTGCCGGCTCGCCTACCAAACGCTGGTTGTCTTTGGTAAAAGCAACATAAGAAGGAAATGCTTTTCCGGAAGACACACCTGCGCCTTCTGCGGAAGGGATAATTACCGGCCTTCCGCCTTCCATGATTGCTGCTGCTGAATTTGATGTCCCTAAATCAATCCCTATAATTTTAGCCATCTTATTTACCTCCTTTGGAAACTTTTACTTTCGTGGTCCTGATTACCCGGTCATTTAGAAAATAGCCTTTTTGCATTTCTTCCAGGATCGTATGCTCCGGCACCTCTTTATTCTCCTCCTGCATCAGAGCCTCGTGAAAATTCGGGTCGAAAATTTTTCCTTCTGCCTGAATAGGCTTTACTCCGTATTCTTTAAGCAAATCATAAAAATGCGCCAGGATCATTTCTACGCCTTTTAAAAACGCATTCAAATCTTCGTGTTTATCCTGGGCGAGTTCCACCGTACGCTCCAGGTCATCCAGGATATTCAGTAATTCTACAATAATGCCTTCGTTGGCAAACTTCAAGAAATCCTGTTTTTCTTTTTCCAGGCGCTTACGCGTATTTTCCATATCAGCCTGCAGCCGCAGCAAGCGGTCAGACTGTTCCTTGGCTTTATCAGCTTCGGCTTTAAGCGCCAGGTACTCCGATTCCTTTAAAGCCACCTGCTTCTCTTCGCATTTTTGGTTCTTATTCTTTTCTTCCATCAGATCTTCTCCAGGACCGCGCTTAAAATATCGGAAACATATTCCAGCGCAGGGATCGCATGCTGATATTCCATGCGCTTTGGCCCCAATACTGCCAACCTGCCGGTTGGCCGGTCCTTAATTTTAAAACTGGAAACAATCAAAGAACACTCCTGTATCTGCGGCTCTTCCAGTTCTTCACCGATATAAATTTTTACTTTGCCTGAAAAATCCCGGTTAATGATATTTAAGATGCGTTTTTTATCTTCCATCATTTTTACGATCAGGCGCATTTTGGTTAAATCCTGAAACTCCGGCTGTTCTAAAACAAAACTGATCCCCTTATAGAAAAAGCGGTCTTCTCGTTCCAAAAAAGAAACCAATCCGGCATAATGGGTGATCACAGAGATCACCTCCGAAGTCTTTTCCAGGATGCCTTCCATTTCGTTGATCTCCCTGCGGTATTCACCAATGATCTGTTCCTTTTCCTTATCCAAGAGTTCGATCTGAGAAAGCAGGAAGTCAACGTAATAACGGTATCCCCGGCTGGTCGGTATCCTGCCGCCGGAAGTATGCGGATGGGTCAAGTACCCTTCACCCTCTAGTTCCGCAAAGATATTCCTGATAGTCGCGGAACTTAAGTCAAAATCCCGGGCAATATCTTCAGAGGCAACAGGCTCTGCATCTTCGATATGCTGGTTAATTGCCGCTGCCAACACCGCTCTTTTTCTCGCGCTATGATCTACATTTTTTACCATATCTACCTCTTGTATAGCAATACACACCGGCCCATCCGCTAGGGCCGGGTGACAATTAGCACTCTCACCCTTAAAATGCTAAAACATAATTTTAACACAAACTCTACCTTTGTCAACGCAGTTATTTGCAATTATTTAAACACTACCTTTCCGCTATTATCCAGCTCAGCCTTGAGTTTCGCACCCGGCTTAATATTGCCTGCCAAAAGCTCTAAAGCCAAAGGATCCTGGAGGTATTTTTGGATCGTACGCCTTAAAGGCCTGGCTCCAAAATGCGGGTCAAAGCCTTTCTCCGCAAGAAATTCCTTCACTTTTGCACTGATCTCCAGCGCCACTCCTTGTTCGGTCAATTTCTTATAAAGCGGCTCCAGTTCGATATCTAAGATCCGGTTTACCTGCGCTTTATCCAGGGGGTTAAAGATAATAATCTCGTCGATCCGGTTTAAGAATTCCGGCCGAAAAGTGTGTTTTACTTCATCGAGCAGTTTTTCTTTTATCCCGCTCTCTGCTTTCTGCGTTTTAAAGCCGATCGCTCCCTGCTGCTGGATCAATTCCGCTCCGATATTCGATGTCATAATGATCACAGTATTTTTGAAATTTACCGTCCGGCCCTGGCCGTCGGTTAATCTGCCGTCATCAAGGATTTGTAACAGCAGGTTAAAGACATCGGGATGCGCTTTTTCGATTTCATCCAAGAGGATCACCGAATATGGTCGGCGGCGGATTTTTTCCGTTAATTGCCCGCCTTCATCATACCCGACATATCCGGGAGGCGCTCCAATCAACCGGCTGGTCGAGAATTTTTCCATATACTCCGACATGTCGATACGGATCAAGGCATTCTCGTCGTCAAATAAAAACCAGGCGAGGGTTTTTGCCAGCTTGGTTTTCCCTACGCCGGTTGGCCCTAAAAAGATAAAAGATCCCATTGGCCGGAACTCATCCCCTAAACCGGAACGAGACCTACGCACACAACTGGCAATTGCCTCTACTGCTTCATCCTGGCCGATCACCCGCGACTTTAAACGCTCCTCCATCTTGACTAATTTTTGCGTATCAGCTTCTAATAGTTTGGTCAGAGGAATACCCGTCCAGAGCGCAACCACCTTGGCGATATCTTCTTCATCGATCTCCTGGCGCAATAAACCGGAGTTTTTTTGCTTTTTCTCCAATTCGAGGTTTAAGGCTTTTATTTCATTCTCGATTTCGCCCAAGCGGCCGTATTTGATCTCTGCTGCTTTGCCTAAGTCGCCGGATTTTTCTGCTGCTTGCGCCTCGGCTTTGAGCCCTTCTAATTTTTCTTTGGCGTGTTTAACTTTTAAAATCAGCGCCTTTTCATTTTCCCACTGCTGTTTTTTCTCTTCGTAATTTTTCTTCAAACCCTCTACATCGCTTTCGATTTTCTTCAAACGCGCCTGAGAGGCTTTATCTTTTTCCTTCTTTAAAGCCTGTTTTTCGATTTCCAACTGCATAATTTTACGGGAAACCGCATCGAGCTCTACCGGCATACTATCGATAGAAATCCTCAAATGAGCTGCAGCCTCATCGATTAAGTCCACCGCCTTATCCGGCAAAAACCGGTCGCTAATATAGCGGTTGGAAAGTGTGGCTGCGGCAACCAAAGCAGAATCCTTGATCCGCACGCCATGATGAATTTCGTATTTTTCTTTTAGGCCTCTTAAAATCGCAATCGTATCTTCGACGCTCGGCTCATCCACAAATATGGATTGAAACCTGCGCTCAAGCGCATGGTCTTTCTCGATATATTTCCTATATTCATCAAGAGTAGTAGCACCGATACAACGTAGCTGCCCGCGGGCAAGCATGGGCTTTAACATATTGGAAGCATCGATTGCGCCTTCTGCCGCACCGGCGCCGACAATCGTATGCAGTTCATCGATAAAAAGGATCACCTGGCCGGCTTTACCCTGGACTTCACGTAAGACCGCTTTCAGGCGGTTCTCGAATTCGCCGCGGAATTTTGTCCCCGCAACTAAACTGCCTAAATCAAGGGAAATGATTTTTTTATTTTTTAAGCCTTCCGGCACATCATTGGAAACAATGCGTTGCGCCAAACCCTCGACAATTGCGGTCTTGCCTACGCCTGCCTCTCCGATTAACACCGGGTTATTTTTCGTGCGGCGCGATAAGACCTGCATCAGCCTGCGGATTTCCTTGTCGCGGCCAATTACCGGGTCGAGCTTATTTTTCTTTGCCAGGTCCGTAATATCCTGGCCGTATTTTTCCAAAGCGTTGAATTTCTCTTCCGGATTCTCGTCGGTAATCCGATGACTGCCCCTAACCTGGGAAAGCGCCAAGAAAATTTTTTCTTTATCAACGCCTGCTTTTTTTAATTCCTTTGTCACAATTGATTCCGGATCGGACAATAATGCCAATAAGATATGTTCTGAAGAAACATATTCATCTTTTAAGGCAGACGCTTCTTTCTGAGCCTGAGAAAATAATTTATTCATCCGAGCAGAAAAATAGACCTGTGCGGCGCCGCCGCTAACTGCCGGCCGCTGCTGGGAATGATCCTCGATTATCCTGATTAAAGTAGTTACCGGAATGCCTAATTTTTCCACTACTGCGGCAATAATGCTTTCATCTTGCTTCAAACAAGTATAAATTAAATCTTCAGGCTCAACCTGTTGATGCCCGGATTCGGTAGCCAAGCTGATAGCATCCTGAAGCGCTTCTTGCAATTTTGCTGTCATTTTATCCATTCTCATCTTTAACCCTCCCAACCTGCCGGTGAGGCAAGCATTAGCACTCACTACTCGAGAGTGCTAATCAATAATTAAAAAATTTTTACTCCTCAGTCTTCAAAATAATCTTAATACCGTGGATATTCACTCTTTGTTCCTCCATCAGGTAATGCACATATTCTAATCTTTTAATGTCTTTCAAAGAATAAAGTCTGCTTTTTTTCCCGATGCGCTTAGGACAGACAACTCCTGCTTTATCCAACTGGCGCAAGGTCCAAACCGGCAAGTCTACCAGCTTGCTTACAACACTGATAACATACACGGGTTCGTCGGGACTAATATAAACATCAAACAGCGGCATACTTACCTCCGTTTGCTTGTCTTCTGTATCTGCATAAAACATAGCATATTCTAATTATTTTGTCAAGTATTTTTAATAATTTTTATTAGATATTCTCACAGATGGGGACGCTCCTAAAAGGGCCACCCTTCTCTGCCTTAAATAGGCTTAAAAGGTGGCACCTTGGGGAACGTCCCCGCTAAGATTTAATAGATTGTTACCGGATTGAATTTTTTAGCGTAGAAAATCAGCCAACTGGTAGATGCTACGGCGCGCCAGGGTTGCAGGATCCAATCATCACTTGCTGTGCCGGGATTAGTCGCTAAAAGTAAGGAGCCGTCAGGCTGTACTGCGGTCAAGGCCTGGCTGTAAAAGAAGTTTCCAATTACCGGATTCTGCATCTTTAAGGTATAAGCCAACGCCATCTGCAGAGTGCCTTCGAACCAAATCGTATCCAGGTCATCATTAAAATCAAAACCAGCGATCATTACTCCGCCCAGCGGCTTTGTAGTTTGTAAATTTACTTCTGCCCAATTTAAGGCATTCAAATACCGCGTACCTAAGGCCAATACCCCTAAAGCCTGCACATCCACAACCTCTGTATAATCGTATGGCCCGCGGTTAAACCTTTGGCCGTTCCAGACCGAAGGGCCCTGCAGGAAGTTCTTGATTTTTTCTGCCCGAATCATATAGGTGCCCAGGCCGTTTAACTTCCCGAAATTCCTCAATGCCACATAAGCAATCAAATTATGCTCAACGCTTTTCCAGGCATCATAGCAACTGCCCCAGAGCGCGTTATCTCTCGGGTCCTGCAGCCTTAAAAGCGAATCCGCGATTTTTTTCTGGTAAGCGAAAAATTCCCTGCTGCCGGTGTTTTTTTGATAAATATTAAAGGCCTGTAAGAGCCAGCCCATATTCCCGCAATAAGCCTTCCCCTCTCCTCTGCCGCTTAAGTCGGAAAAAATATAGTGTTCTGCAGCCATTCCCCAAATAGTAGGCTTTACTTCCGTAGCGATTGTATTTAAAATTTCCTGGGCTGTGCCGTTATTGCCCATTGCCATAAGCGCCATCGCCGCCAAGGCATCATCATAAATATAGCTACAATTGGCCCAATCTTCCTGAAAAGAATCCACCAGGCCAATCCCCTTAATCTGATTGGTTAAAAAAAGCTGCGCCTTCCAATCCTTTTTATTTTCTACGGGCACAATTTCTGCAAAAGCCGCGAAATTGCCGAAAAATAAAACACCAGCCACCAATAATGCGATTGTCCGCTTCATTTAAAACCTCCTTATCAAAATCCCCTTTTTACAAAAAAATCTTACCCTCTTCTCTGTAAAAAAAGAAGGTAAGACCCTTTGAAATTCCCCTCCAGATATAACCTTCTAACCTAATACACCCGTATTTATTTTACTGCAACAAGCAATCTTGTCAAGGATTTTACTACTAAGCTTTTTTGACTTCTTCTTTATGCAAAAGATGCTCCAATAGCTGTTTTGGCAGGCTCACTTTTACTTTTATCCCTTTTTGCTGATAATCGATTTTTTCCACCTTGCCTTCGCGGTAGAATAAATCCACCAGGTCCATGCGCGTATGCGGCAAAACTAATTCCACCAGAGACATCCTGCTTGCGAAATTATTCTGAATCATTTCCAGCAACATCGATAAATTCTGCCCCAATTTTGCCGAGATGGGAACCGGGTTTATAAAAGAACTGCCTGAAGTTAAAAGCCAGGATTTATCTTCTAATGAATCGATTTTATTTAAAGCGGTAATTAAAGGCTTATCCTGCGCATTTAATTCCTTCAAAACCTGCATTACTGCCTGATAGTGCTCCTGCACCCGGTGGTGCGAAACATCCAGTACATGAATCAACAAATCCGCTTCTGCCACTTCCTCAAGCGTTGCTTTGAATGCCTCGATCAAGTGGTGCGGAAGATTGTAAAGAAACCCTACAGTGTCGGAAATGACGATATTCTCCCCGTTTGGCAGCTGCAGCCCTTTATACAAAGTATCAAGTGTAGTAAATAAGCTATCAGCAACCACCTGATTGGCATTAGTGAGCGCGTTTAGCAATGTGGATTTGCCGGCGTTAGTGTAACCTACCAAAGCCACAGTCGGCAAGGCATTCTCTTTACGGCGCTTCTTAATAGTCTGGCGATGCAAAGAAAAATGTTTGATTTCCGCTTTCAAGTTATCGATTCTTTTCCTGATCCTGCGGCGGTCAACTTCCAGTTTTTGCTCGCCGGGGCCGCTGGTACCAATACCGCCTCCGGTACGCGAAAGGATGATCCCCTTACCGACCAGGCGCGGCATTAAATATTGCAACTGTGCCAGCTCCACCTGCATTTTCCCTTCCGGGCTATGAGCATGCCGGGCAAAGATATCCAGGATAAGCTGAGTGCGGTCAATAGTTTTTCTGGCGATTACTTCTTCGAGGTTACGCTGCTGAGTGCCGGAGAGGTCAGTACTAAAAATTACCGTATCGATTCCTTCTTCTTCACAAAGCAAGGCAATCTCTTCTGCTTTTCCTTTGCCGATAAAAAGATTTGGCGTAGGCGTCTCGCGGAAACAACTGATATTATCCACCACTTCTGCTCCGCTGGTAATTGCCAATTCCTCCAGCTCTTCGATAATATCTTCTGTTTGCCAATTGTCTTTTTGCGATTCTAATTTGATAGTGACTAATAAAGCTTTTTCCATAGTTTCACTGCCACTTCCTGCGGCTTTTCCTTTCCTGTTAGATTAATCCACTGGATAGCTTTTTCTTTACGAAACCAGGTGAGTTGCCTCTTGGCGTAATGCCGGGTATTTTGTTTCATCATCCGAACAGCTTCTTCCCAGCCATATTCACCGTGCAAATAGCCGGCCAACTCTTTTATTCCGATAGCAAATTGCGCAGTGCGGCTTAATTTACTTTTAAGCAATTTTTTTACTTCTTTTTCCAAACCTTGCTCCAGCATCCGGTCAACGCGCTCTTCAATGCGAGTATATAGCTTTTCACGCGGCAAATTCAAGCCGAAAATTTTTACCTCATAATCATGGTTTAGCCCTTTTCTTGTTTTTTGCAAAACTGAAATTGGCTTACCAGTAGCCTGAAAAACCTCTAAAGCCCGGATAATCCTCTTGGCATCATGAGGATGAATTTTCGCTGCAGCTTGAGGGTCAGCTTTTTCTAATTTACGGTACAAGTAAACACTGCCAAACTTTTTTGCCTGCTTTAAAAGGCTTTCCCTGATTTTTGGGTTTACCTCCTGTTGCTCGAAAATACCATGCAGTAAAACCGACATATACAAGCCGGTTCCTCCTACAAAAACCGGAATTTTTTTCTTTTTTTGGATTTGAGAGATTTTCTTTAGCGCCTCCCGGCGATATTGCGAAACATTATATTCGATTGCCGGAGCAACCGTTGCGATTAGATGATGCTTCACCTGTTTTCTTAAGCCAAGCGTAGGTTGAGAAGTCAGGATCGGCATCATTTTATACACCTGCATCGAATCGCAGGAGATGATTTCGCCTTTGATTCTCTTTGCCAGTTGCACAGCTACCACACTTTTTCCGCTAGCAGTAGGCCCAACAATGAAAATTATTTTCTCTTTTGGCATTTTTTTTGATGGGAGATTTTTTTCTGCAGGTCCAAGATTAACTTGTGCCTTTTCTCCTTTTCCTCTTTCGGCACAGTATCAGCCATTTTTGCCGCTTCAGTGTGCGGCCGCGGGGAATATTTAAAAATATAGGCGGAGTTAAACTCAACCTCCTTGACCAAATCATAAGTATCCTGAAAATCCTGTTCACTTTCCGTTGGGAAACCGACGATGATATCTGTACTTAATTCCCCATTTGAGACGATTCTACGATAATCCTCTACTAAATCAATATAGGATTTGCGGGTGTAATTGCGGTTCATTAATTTTAGGATCCTGTCTGAGCCGGATTGTATTGGCAGATGCAGGCATTTCTTTAATTTTTCCAAATCAGCCATCGCCTGAAATAACTCTTTGGAGGTATCCTTTGGATGCGAAGTAATAAAACTGAATTCTTTTAAGCCCTGAAGGGGATTAACCAGCTTAACCAGCTTAACAAAATTTACGCCGTCACTCTTATAAGCATTCACATTCTGGCCTAAGAGCGTAATTTTTTCGATGCCCGCTTCGATATCCTCTCTGATTTCATCAAGGATATCAGTGCTGCTACGAAAACGCAGCTTCCCGCGCACATAAGGCACTACACAGTAAGAACAGTAATTTTCACAACCCTCGGAAATTACTACAAAGGCATGGGTTCTATCCAGGTGAAAACCAGTATGATAAATCTCATCTTCCCGGAAATTAGCATCGGTTTCATAGATCTTCTTTTCTAAAAGGCTACCCTTATGTTTTTTTATTTCCGCGATAATCGCAGGGATTTTCGCAATATCCGCTGTGCCCACCACAAAATCAACCTTTGGCGCTTTTTCGAAGATCGCCTCACGGTAATTATTCGCCATGCATCCGATTACCCCGATAATTTTGGCTTTACTTCTTCCTACTGCAGACCAAACCTTCTCTTCCGCATGCTGGCGCACAGAACAGGTATTGAAAATCGCTATCTCCGCCTTGTCCTCATCTTCGGTAATTTTATAGCCTGCTTTTTCCAGTAAGCCGCAAATCACCTCCGAATCCCGCACATTCATCTGACAACCAAAAGTTTGCAGGAATACTTTTTTACTCATAATAAAGGCTTATTCCTTGCTGCAAACTTTTGGTTGATCCTGAGCGAAGGCCGAGCGCGCAGCGCGAGAACTGAGACGAAGGAACAGCCGAACGTGCGTATGTAG
>JAQUMX010000032.1 GCA_028717885.1 Candidatus Omnitrophota bacterium
CCCGGCGACCAGTTGAAACTTACTGTCGAACCGGTGAAAGTTGTTTCCAACGCCGCAATCGTCAATGCCTTGGCAGAGGTAGGGAACAAGGAAGTCGCCAAAGGCGAATTAAGCTTTAGCGTCAAAGCAAATGGATGAACCTATAGTTGTTACGGGAATTGGCGTAGTTTCATCGATTGGGACCGGGAAGAATAATTTTTGGAATGCATTAATTGCCGGGAAATCCGGCATCAGCGAAATCACCTCTTTTGACACTTCAGTATATCCCACCCATCTTGGCGGAGAGGTCAAGGATTTTACTACCCCTGCCGGAAAAATCGGCCGGGCATCCAGCTTAGCAATCCGCGCCGCGCATTTAGCTCTTGATGATGCGCGCCTTGATTTAAATAATATAGATAAAGGAAGAATCGGCGTTTGCCTGGGCACAACCATGGGGGAATCGCAGATTTATCAACAATTAAATGAAGCCTGGGTAAAAAAGGGCATTGAGGCAATGGATTTTTCCTTAATTCCTTATTCTCCGCCTAATGCCCTGGCGGTAAATGTTGCTTTAGAATTTGGTTTATCCGGGCCGAATTATCTTATTCCCACAGCGTGTGCAGCCGGCAATTACTGTATTGGGTACGCCTGTGATTTATTGCGTAAGGGAGTTGCTGCTACCATGTTGGCAGGAGGGGCAGATGCTTTTTCAAAACTTGCCTTTACAGGGTTTAACCGCCTCTTGGCAGTGGCACCGGAAAAATGCCAGCCTTTTGATAAAAACCGCAAAGGAATGATAGTGGGTGAGGGCGCGGCATTATTGGTTTTAGAACCATTAAGCCGGGCAACAAAAAGAAATGCCCAGATTTATGCGCAAGTTTTAGGATATGGTTTAAGCTGCGATGCCAATCATATGACTGCTCCGCATGCCGCAGGGATTGCGCAGGCATTGGAAAAAGCCATGCAGGAGAGTAAGCTTAACCCCGAAGATGTAGATTATATTAATGCGCATGGCACAGGCACTCCGGCAAACGATAAAGAAGAATGCTTGGCAATAAAGAAAGTTTTTCCCGGGCTTTATAAAAAAATCCCGGTTAGTTCCATTAAATCCATGTTGGGCCATACCATGGGTGCAGCTTCTGCGATCGAATCCGCTGCTTGTTGTTTGGTTGTAAAGAATGGGGCCATTCCGCCGACGATTAATTTCGAGACTCCTGATCCGGAGTGCGATATTGATTGTGTTGCGAATTCCGCGCGTTCGCTGGATGTTGAAGTGGTTTTAAACAATGCTTCGGCATTCGGCGGCAATAACGCTTGTGTTGCCTTCCGAAAGTTTTAAATTAATCCTCCAAATTCCTTAATTTGATGATTTCTTTAAGCGAGGAGTCGATATTTTTTGGCTCGATAAGTTTTGCGGATTTTCTGATCAGAAAATCGATTACCGGATTTAGGGCTTTTGCATAGAGGAAGAGGGGGACCAGCTTTGCTCCTAAACGCACCTTTGGATGGTAATCTGTGGCACCCGGCTGATAAAAACGTAAGCCGTTTTTAATGCACCAGTCCAGGTTGTGGCAGAAGGTAGTAAAGTAAAGATGATACTTTAGCGCCAGTTCCTTATCAAAACCGATGAATTTATCGATGAATAAGCCGTCCTTGACAAAGCAAAGGTTAAACGCCACAATTTTACTGCCTTCACGGGTAATAAAATATTTTACCGTCTCCGGCATATTGGCGCTGATTTTCTCAAAAAATTCTTTAGTAAGGATTTCAAAATGTACATCCGAGTCGCTGAAGTTGTTCATATAGAGCCGGTATACTTCGTCGCTAATGCCTTGGATATCCTGCCTGATTTCAGTAGTAAGTTTCGCAATTTCCCGTGAAGCTTTTAGTTTACGTTTTAAGTCCTTGCGCATATTCTTGCTTAAGCCCTGGATGTGGTTTTCTACGGAATTGGCTTTAATTTCGATGAGAGTAGAAGGCAAGCCTTCTAGCTTAATAAATCCTTTTCTTTCTAAATATGAGCTCAGCCATTCATTTTTCCGGGAAACGTTATTAAAAAGGAAGCCGGCGATTTTTTCTTTTTTGGAAAATGCTTCGATTGCGGCAATTGCGCCGTTAAGCAGCGCTTCTGCTTCAGCTTCTTTTGCGATGCCTAAATAAAATTCTTCGGCAGTAGGTGCCCCTAAAAAAATTACTTTTAAGGTGAATATCGGCTTTAATTTTTTCATGATTGCCTGCAATGGCCCGGAAACCAGCGTATCAAAAGAGAAATTCATAATAAAGAATGGGATGATCAGGCAAAACCGGTTTTCTCTCTTGCCTAAAAGATAGCGGATAGTAAATTCCTGTAAGCCCGCTTCTTCAAGCGTGCGCTGAAAGCCGTAGCCTTCGATAATGTCTTTGCCGAAAAGTTCTTCCCAGTCCTGGCGGGGAATTTCTTGGATAGTGCTGGCAATAGAGAAGGAGAGCGGGGCATTTTCCTTTTGCATAGTGGAAAATTATAACAGAAAACTGCCCTCTTATCCATTTTAATCTTTGACTTTGGGTAATTTGTGATATAATCAATTCTTTAGTAAGCTTAATTGGAATTGAAATTCATGGAAGAGCATAACCCCAAAAAATATAATTTTTACCTGAAAGGCACCAACGGCACAGCCGTACTCCTGATTCATGGGATTACTGGGACTCCTTCAGAAATGCACTATTTGGGTAAGGGGCTGCAAAAGTCCGGCTTTACCGCGCTTTGCAATACCCTTCCCAGGCATTGCGATACTTTAGGTGAGCTTAAAAAGGTCACCTGGCAGGAGATCGAGGCAGCCTGTATAGAGGATTTAGAGTACCTGAAGAAAGATTACCATAAGGTCTATGTTGCCGGGCTTTCTATGGGCGCTTTGATGAGCATACATTTGGCCTATAGGTTTCCCGCTGACGTAGCCGGAATCGTAGCTTTGGCCCCGACAATCTATTATGACGGCTGGGCATTGCCCAAAGCAAAGATTTTTTTGAATTTAGCCTGGAATATACCGGCCTTACGCAATTCGATTAATATCAGAGAAGGCTGGCCATACGGCCTGAAAGACGAAGAAACCAGGAACAATATCGAAAGGTTCTATAAAGGCGCAGAAGCAAGTAAGTTCGATAATCAGGTGCTCGCCTTTGGCAGCCCTTTTTTCCCGTTAGCAAATCTTTACCAGCACCACCTTTTTACAAAAGTAGTCAAGGATGAACTCGCCCTCGTGAAAGCCCCGATTCTGGTAATTCATGCCAAAGAAGATGATATGACAAGCCCGAAGAACGCCCGGTATGTTTATGAAAATATCGGCTCTGCCAGGAAATCTTTGTTGTTGCTGGACAATAGCTACCACATGATTACTATCGACAAAGATAAGGACAAGGTGGCCGAAGAAGTGGTGAAGTTTTTCCAGAATTCTTTATAACCGTATTAAAAATATGGAATATGATTGTATTATTATCGGCGCAGGTGTCGGTGGCCTATCTGCGGGGTTAAAACTTTCTACCCTTGGCAAAAAAATCCTCTTACTTGAAAAGCAGCCGGTTCCCGGAGGGTTTGCCACTACCTTTAGCAGGAAAGGTTTTATTTTTGAATCGGCGATTCATTGTGTTGATGAGTTATCTCCGGGAGGTTGGGTACGGGGGTTTCTCGAAAAACACAATATCGATAAAAAAATAGAATTTATTGAATTAAAGGATTTTGCGCGCATTATTTACCCGGGCCATGATTTTGTCGCAGATTTTAACCCCGACCATTTTCTGCAATTGTTGGTCAGTAAGTTTCCGCAGGAAGAAGCAGGGCTGCATAAGCTTTTTTCTGCTTTTGACAAATTTTTCCGGCAATTTGACCGTTTTAGCGAGTCCCCGCTGCCGGATGTGCTAAATTTATTGATCAGCCCTTTTGTTTATCCATTCATTATTAATACCTCTACCTGCAGTATTGGGCAGTTTGTCAGAAGGTATATTTCCGATAAAAAATTAAACGCAATCATCACCGACCTCTGGCGTTTTATGGGGCTGCCTCCGGATAGCTTAAGCGCTTTATATTTCCTGATAGTCTTTCGGGGGTACTATTACCATCATACGGCCTATATTAAAGGCGGCTTTGGGAGGCTTTTTCAGGCTATGGTTGAAGAAATCGGCGAGAATGGCGGGCAATCCAGGTTTAATACTGCCGTGAAAAAAATCATTACGCAAAAAGGCAGGCGTGTAAAATCCGTAATTACCGATCAAGGCGAAGAATTCCGCGCAAAGACAATAATTTCTAATGCTAATGCCATTGACACCCTGACAGAATTTATAGACCAGCCTTTGCTTGCCTCCAGGTACCGGAAAAAATTATCTGCGATGGAAAAATCTGTTTCTGCTTTTCAGATATATTTAGGACTGGATCAGCCGGCACAAAATTTTGGGATGAGCCACCACCGGATTTCCGTCAATCCCGGTTACGACCATCGGGTAAGTTTCGATGCCGCCCTGCGCCAGGATTACAGCCATTGTTTATTGGAGCTTACAGACCACTCTCAGCTTGACCCTAGCCTGGTTCCTAAAGGCAAAGGCAGTTTGGTGATTATGACTTATGATCTTTACGCGAACTGGGCTAATCTTAATCCGCAAGATTATAAAAAGAGGAAAATGGAAGTTGTTCAGAGTTTAATTAAGTGTAGCGAAAAATATCTTCCCGGGCTCTCCAAGCATATAGAAGTGCTGGAAGCCGCTACTCCGCGGACAATGCAAAGGTATGTTTCTTCTCCGCAAGGGGCGATTTATGGTTTTAGCCAAACAATAGCCCAGGCGGGGATTAACCGTTTAAGCCAAAAAACCGCAATTCACGGACTTTTTCTCACAGGGGGTTGGACCTTTCCCGGAGGCGGAGTGCATGCTTGTTTTGTTTCCGGGGAGAGCGCTGCTGACCTGGCTTTAAAACTGCTTAAATGATGAAAATTATTTCCGGAAGCTCCAAAGGGGCGAAGCTTGCCATGCCTAAGGGTATCAGGCCTACACAGAATAAAGTAAGAAAAGCGCTTTTTGACATTTTAGGGGATATTTCAGGCTTATCTTTTCTGGAGCTTTTTGCCGGTTCAGGAGCAATCGGTTTTGAGGCTTTGTCAAAGGGGGTAACAGAATTGATTTTCGTGGAAGAAAAACGCGATTGTGTAGTGGCAATCCAAAAGAATATCAGTGCTTTAAAAGCGCAAAATTGCCAAATTTTTCAGAAGGATGCCCAGGAGGCAATCCAACTTCTTCATCATAAAGGAAAACAATTCGAACTTATCTTCCTGGATCCGCCTTATTATCTGGAACTGGCAAAAAAAACCTTGCGCAACCTCTCTACTTATGATATATTAGCGCCCAATGGTTTCATTATAGTACAGCATTTTAAGAAAGACGACCTCCCAGCCCAGCTGGGAGTTTTAAGTTTATTCAAGCAGTCGCATTACGGCGATACAAGCCTTTCATTCTATAAAAAAGATGTGCCAAAAAGCAATTTACCCGGGAAGCTTTGACCCAGTTACCTACGGCCATATTGACCTGATCAAGAGGGCGCAGGAGATTTTTTCTGAGGTAATTGTGGCAGTTGCCCATAACCCTCAAAAGCACCCTTTATTCAGCGTAAAAGAACGCGTTGAAATGCTTAAAAAAGCAACGCAGGGTATGCCGGGAGTAACCGTAGAGCATTTTGACAATCTGGTAGTGGATTATGCCCTTAAGCGCAAGGCCAATGTCTTGATCCGCGGCCTACGGATGATCTCCGATTTTGAATACGAGTTTCAGATGGCGCTTACTAACCGTAAATTGAACCCGCAGGTAGAAACCATTTTTCTCATGCCGCAAGAATCCTTTAGTTATGTTTCCTCGAAGCTGCTCAAAGAAGCCGCTTTTCTTGGGGCTGATATCAGTGCTTTTGTGCCGGATTATGTGGAAAAAGCGCTGCGGCGTAAACTTAAATTAGCCTCCTCTAGATAAATAAATGAAGATAAGAATTAATCAGATTCCGCCTGAGGGGCTCGAGCTTGAAGAACAGATTAGCGCCCAGGTTTTGGATTTGGAAACCGAGTCAATTAAGTTCCGCGGGCCGCTAACGGTTAAAGCTCAGGTGAGCCGGGTCACTAATGCGGTAATCGCAAAGGTTTCTGTTGCCGGCCGGATCTTTTTTGATTGTAGCCGATGCCTGCGCGAGAGTGAAGCCGCGTTAAAAAAAGATTTTTCTCTGCATTTCGTATTAGATAAAGGGGATGTGGAAATTAATTTCGATCCGGATATCCGGCAGGAGATTATTATCGATTACCCGATTAAGCCGTTATGCCGTACGGATTGCTTGGGGCTATGCCTAAAATGCGGCAAGAACCTGAATGAAGGAAAATGTAACTGTAATAATTAAAAGGAGAGTATAAAATGCCATTACCTAAGAGTAGACATTCGAAACAACGCGGCAACAAGCGCCGTACGCATTGGAAGATCAAGAAAACCAGCCTCGCATCATGCCCGCAATGTAAACAGCCGAAACTGCCTCATCGCGTCTGCTTGGTTTGCGGTTATTATGACGGCAAGCAGGCAATGGAGATTAAAGTAAAAGAAAAACCAAAGAAGAAAGCCTAATCTTTTTATCGGAGATAAGCAGATGAAAATCGTCGTCGATGCAATGGGTGGTGATTACGCGCCAAAGGTAGTAGTGGATGGTGTTGTGGCGGCGGTAAGAGAACATAATGTGGAAGTCATCCTGGTAGGGGATGAGGCAAAGATAAAGCCTTTGCTCATCGGCGCAAAATACACCGGGAAGAATATTTCCGTGCATCATGCCCCGGAAGTAATCGAAATGCATGAATCACCGGCAACCAGTGTGCGCAGGAAAAGGAATTCTTCCATTGTCGTGGGTTTAAACCTGGTAAAAGAAGGCAAGGCAAGCGCATTTTTTAGCGCTGGAAATACTGGAGCAGTAGTTTGCGCGGCCACCTTGACCCTGGGGTTGCTTGAAGACGTAGAGCGCCCGGGAATCGCAATTGTCACTCCCACCTTAAAGGGCACCTCCCTGATTATCGATGTCGGCGCCAATATTGACGCCAAGCCGTTACATTTACTGCAGTATGCCATCATGGCAGATGCCTACGTAAAAAACATTTTTAATAAAACGAATCCTTCGGTCGGGCTTTTAAATGTCGGAGAAGAAGAGACTAAGGGCACGGATTTTCATAAAGAGGCATTTGAACTACTTTCCAATAGCCAGCTTAATTTTATCGGCAATGTTGAAGGCAAGGCTTTGTTTTCCGGTAAATGCGACATTATTGTCTGCGATGGTTTTGTCGGTAATATCGCATTAAAAGTAACGGAAGGAACGGCAGAGGCAATCCAGGTATTTTTAAAGCGCCATCTTTTAAAGAGCAATTTCTTAGGAAAAATCGGGCTCTTACTTTTAAAGCAAACCTTTATGAATTTTAAGAAAGAATTGGATTACGCTGATTACGGCGGCGCACCCTTATTGGGTGTTAACGGGATTACTATTATTGGCCATGGGCGGTCGAACTTACGGGCGATTAAAAATGCTGTGCGCGTTGCCAATGAAGAAGTAGAACGCCAGGTAAACTTGAAGATTATGGAAGCTGTGAAGGCAGCGCGGGTAAACGCATAATGAAAAATGTCGGGATAATCGCAGTTGGGGAGTATATACCGAAAAAAATCCTCACGAACAAGGATTTGGAAAAAATGGTAGATACTTCGGATGAATGGATTACTACGCGTACCGGAATTAAAGAGCGCCATCTTGTGGAGAAGGAGGCAGCGTCTGACTTGGCAGTAGGAGCGGCATTGGATGCTTTAAAGAGTTCAGGGTTAGCTGCAGCTGATTTGGATTTGATTATTGTGGCTACGATTACCCCGGATATGCAATTTCCTTCCACTGCCTGTTTTGTCCAGGCGAAGATCGGCGCAAAAAAGGCGCTTTGTTTTGATATTTCCGCTGCCTGCGCAGGTTTTGTCTATGCCCTTGCCACTGCCCAGCAGTTTATTTCTTCGGGCGTTTGTAAAAATGCCCTAGTAGTCGGTTCAGAAGTCCTGTCTTCGATTACCGATTGGAAAGACCGTAACACCTGTGTTTTATTCGGCGACGGAGCAGGTGCGGCAATCCTTTCGGAAGTTAAATCCGGCGGGATTATGGCTACTTATTTAGGCAGTAACGGAGAAATGACAAGGCTTTTGAATGTGCCTGCAGGCGGGTCAAGGATGCCTGCGTCACATGAAACTATCGATACCCGTATGCATTATATTAAAATGCAGGGCAACGAACTATTCAAATTAGCAGTTACGATTATGACCGAGGCAGCCGAGGAAGTATTGCGGCGTGCCGGTTTAAAATTTTCCGATGTAGACCTGGTAATTCCCCATCAGGCAAATGCCAGGATTATTATGGCAGTAGCGAAAAAGCTGGGGTTGGCAGAAGAAAAAATTTATCTGAATATCGAAAAATTCGGGAATATGTCTTCCGCTTCTACCGCTACTGCTTTATGCGAGGCAGTGAAGGAAGGTAAAGTCAAGAAGGGGGACATTATCCTGCTTGATGCTTTTGGCGCTGGCCTGGTTTGGGGGGCATCGATTATTAAATGGTAGCTTACCTTTTTGCCGGTCAAGGCAGCCAATATATAGGTATGGGAAAAGACCTTTACGAAACTTTTCCCGAAGCAAAAGCGGTCTTTGACAAAGCGAATCAGGTTTTAGGGTTTGATTTGAGGCAAATGTGCTGCTCCGGCAGCCAAGAGGCAATTAAGATGACGCATATCTGCCAGCCGGCAGTATTGACCATGGATATTGCCGCATTCGAAGCTTTTAAAGCGCATGCCGCAGGCGCCCCAGCGGAAGTAAGCTTCGTGGCCGGTTTAAGTTTAGGAGAGTATGCTGCGTTGGTTGCCGCAGGAAGCCTGGAATTCGCAGATGCCATAAAGCTAGTGCGTAAAAGAGCAGAATTAATGAATGAAGCTGCTACCAGGTTTCCCGGAAAGATGGCAGCAATTATCGGCTTGGAGCGGGAAAAGTTAAAAGAGATTTGTGCTGCAATCAACGATGTTGATTTGGCAAATTTAAATTGCCCGGGCCAGATTGTAATTTCCGGGACAAAAGAAGCTGTAGATAAAGCCAAAGAATGCGCTGTAGCGCAAGGCGCAAAAAAGGCAGTTGATTTGGAGGTTGGCGGAGCTTTTCATTCCAGGCTGATGTGGGAAGCAGCCATGGAGTTTAAGAATTTTCTTGAGGAGCAAATTCCTCTGGATGACCCTAAGATTCCTTTGGTCTGTAATGTGGATGCGCAGGTAAAAACCAAATCTATCCAGATCCGGGAAAACCTGGTAAAACAGATTTATAGCCCGGTTTTCTGGGAAGATTCGATGCGCTTTATGCTATCTCAGGGAGTGAAGAATTTTGTCGAATTCGGGCCGGGAAGGGTTTTAAAAGGTTTAATGCGCAAAATCGATCCGGAAGCACAGGTAGTTAGTATTGAAAAACAAGAAGATATTTCGGGTTTTAAACCTTTTAGCTAAAGGGGGATTAGATGCGTTTTAAAGGTCAGGTAGTTTTGGTGACAGGTTCTGCCCAAGGAATAGGCAAGGAGATTGCTTTGGCCTTTGCCCGCGAGGGCGCGGATGTGGTAATCAGCGATATTAACCTGGAAAAAGCGTCTCAAACCAGCAAGGAAATCGAGGCCCTCGGCGTCGAATCCCTGGCAGTAGAGCTGAATGTCGTTGATTTTCAAAAGGTAGAGGAAACTTTAAATAAAATTCTTGACAAATTCACAAAGGTTGATATATTAGTTAACAACGCTGGCATCACTAAGGATAATTTGATGCTTAGAATGAGTGATGCAGACTGGGATGCGGTGCTGAATGTGAATCTTAAAGGCACCTTTAATTGTACAAAAGCGGTGTCCCGGGTAATGATGAAACAGCGTAGAGGTAAAATCGTAAATATCGCTTCGATCATTGGCATTATCGGAAACGCAGGGCAGGCCAATTATTCCGCTTCTAAAGCAGGGATTATTGCCCTGACAAAAACTACGGCTAAGGAATTCGCCAGCCGCAACATCAACATCAATGCCGTAGCTCCCGGATTTATTCAGACGGAAATGACGGCAAAGCTGCCGGAAGATGTGAAGGCTAAAATGCTTAGCCTGATTCCAATGAATAAACTGGGAAACCCGATTGACGTGGCTAATGCTTGTTTGTTTTTGGCGTCCGAAGAAGCAAGTTACATTACCGGACAGACAATTGTAGTTGACGGCGGCATGGTAATGGC
>JAQUMX010000033.1 GCA_028717885.1 Candidatus Omnitrophota bacterium
ACCTTTAATTTTTCTTTTTCCCCTTCCTCCTGCAGTTGGTTACTGCCCTGATTATTTTTATCAAGCTGGGCAAAAGCATAATTCATTGCCTCTTCGCGGGAAAAATCTTTTCCCATGGTATTTACCGGCTGGCCGGACTCCTTGGCAAAAATCGCATTGATATATTGCTGCGCCACGGCATTATCAGGCTCGACCAATAAAACTTTCCTGAATTCTTCCAGGGCATCGTTGTATTTGCCCATATTAAAAAGATTAGTGCCTACTTGGCAAAGGTATTCCGAAACTTCCGACGCAGCAGAGACAAAACCGGGCAGGGAAAAAGAAACTGCAGCAAAAAGAAAAAGGGTAAAAAAAGTTTTTCGGAACATATCGATATTATTATAAATATTTTTTGACATAAGTCAAATCCTTTTATCTTTCGGGCCGCCCTGCCCGGATTGAAAAGCAATATAAATATGCTATACTTTTAATGACAATTTGGTGTTCCACTGAAAAAGGCAAACTAGCAGTAATGCTGGGGCGCAAAGCTTCCGGTCCCGAGGAATCGAGGGATAGCGGGGTTGCCAGAAAGATACCCCTAAAAGCTTTAATGCCTTTTAGGGTTTTTTTATTTAAAGGAACCCCACCGGCCACGGTGAAAAACATGGAGGTAAAAATGAAAACATTAACCATGATCGCAGGAGTCCTGGTCTTAGCTTTCGGATTTGCTTCAATTGCCGTGGCTGGTGACAGTGCTAGCATACCTATATCTATTACTATACCGGCGATCCCGGGATTCAATGCCCCGCCGTATAAAACAGATACGCAGCAACAGGCAAAAAAAGAAACCAGAAAAAATCATCCCAAGGTGATCGTCGAGGCCAAAGGCCAGACACAAACGGTATACGAACGTTAATTTATTTCTGGCTCACCCTTTTTAAAGGCAGGTTATAGCGATAAGTCACCCCTTCAAAAAGGGTGATTTTTTTTGTCAAAGGCACTGAAGGCAAATATACGATCGGAATGGAATTAATATCAAAAGTAATAGTGTGTTCCCCTGCTGGCGTATTGGCAAAGGCATACCTTCCGGAACCATCCGTAAAAGCCTTTTTGCCGTTTTCCAGGCTAACCGCCACTCTCTCAACTCCTCTATCCTCGGGGTCAAAATTACCATTGCCGTTTTTATCTTCGAAAACTATACCGCTGATTTCAGAACGCGAAATAATCCCGAAGTAAACTCTTTGGGTATGATTCTGTATAATCGGAACCTGCTGGGTTTGCGGCACGGTAAGCAAATACCCCTGCGGCAAGCTCGAAAGATCCAAATTTACATAGGCCTGCCTTCCGCGTATACCTTTAAATAAGCAGTTTCCAAAAACATCCGTGGCCTGCGACTTTTCTTTTCCCAGCCAGATTTTTATTCCCTCTACCGGAGGTTCATCCTTTTGCCTTAAGCCGTCGGAATTATAATCCTTAAACACTTCTACTTCTATATTGCAAACAGAATTCCAGACGATGCCCATATCCCAGAGATAACGCATCCCGGCATTAAAACTTGCTTCGATACGCTTGGCAACATTATTGGGGTTACCTGCCCAGACATTGCGCACCCTGGCTGAAGCATAAATTTCCTTATCATCGTCTTTACGGTAAGTCAATTCCGTATAGCCTTCCAGATAATTCTCTCCGGCAAGAAAAGAAAGCGGAGAAGCAGTATCATCCTCCTGCCGGTAAATCAAACGAGTATAGGAAGAAAAAGGCGAATTGCCGATCTGCCCCTGCCAGTCTAAACCGGTTTCCCAGGCATTAGGCATGGACTGAGTGCCGGTTAATTTTTCGCGTAGCCAATTAATCTCCCGGTCGAAATAATAAAATAAATCCCCGATCAGGCTGAACCTGATGCCGGTATTGATTTTATCATCACCATAACTTAAATTCGGAGAGGAATAATTCTGATTTTTGTAATAACCGTATTTGATAAAAGTAAAAATATCCCGGTCCAACCAATTGAATTTAGTGCTTAATCCGATGCTAGGATTCTGATAACGGGTCTGGGAAAGCTTCCCTAAGTCATTCTCCATTAAATAATTCACATCAAGGTCGGTTACCGGATTGATTTTATAATTTACCCCCCAGTTATAATCCTGGTTAAAACGGTAGCGGTTGTCCAGTGCCGGAAAAAGGCGGTCGCGGTAAATATCCAGCCGGTTTGTCATGCTTAAACGGTCATTAATTTGCATGAATAAATCAAAAAGGCCGCCCAACTCCCCCTGCTTCCAGCTCACACCAGTCATACTGTTAAAATCATTATTTACATCCCTTAATTCCGCTTTGAATTTAATATTTTCCGCGGTGTAATCCGCGTTAATTACCTGAGCAAATTTATGCGAATCATAGCCGATTTCATAACCGGTAAACCAATTGTCGCTTAAATTCCAACTGCCTGCCAGATCATAACCGTATTCTTTTAAAAATTCCTGCCTATCCCTGCCCCAGCCATGGACGATCGAAAAACGGTAATCCTGTTTCCTGCCTTCGCCGGGAGAATAATCGAAGTTAGCGCCGCTTAAAAACGCATTGCGGGACTTAGATAACAAAGGAGACAAGCCAAGGGTACCTCCGCTTTCCCTGCCCCAAAAAGCAGTATAGTTAAAATGCTTATCAAACGCGGGAGAAGCAAGCATCGTACCGCGCAGGATTTCTCCGGGGAAAACCAGGTTGTAAAAATCCGGCGTATAATCTCCGCCGCGAAAAGTAAAGTCTTTAAAAGGGCCCAATTTCCCATTGGTAATCCCAAAGGTGCCGTAACTAAATTGTGTGTCCATGAGCCTTCTTATAGTAACGGCGGAATCCAAATTACCATACGGGCTTTCTCCGGTCATGCTCCAGTTGTGCACATAAGAATACGGCCCTAAACGTTTTAAGGTTTCCAAACTTCTGCCGTTTTCCTGAGCCAGCCAGTCAAAACTATAACGCATCTTAAAGCTGCGGCTTAATTCCTCTTCGCGCCGCATCAATTCTTCATAAGTCGGGCCTTCCGGCTTTGGCATTACCCCTAAAAATTCTACCGGCCAACGGCCATTTTCATCCCAGACCAAAAGATCGGCATAACCGATATTTTTTCCGGTAACAATTAGAGTATCGACATCTTTCTTTTCTGCCTTTAAAATTTCCGGCTGCAGCACTAAAAATTTATCGATATTATTCCCGTGAATAACTAATTCCTGGTCCTTAGTAATCTGTAGAGGCTTACTTGCGGTTTGCGGGCTTTCTGCCAGGGTTAATTCGGTTATCTGCACGCCGGTTTTCTCGAATTCATCCATGAATTTATTCACCGCGTCTGCCCGGGTTTTTCTCATAGGAGCGCGCTTAACCGTTGTTGCCTGCTGCTTCTCAGGTAATACTTCCTGATCTCCTACAACCTGGAACCTGGTTTCGATTTTTTTGATGTATTCTATGGCGGGAAGATAATTGTTCTCGAGCATCAATACTTTCTGGAATTCCGAAAGCGCCTCTGCATAGCGGCCCTGCTGATAAAACCTGATCCCGGACTCATAGAGCGCCTCCGGCAGCATACTGTAAGCAAACACAGGAGCCACATAGGCAAAAAGGAAGATAAAAATAAATAGGAGGTTTTTTTTCATTGAGCCTGATTTTGATTTTTTTAGGATTAATGCAGCTGGCCGACTTCGCTAACTTGGCCTTGAGAGCTGATTTCAACCTCTGTTTCTTTGGTAACCGGGGGGGTTCTGGTACCAAAACCTTCCAGCAGCGCTTTATTGGTGTCAAGAGTAAGCACTAAGCCGTATTTACCCTGGGGTATAGCCTCATCCCATTTTGCCTGAAGCGTACCGCTACTGCCGGCGGAAGTATAAATATCATTAAATTCACCACGGGCAACTACCTGCCCGGCCTTGCTCATCAAATAGAAAGAACCGCCACAAGTAATATCCACATTACCGGTATTTTTAAAACCTAATTTCATCAGTAATCCGGGGCCTTGGCTCTTAAGAGAGAAATCTCCGAATTCAAAGGCCCGGTCCACTGTCCCTTCTGCTTCTACGTAAAAAAGTGTTGCAATCCTGATTTTTAAATCTATATTCGCTTCTCTTTCCACATCGACCTTGCCGATTTTACCCAACTGAGTTTCAAAGAAAAGCGCGGCATAATAACCTCCTGAGGCATCCGGGGGCAATTTTACCGAGAAGCTTACTCTTTGTTTTGAAAAAGGCGGAAGGACAAATTCGGCAGGAGAAAAAGTCATCCAAGGCGCGCAAGAATTTGCTAACGTCCCTGCCGGGACGAATTCCTTTGTCCCGTCTGCAGCAGGCAGATAGCGCCAGTCCGAAAGGTACAGGCGCATTGCCCTGGCATCTTTAGTAGGATTCTCCAAATTGATTTCGCCGAAAGCCTGCTTGCCGGGAGCAACTGCAAGCCTGATTTTCGATTTATCAATATACGGCAAGCTCTCTGCAAAAGCCAGGCGTAACCCGGCGCAGAGAATTAAAAGAGACAAAAATATTTTGCTTCCTTTTTGCATATTAAAAACCTTGGATTCTTTCTATTCCTTACGGAGTCAGGGTAATTACTACCGTACCGGCGTAAGCACCAGAAGCTTTGTTGGCGCCGATAGGAGTAACTCCCGAGGCATCGCCGCTTCCGGTTCCGATACCATAATAAAGCCTTAACCATCCGCCGGTTAACTGCGAATTGGTATAGGCAACATTATTGCTATTAGCGTAACTAACCTTTTGTAAAACAGTACCGAGAGAGGAGCTAGTCTGTTTTGCGAAAGTTACATTGACATTGCCATCCAAGTTATTTGTAGCATCTTTCTGAATGGAATTAGCCGTATGTGTTAACGTCCAGCTGGTACCCGTATTGGTATTTACGCCGATATCTACCGCATAGTAAAATTGCGACGTAAAAATACTGTTCACCGGATCCAGGGTAAGCGTGCCAAAATCAATCGGTAAATTCGGCCCGCTTTGTAAAAACACGTTATTTGAAGCATTAACCTGGGATACCGTTACATCCAAAGCACTTGACACCCCGGGTATCGAAGCCATCACCGTAATCGATTTTGAAGCTGCAGCAAAAGACAAAGTAGACAGCCCTAAAACCAACATTACTACTAACATCAATCCAAAATATTTCTTTCGCATTTTTCCTCCTTTAGCATTTAGATGCTGCAAAATAAAAAAGAATTCATTTTTTTATAACTCAGATAAAGAATAGGTAATCCGGGTGGAATAATCGCCCATTTTCAGTTCCTTAGCACTCTCTAACTTGTATACGGCTTTAAATTTATCAGCCGAACCTTGAGAATCGGAAACAAAAATCACACTACTACCTTTCTTTACCGCTTCCCATTGCGCGATCCTTGGTTTTCCCTTGCTTTCCAAGCCCTCCGTGCGCACCGTAAAATACTGCGAGGGAATGGTGCCTCCTTCCTTATTGGTTAAATCCGCTATTACGTCCTGTGTAACCTGATATTGTTTTCCCGTATTATTGAAAATTTCCACTTCCACTTCGCTCTGCCGGGGCGGTTCTCCGGGTTTGACATTCTGAAATTCGATGGCATAGCGCTGGTCAAGAGGAGTTATTTTTAAATCAAAGATCCGGTCATTCTGGATCTCCAGATCTATAGTATCTAGCCTTGATTGGCTGGTAGCGGTTTCCAGAAGGTATTCGATTTTTGCGGTATATCTTCCGGCTTTGGCGCCGGAAAAATCACCCAGGCTGTAGGAAATCGTAAAATAATTATCGGCATTGCCCGAGGCCTGCGAAGAATATATCGTATCCATTGCCGCAGATAACGGCGCCTGCCTATTAGCGCCGACACCGATGCGCACATCTTTCACGGTATAAACTACAGCTTCTCTCTCTAATCTATCGCCCTGCGAAGATTCGATCGGCCGAGGCAACATTTGCACGATTTTAAAAGGGCCGGAAAATTTTCCGTTTATTTTTACTACTACATCGGCAGAACGCGCATCTTCCCGGTTAGGATTAAGCGTAATCATTTTGCCGCCGTTGACCGCCGAAATTTCGATGGCCGGCCCTCGCCCGGGTTCCCTGTTGATTGTAATATCAACATCCATAATTTTGGTCACTTGCGGCCTGGCAGAAGCAATCGGGCTCAAGACAAAAGCGATCCTGCCGAAATAATGGCCGGGAGCTACATCTGCGAGATTCCTTACTCCAAAGGCGATACTAAAAGTGTCGGCGTCGCCGTTATTATCGGAAACATAAATCAGCTCTTCCGGGCGCATCGGAGTATCGCTTACGGGAATGCGTAAATTACCAAATCTGTTCGTGCCACGCAGCCCTCGAAAGACGAAATTATCACCCAATACCTGGCCGGGATTCTCTCTACTCTGGATAGGATTAATAATCTTTTGACGCACTTCATAACGCGTAGCTGCATCAGAATTAACCTGCAGAGTAACACCTTTATAAGCATAAGCCTGGGTTAATTGCAAGGTAAACCCGCCGTCTTCTATAGTATAAGAAAGATCGAAGGTTCCCTGCGCTAAAAGAGCGCATGGCATCAAAACAAGAACCAAGAAAAGTGTTAACTTGCGCATAATCATCATCTTTTGCCCCTATTATAGCTCTTCTCTGGGGCTCGTCAACAATATTTTCATCTTTTTTTGGCTAAAGTAAATAGCGATTATCCGTTAATTATTGACTTTTTTCCCCATAAAAAGCAAAAAAGCTGGATAATAATCCAGCTTAATGAGGAAATGATACTCTAATTAATTAAAACTTTTTAAAAGTTTTACTTTTCTGACAAAAAAGAGAGGCTACTGACTAGAGTGATATTTAAAGAATGTAGGTAGGTAATTTCGTATAGTTTACCGTTATTAGTAGCGCAGATGTTGCCTTTTATTTTACAAAAAAATCGCTCTTTCTTGGCTTTATGGTTATGCTCTTTGATAATATAAAGCGCGGGCTGAGATTGCTGGTGCGCTGCGGCAATTTCTTTTATGGAGTAAATGAAGTGCCTGTGGATAACGCTGTGCACCCCCTCTTTATCGGCGGTCTCGGAACTGGCGAGGATTTTTCTGCGTTTTTCGAAAGAAGTCAAATTCTTAAATAGTAAATCACGCATGCTGTTTTCCTCTTGCTTGGTTAATTTGCCGGGTTACCTTAAATAATTCCCCCGTAATTTTGGTAACCCGGCTTTCCCCCATCAAAAAGTGGCTGGTGGGGTGTATTCTCTAGCGAATAAAGTATACCTATATAGAGTTTTGCATTTCAAGGCTAAACTGCCCGAAAAAGAAAACGGTTTCAGAAATACTTAACTTAGGATTTCTTGAAACGCAAGCGGGGTTCTTTACCCTGGAAGAGGCGTACGAGGTTTGTGCGGTGGCGCAAAATAATAAAAACGCAGGCTAAGAGGCTGAAGATTTGCATTGGCAGGGAGAGTTTAAAGAAAAATACCGCGGCAGGAAAAGCGATTGCCGCTAAAAGCGAAGAAAAAGAAACAATGCGCGCAATCAGAAAAGAAACCAGCCAGACAAGGATCACAATTCCCAAAATCTTGGCAAAAATATAGATCTTTAAAGACAAACCGATTAAAACCCCTAACGAAGTTGCTACACCTTTACCGCCTTTAAATTTTAAAAAAACCGTCCAATTATGGCCGCAGATACAGACTAGCCCAATGATAAATCTAAGCGCATCCGCGGAAAACGCCGCGCTTCTTAATAAAACATAATCGGCCAGAAAAACAACCGGCAGGATACCTTTGATAATATCGAGCAATAAAACAATAGCCCCGGCGCGCTTGCCAAAAACCCTTAAAGCATTTGTAGCGCCTACGTTACCGGAACCGAAATTGCGGATATCTACGCCCTTGAAAATCTTTCCAAAGAGATAGGCGGTAGGAATTGAACCGATGAGATAACTAATGATTACTGCGAGTACTATCCACTGCATAGAGAGTCTTAAAACCCCTTCTGATATAATCTACGCCGGAAATCAAGGTAAAGATCACCGCGATCCACCAGAAAAACACAGCCAGGCTTGATTGCATAAGCACTAAGGTAGCGGAAACCATCTGAAAGGTCGTGGTAAGCTTTCCCCATTTTGTCGGCCGGATATCGATATTTTGCTTAACCATATAAATTACCACTATTCCCAGAAGGATAATCGCATCGCGGCTGATCACAATCCAGGTTACCCAAAGCGGAAAATGTAACGGCATATTACTCATCGGCGAAAGAAAAATAAACGCGCCCATAAGCAGCAGTTTGTCCCCTAAGGGATCCAGGATCAAGCCTGCCTTTGACTGTTGTTTGGATTTTCTGGCGATATAACCATCCACCGCATCGGAAATTACCGCTAAGACAAAGATCACCAGCGCCAGCAACCTTAAGTATTCCCTTTCCGGCGAATAATAGATCAGGCAGGCGATAAAGAACGGTACGGTAAGGATACGGAACGTAGAGATTTTATTCGCAAAATTCATTTAATAATCCTGATTCTCTGCGGGGGCCAATAAATGATGATTGCCTTACCCAAAAGATTCTGCCGCGGCACAAAACCCCAATACCTGCTGTCCTGGGAAGAAGCGGAATTATCCCCTAAAACAAAAAGCCCGTCAGGAGGAACCGTGATTTTCTTGTTCTCCTGGCCATACTCACCGCGATTGTAATAATAGCGCTTGCCGAACTCCGGCTCCAAAAGCGGCTTGTCATTGACATAAATCGTCCCGTCTTTGATCTCTACGGTTTCTCCGCCGGTAGCAACAAGCCTTTTAATAAAATCTTTCTTAGGGTTTTCCGGATAGATAAAAACTACCACGTCCCCCCTCTTTGGGTTTCTTAACGCGGGCAAACGATATTCGGTAAAAGGGATTTTTGCGCCAAAGATAAATTTATTTACCAGGATGATATCGCCCTCGATCAAAGTCGGCCGCATCGAACCGGTGGGAATCTTAAAGGCCTGGATGATAAACGCGCGGATGAACATCGCCAGCACAAAAGCTACGACAATCGATTCCACCCATTCGCGCCATACCGATTTCTTTTTTATGCTCATATCTTCAACACCTCCAAAAATGCCTCCTGAGGAATTTCCACTTTACCGAATTGCTTCAGCCGCTTCTTGCCTTTTTTCTGGCCTTCCCAAAGCTTGCGTTTACGCGTAATATCGCCGCCGTAACATTTGGCGGTAACATGCTTGCCGACGGAACGCACCTTTTCCGAAGCCAGAATCTGGCCGCCCACTTGCGCTTGGATCGCCACCTCGAACAACTGCCGGGGAATTAGTTCTTTTAACTTGCCGACCAAAGCGCGGGCGCGGGAATATGCTTTCTCCTTACACATCAATGCGCTAAAAGCATCGCAAACCACACCGTTAAGCAGTATATCCATCTTCACCAAATTCGTCGGCAGATACTGCTTAAATTCATAATCCAGGGAACCATACCCGCGTGTAAGCGACTTTACTTTATCATAAAAATCCACGATAATTTCAGAGAGCGGAATATCAAAATTTATTTTTACCCGGTCCTCGCCCAAATATTCGTTGGAAACGAAGGTGCCGCGCCGGGACTTGGCAAAATCGCAGACCGGCTCGATCGTATCAATAGGGATAATCATCAGCAAGCTAACAAACGGCTCCTGCGCTTCCTGAATTTCCGTTGCCGCAGGTAATTTTGCCGGAGTGTCAACCTCGACAATTTCCCCATCGGTTTTCCTTACTCTATACACAACATTGGGAACTGTCAAGATTAAATTTAAATTGTACTCCCTTTCCAGCCTCTCCTGCACGATTTCCATATGCAATAACCCCAAAAAGCCGCAGCGAAAGCCTACGCCAAAAGACTGGGAGTTTTCCGGCTCAAAAACAAACGAAGCATCGGATAATTTCA
>JAQUMX010000034.1 GCA_028717885.1 Candidatus Omnitrophota bacterium
TCTTCCGATCTTATGGCAAATGCCGGCCCAAATACCAATGGCAGCCAGTTCTTTATTACTACGGCGAAGACCCCCTGGCTGGATATGCATCATACGATTTTCGGAGAGGTAGTTTCCGGTTATGATGTGGTGCAGAAAATAGAAGGTACCTCTGCCGATGCATCTGACCGGCCGGTAGCTGAGCAGAAGATTATTAAGGCGTATTTGAAATAAAACGAAGTAGAGAAAAGTCAGGAAAAAGTAGAGTTATTGAATTGTCAAGGCGCTTCCTTTCGATTATAATTGATTTAATTACCTTGATAAAGGATTTAGAATGTCAACAACTACAACAAATATAAAAGGCGCATTGAAGGCAGGAAGGTTTTCCATTCCTTACCGGGTTTACGAGAATGAAGGGCCGCATATTATCTGTATTAACGGCATTCAGCAATCTATGGCTATGTGGCATACCTTTATTTCCCGTTTTTCGGATAAATACCGGCTCACCCTTTTTGATTTTCCGCATCAGGGAAAAGCAAAAGTGCTTTCCGGCCCGCCACAGGTTACTTTCGAAGAGCAGGTTGCAATCCTTAAAGCTGTTATGCAAGAAGCAAAGGTAGGCAAGGATGCGATTATGTGCGCTGCTTCCTGGGGCGGAGTAATTGCCGTTGCCTTTGCCGCGCAATACCCGCAGATGATAAAAAGGCTGATTTTAGCCAGCCTTGGCACAAGGCCGAACCAGAATATGATTAAAATAATCCAGGCAGGCACTGGTATGAATATTTCTAACCGCGAAGAAATGGCAGAAATTATCATCAGCAGTTTCGGGAAAAATCTGCCTGAGCGTATTAAACAGGCAATTGCCAGGCAGTTTAGGTCAATGGATGAGAAGGACCTGCGTGCGTTCTATGAGCACGGTTTGTTCGTGATTTCCTCGAAAAGATTAAGTGAGCTGGTAAATCTGAAAGACATTAAAGCGCATACTATCCTGCTTAATGGGGAAAAGGATACAATTATAGATTTGGAAGATGTGAAATTTCTTGCCACGCAAATCCCGCATTGCGAACTAAGGATTATCAAAGATACGGGGCATTTCTTGCATATGGAACGCGAAGAGGTGTTGGATATCTATGAGGAAATCCTTTCCTCGGAATAATCCGCTTAAAGAGGTATTAATGATAAAAAAAATATATGTTACGTTGTTAATTGTGTTGTTTTTTCTGCCTACGGCATCATATGCTGCGCAACGTACAGGAAACGTAATCCAGCTTATTCGGGGAGAAGGCATAGTAAATACCAGAGAGATCGGAGGGGGGAAACTTTTTGTTTCTTCTCTTTGGGATAAAGGTGGCGAACGCCCTGTATCTAATGATGGAAGTTTCTCTGCTACAATCTCCGGTTCGCGCCCGCAGAAAATCTCTCTTAATGACGCAAACGGCCAGACCCGTGCTTTAGCGATTACCATTCCGGAAAATGCAGAAAAAATAGTCTTTGACGCCAAATCCACAGCCAGGGCAATCCTTTTTCAGGACCCGGCGCAATTCAAGGATTCGCGTACTGCGGAAAATTATTTTTCTGCTATGGAAGGGAAAAGTTCATTTCAGGCGTTGGTACTTTTTTTTAAGGAGAAGCTTGCTTTGCATTCGCTTGAAGAGCTAAACCGCGACCCGCAGTGCATTGCGTTGCTGGAGAAATGCAGCAGCGAGATTTTTGGTGAAGACCCCGTTGCTATCAGGCATTCCCTGCAACAGGCAAAGCAGAGGCTGGAAGAACTGTTTTAGGCTTGGCTTAAAAAGTAAGGAGGACAAAATGGCAAAAAAGAATATCTTGATCGCAGACGACGATAAAGATATCTTACAGGTGCTGGAAAAGAAATTCCGGGAGAATGATTACGATGTTTTTGCCCTGGCAAAGGGGATGGACGTAATTGAAAAATTTAAAACCTTTAATTATAAGCCCGATCTTTTGATTATGGATATCGTGATGCAGGATACGGATGGGTTTGCCGTGGCTGCTGCCTTACGCGATGAAAATCGATTAAAGGACTTGCCGATAATTTTTATGACCGCCAAGGACCTGGATTATTCGGGGATAAAAAAACGCCTCTTGGACCTGGGAGAGTGCACTTGTATTTCCAAGCCTTGCACTTTTGATGAGTTGCTGACCAAGGTAAAAAATATTATCGGATAATTTTTACGGGGGAATAGTTTTAAAACTGCGGGGTGCCGTAGGGCCGGATAGGCTTAATCTTTTTGAATTTATACTTCTGTGCCGAGCCAAGTTGGTCAAACCAATCTTCGGGTGCCAAACTCGGATTTTCGAAATAAAACTGCATAAAGGGATCGTTAATTCCGCTAAAATCGTTATAAAGATTCAGGGGATTATTGAACATGGTGTTTTGGTATTTGGCGTTGTATAAATACCGGTAAGGGTTGTTGAAAAAAATACCGGATGAGGGGGAGCCCATAATATCATTTAGCCCGTAAGAAGTGGACCAGCCTGTATTTCCGGAGGTAAACGGGTTAGTAGTCAGCGGGTTAAAAAGTTCCTGCAGAGCCAGGAGTTGAGCGAGTTGCATATTGGTTTGCGCCGCGGTTATTGCCGGCTGTTGAAGTTGAATTTGGTTCGAGAAATTGGTTTGTTGAAACGTGGGAGCGGTATTTACGGCAAGTAATTCTTCCAGGTTTTGCCAGTTGGCATTATCATTGGCAACTTGTGTATCGATTTCGATGAATACGTCGTCGCTAAACTGAGAGCCGTCATTATCCTGTTGGGAAAGATCCAAAGCTGCGTCCGGGTCAAAATACTGCTCATCCTCTGCGTAAAGGGGATAAACAGAGAAAAGCCCGGCATAGAAAGCGGCAAGAGCAATAAGGCATAGCCTCTTTGGCAAGAGCATATTTTTTATCATTACCTTAAATATAGCACATTTTATTCTGTTTTCAAGCTGAGGTACAGAGATAAAGAAAACGATTTCCACGAGAGGTTTTTTACATAACTATTTATATATAAATAAGTTACGATTGTAATTTTTGTGAAAAAAGTCAGAAAAAAGAGGAAGTAAGAAATTTACTTTTTCCCCTTCGTTATTATAATAAAATGAGAAGGAGGAGTAAAATGTTCAGGCAAAAATATGTTTCTTTGGTCTTAGTGGTTCTTTTAGCAATCGGTTTATCCGGTTGTGTTGCTTTATTGGCAGGTGCTGCGGGCGGAGTAGGTACTGCTACTTGGTTGGGTGGAAAACTGAGTGAAGAAGTAAAGGTGCCCTTTGACAGGAGCATAGACGGTTCCAAAGCGGCGCTAAAGTCATTGAACCTGGAAGTAATTAAGTTTGTCAAAGAGGACACGGTTGCCCAGATCAGGAGTAAATATTCCGACGGCAGGGAAATCTGGATCGATGTGCATAAGGTTTCCGATACCAATTCGCGCATAGAAGTGAGAGTAGGGGTTACCGGAGATAAGGAAGCTGCGCGTAAGATTTTAGATAGAATTTTAAGGTATATCTAAAGGTTTTAAGCATCTAAAAGTAATGGGGGTGAGAAAAATGAAGAAACTAGTTGTAGGAGTGTTATTGTTGGCGTTTGCGAGTTCTTTAGCTTTTGCTCAAGGGGCAATGCCTTCCACATCAAAGAACGCAATGGAGACAATTACGCTAAGCGGCCAGGTGATTGATAATATGTGCGCCTCGGGGCATAAGAACGACTTGGCGAACTTTGTCAAGACCCACAATAAGCAATGCGTGTTGGCTCCGGGATGCGGAGAGCAAACCGGCTATTCGCTTTTTTCAGGCGGGAAGTTATATAAATTCAGCAATGAGAGCAATGCCATGGTTACTTCGTTCTTGAAAAAAGATGAAAACAAGCTTGATGTGACGGTTACCGCCCAGAAAATGGGAGATGAGTTAAAGCTGATTTCGATCGATAACCAGAAATAATTCTTTTTAATTCGTAATAAAAGGGCTCCTTTTTAACAGAGAGGGGCCTTTTTGTTTGTCTAGCGCTTATTGACTTGCCGCTAAATTACATATACAATACCCCCTATGCTGAAAATCGGGAATCTGACTCTAAAAACAGGAAAAATCCTTGCGCCTATGGCAGGGATTACGGACTTTCCTTTTAGAATGCTGGCGCGTAAATTCGGATGCGAACTGGCATTCGTGGAAATGATTAACTGCCGCTCGATCAGCCATAAAAGCGTGCGTACAAAACAGATGCTTTCTTCCCATCCAAAGGATCGGCCGTTAGGAGTACAATTATTGGGTTGCGAGGATAAATTCATACTGAAGGCAATCGAAGTACTTAAAGGTTATAAATTCGACCTTTTGGATTTTAATGCGGCTTGCCCGGCAAAAAAGGTGGTGCGTAGAGGCGAAGGGGCAAGTTTGCTTAAAGAGCCGGAAAAACTGCATGAATTATTGAAGCTGATCGTAAAGAATTCTCCTTTTCCTGTAAGCGTAAAAATCCGCATTGGCTGGGATGAGCATTCGATTAATGCCAGGGAAGTGGCTCTTTTGGCAGAAGATGCCGGTGTAAAAGCTTTATTCGTGCACGGCAGGACCAAGGCTCAAGGGTATAGCGGGGAAGTTAATTATGCCGCGATTGCCCGGGTAAAGGCAGCATTAAAGATTCCGGTAATTGCCAGCGGTAATATTTTTTCCAACGAATTAGCGCAGAAGATGCTTTCGGAAACGCATTGCGATGCAGTGGCTGTGGCGCGGGGCAGCCTTGGGAATCCTTGGATTTTTAACGCGGGTGCGCCCATTCCGGCAGAAGTAATTAAGGTAATGGCCGAGCACTTAAATGCAAATGTGCAATTTTACGGGGAGAGAGTGGGGGTAATGAAATTCCGTAAATTTGTCGCTTGGTATACTAAGGGCTGGCGAAAAGTCAGGCAATTAAGGGAAAAATCTTCACGGGTAAAGAAAAAAGAGGAAATGTTGGCATTGATTGAAAATTGCCGTCTTTGAGATCCCTCGCTTTGCTCGGGATTAATTCGGGCAGATAATTTATGTCGGCTGCGCCTCCATAAATTATGCCCTTATTAACAAAAAACCCCCGAACGTTTTCGGGGTTTTTTGTAGGTGATAGGCCTCATAGCTTTCGCTATCCGCCAACCTCCTTGTTCTATCACTCTTTCTTATTAGAGTATGCCATATTTTTAAAAGAATTCAAGAGGCAAAAGGTATTTTCATTTTGATTTTTTTCTCCCTGGGGGTATAATGATTTCATGAAAAGCAAATTCCTTCTGACGATAATTTTAGCTTTTTTGATAGCCCAGCCTGCCTTAGCGGAGGTTGCGATTAAGGCAGAGGTGAATAAGCTTAAGCTCTCTACGGATGAAACACTGCTCTACAAAGTGGTTATTGCCTCGGTGGAGCCGAACCTTGCCCAGCCGCAGCTTCCGAAATTTACCGGGTTTAATATCATTTCCCAGTCACAGGCAACATCCATGGCTTTAGAAAAAAACGGATGGAAAACCTCCCTGATTTATGAATTTCTGCTCTCTCCGGCAAGCGTGGGAAAACTAAAAATCGAACCAGCCTCCATAAAAGTAAAAAATGAAAGTATAAGCAGCGAAGCATTTGAAATCGAAGTTACGCAAGGAAAAACAGTGCCGCAAGCTCCCGAAGAAAATCCTTTATCGCCTAAGAATGCCCTTCCCGAATCGCAGGAACCGAAAGTTACGCTCTAAATGGAGAAATCACTGCAAGCCCCTATCCGCTATCTAAAAGGGATCGGCCCGAAAAGAGCCATCAGTTTCGAGGCCAGGGGGGTGAGTACGATCGAGGACCTCTTGTACTATTTTCCCTTCCGCTACGAGGACCGCCGCAATTTTACTACTATCTCGAAATTAGAAGAAGGCAAGGCCGCGACTATCCGCGTAGAGGTATTGGCAAGCGGAGAGCACAGGTCCTTCCGCCGCCGCAATTTCAGCATCACGGAGATCGCAGTGGCAGACGATACGGGAAAGATTTTTTGCGTCTGGTTTAATCAGCCTTATTTAAAAAATTATTTTAAAAGCGGGGTAAACCTTATACTTTACGGCAAGGCCGAGCGCTATGGCGCCAAACTCCAAATGAATTCTCCGGAGTTCGAAATTATTTCCGAAAGTGAGAATGAGCCGCTTAGTATCGGCAGAATCGTCCCGATTTATTCCTTGCCGCAAGCAATCGGCCAGCGTTATTTGCGCCAAATGGTAAAAAATGTGCTCGATGAATACTTGCCTGCGCTACATGATTTTTTGCCTTATGATTTAAGGCAAGCATACGGATTATCGAATTTGGCAAAGAGTATTTTGGAGATTCATTTTCCTGAGAGTTTAGAGGGGCAGCAAGAAGCATACCGCAGGCTCTCTTTCGATGAATTCTTCCTTTTTCAGCTTCCTTTGGCGCTGCGTAAATCGAGAAAAAAAGAAAAACTTGGGATCGCCCATAAAACAGAAGGCAATTTAGTGCATGAATTCATGGAAAAATTACCCTTCAAATTAACTTCTGCGCAAGAAGCAGTAATCGAAGAGATAAAACACGATATGGCTTCTCCGACGGTAATGCAGCGTTTATTGCAGGGGGATGTGGGTTCCGGAAAAACCATAGTTGCTTTTATTGCCAGTTTGATGGCAATCCAGGGCGGTTATCAGGTGGCCTTTATGGTGCCCACGGAAATACTTGCCAGGCAACATTATGAAAATATCGTAAAGCGTACGGCGTACGGCGTGCGGCGTGAAAAAGCATTCAAGATAGGGCTGCTGGTTAGCAGCCAGGATAAACAGGAAAAAGAAAAGACGTACGCGGATTTAAAGGCGGGAAAAATCGATCTGATCATTGGGACCCACGCGTTATTGGAAAAGAAAACTGAATTTAAGAATTTAGGGTTAGTGGTAATTGATGAGCAGCATAAATTCGGAGTGGGGCAGCGCGCACTTCTGCCGGAGAAAGGTATCAATCCCGATGTTTTAATCATGACTGCCACCCCTATACCGCGCACACTGGCAATAACTTTGTATGGCGATTTGGATGTTTCGGTAATTAACAGCCTGCCTCCGGGAAGAAAGCCGATAGTGACAAAAGCTATTTCCGAAGAGAAAAAAAGCTGGCTTTATAGCCTTCTAGAAGAGAAGCTTCGGCTTGGGCAACAGGCCTATATTATTTATCCGGTGATCGAGGAATCCTTTGCTTTGGACATAGAGGGAGCAAAGAAAATGTTTGCGCAGTTAAAAGAAGGAGCGTTGAAGGATTATAGCTTAGGGCTGATCCATGGCAGGTTAAAGGACCGCGAACAAGAGAATATTATGGCCGCATTTAAAAGCGGCAAGACCCAGGTCTTAGTGGCCACGACAATTTTAGAAGTAGGTATTGATGTGCCTAATGCTACTGTGATGGTAATTGAGCATGCAGAAAGGTTTGGGCTATCGCAATTACATCAGTTACGCGGCCGCATAGGCAGGGGGAGCGAAGAATCTTTTTGTGTTTTAGTTTGGGCGGCAGAAACGCAAGATTCCAAAGCCAGGATAGAAGCAATGGTAAAATACAGCGATGGCTTTGCGATTGCCGAGCAGGATTTAAAGATCCGCGGGCCGGGGGAATTTTTTGGCAGTAGGCAGCATGGGCTTTCTGAGTTAAAAATCGGCAATCCTTTGGCTCAGATGCAGCTTTTAAAAAAAGCCAGGGAAGCAGCAATAGCTTTGATTAAAAAAGACCCGCAGTTGGCAGAACGGCAGAACCTGGCGTTAAAAGAAAAACTGCTACAGAGATTCCCTGAATATGAGAAGTTAATCGTGGTGGGCTAAGATGCCAATCATTATCTGGTTATTCCATTTAATCAATAATTTTATCTGGTTAAAACTCGATACGCTGCCTTTGCTTTGGGATGCCGGTAGTTATTATTTGGATAGCCTGGTACTTTCTGATTTATTGCGGAATTTTAGTTATTTTAATTTTACCCAGGCAATTCATGTCGGAGGGCAATATCCGCCGTTTGTCCCGTTATTAGCGGCTTTAGCCTATCCGATTTTCGGCAAGTCTCAAGACGTAGCGGTTTTTTTGGTAAACGGTATTTTTTTAGGAGTGCTCATATTTTCCGTTTATTCTATTACCAGGAATATTGCCGATAAGAAATCCGCCTGTTTCGCAGCTTTCCTGGTTACGATGTATCCGATTGTCTTCGGGCATTCGCGGGTCTTAATGTATGACCTGCCGGTAGCTGCGGTAGTCTGCTTAAGCGTGTCTCTTTTTGCTAAATCAGGGAATTTGGAAAATCGCGGTTATGCATTGCTCTGGGGTGTAGTTTGCGGCATAGGCTTGTTGACTAAATTTTCTTTTCTGCTTTTTGCGGCAAGCGCGCACGCTTACCTTTTTTACAAGAATTTCCCGAAGAAAAAGAATTTTTCGATTGCCGTATTGATTGCCGTGCTTATCGCTTCAGTTTGGTATATTCCGAATTTTTCCCGCTTTCTCTATGCGATTTTTGTTTACCCGCAGACAGCCAGGGCAGTTACCCCGCAAACTTTTAGCCTGGCATCGCTTTTTTATTATTTCTTTGCTTTGATCAACTACCAGGTTTCTTTTTCTTTGTTCGCGGCATTCGTTATCGGCCTGTTTTTTTTCTTAAGGCAGGAACGCGAAAAGAGGTTATTTTTAATCTTCTGGATATTGTTTGCTTATCTTGGCTGCACTTTGACAAATTATAAGAGCCCCAGGTACACAATACCCTTGCTTCCCGCGGTAGCGATGATATCCGCAATCGGAATAATGAGTATTCATAAAAGGATGATCCGGGTGGCTGTTGTTGCTATCGTAGCCGCTGTTGCGGGTATACAGTTCTTCAGCTATTCTTACGGGATAAAAATATTGCCTCCATTCGTAGCAGTTGATTTACCTGCCAGCTTGGCTACGAAGCTGCGCGTAAAATCGATTATTCTTTTTGACCGCAAAGGCGGAGAAAATCCTTTGGAACAACACACGGTTTTTAAAAGAGAGGACTGGAAGGCCCAAGAAGTGTTGGATTCGATCATAAATTCAAGCGGCGATTTGAAAAAAAAGGCAATCAATGTTTTTATTATTCCGGATGACCCCAGGATACATGCCCCATTAATTGCTTTGGCATATAGCAGGCAGGTAGCAGCCACTTTTACGGTTGCCTCCGCAGAAGAAATGGCTCGTGCCGAGCGCGATTACGTCATCATTAAAGACAGTAAATGGATGAGCCCGCCATATTTTTCTGATTTTATTAAGCGTTCGCAAGATTTCTTTAAGGCGAATATCGACAATTTTGCCTTGATAAAAAAGATAATTTTACCGGATGATTCACTCCTTTTGATCTATAAAAGAAGATAAAACATATAACGCTTGTGGGGAAGATATACTAGAGATATAATATAAAACTAATTAAATACCGGTAAAAATTTTTAGAGTGATATGCAGAGAATAGTAATAACGGGTTTAGGGGTAATTGCCGCTAATGGGATCGGCAAAGAAGCGTTTATTAATTCTACCCTGAATGGGGTTTCCGGGGTAAGGCCGATATCTCTGTTCGGTACTGATAGCTTTAAGCCAAAATTAGCTGCCGAGGCAACTGATTTTAAAGCAGAAGATTTCCTGGGAGCTAAGGGTTTACGTACATTAGACCGCAGCACAAAGCTGGTTTCTTCTGCGGCAAAACAAGCTTTAGACGATAGCGGTTTACAGATTAATGCAGAGAATGCTGCGCGCGTTGGTATGGCTATTGGCTGTACTTTAGGCAGCATTGCCAGTATTATCGATTTTGATAAAGAAGCGCTGGTAGAGGGGCCGCGTTATGTGAACCCCGCGTTTTTTCCCAATACGGTAATTAATTCTCCGGCCAGCCAGGCTTCTATCCGTTTCAATATTCAGGGGTTTAACACTACG
>JAQUMX010000035.1 GCA_028717885.1 Candidatus Omnitrophota bacterium
CTACGGGCAGGACTTCCAGCGGCGGCAGTGGCTCGACCAACGATTCCTATAATTACGGGGTTAGCGGCACACAATTGATCTTTGACGGTACTAAAACCATTAATAATGTGCGCGCTGCTTCAGAGACCATTAAAGCTTCGCAAGAAAATTTTCAATTTACTTCGGTTACAGTCAGGTTAAGGCTGCGTACCGCTTTTGTAAATTTACTTAAAGCGCAGGAAGCGCTGAAAATCACCCAGGAGATCTATGATATCCGCAGGGGTAACCTGGAGTTGATCACGTTACGTTATGAATCAGGGCTGGAACATAAAGGCGCATTGCTTACTGCGGAAGCGGATCTGGCAAGTGCCCAATACGGCATTGACCAGGCAAAGCGTAGCGTAGAAACTGCCCAGAGGCAGCTAGTGAAAGAAATGGGAAGGAAGCAATTTTCGCCTATGCTGGTCAAGGGTGATTTTACGGTACGTAACGATGCCAGGACAAAACCGGATTTTGAGACGATTGTCAAAAAGAACCCTTCCTTGCAGCAGATTATTGCCCAGAAAAATTCTGCGCAATTTGGCCTTAAAGCCGCGTATGCCCAATTCTTTCCTTCTTTAACCGGAAGTGCAGGAGCGAATAAAAACGGCGCGCATTGGGAGCCTAAGGGAGACCAGTGGAATTTAGGCTTAGGTTTATCGGTTCCGATCTTTGAAGGCGGTTTAAGGATCGCGCAGGTTTCGCAGGCAAAAGCCCAGGTAAAGCAGTTGGAAGAAAACGAAAGAAGTACTAAGGATAGCCTGGTCTTGTCTTTGCAGCAGACCTGGGCAGCTTTACAGGATGCTATGGAAAATGTGGAAGTGCAGAGAAAATCTTTGATTGCCACCGAAGAGCGTTCGAAAATCGCCCAGGCGCAATATTCTATCGGGTTATTGACATTCGATAACTGGACGATCATCGAGGATAATTTAGTGAGCGCGAAAAATACATATTTAAATTCCGAGGCGAATGCGCTTTTGGCCGAGGCAAACTGGATTCAGGCGAAAGGAGATACACTGGAATATGAATAAGAAAAAAGTTTTATTTTCCTTTATCTTTCTGATAATCGTAATATCCATAGGGGTTTTTCTTGCCTTAAAATTTTTTAAGAAACCTAATTCGCAGGATACCGTCAAAGAAATTAAACCGACGATCGGCACGATTAAGACCGTGATCTCCACTACTGGCACAGTCCTGCCTAAAAACAGGCTGGAGATCAAGCCTCCGGTTAACGGCCGTGTGGAAAAGATCCTGGTCCTGGAAGGCGATATGGTTAAGACAGGCCAAACCCTTGCCTGGATGAGTTCTACTGACCGGGCAGCGCTTTTGGATGCTGCGCGCGGCCAAAGCGCGGAAGAATTGAAATACTGGGAAGATACTTATAAGCCGATAGCCTTGCTTGCTCCGATTGACGGAGAGGTGATTGTCGCGACCACTCAGCCGGGGCAGACCGTTACCGCTTCCGACGCGGTTTTGGTATTGTCCGACCATCTGATCGTGCGCGCCCAGGTGGACGAGACTGATATCGGAAAGATCAAACTCGATCAGAAGGCCGTAGTGACGCTGGATGCCTATCCTGATACTAAGATCGATGCCATTGTGGAGCACATCTATTATGAATCTCAGACTGTAAATAATGTTACTATCTATAATGTAGACCTGCGGCCGGAAAAGGTACCGGATTTTTTCCGTTCCGGGATGAATGCATCAGTGGATTTTACCGTGGAGAGTAAAGAGAACCTGTTGATCATCCCGCAGGAAGCAGTGCATAAAACAAAGGAAGGGGATTTTGTTTTAGTAAAGAAAGATGATAAAGAACCGGCAATGGTGAAAGTTACCCTTGGGGCTTCTGATGATAAGAACACCGAGGTCCTTTCCGGAGTTGCTAAAGATGATACTATTGTCATTACTTCAAAGAAATTTGTACTGCCTAGCGCTGAAAGTTCCGGAGGCAACCCGTTTATGCCTTTCGGAAGAAGAAGGTAGGCCGAAAAATATAAAAAACTATGATTGAAGTTAAGAATTTAAGCAAGACTTATAAAATGGGGGAAATGGAGGTTAAGGCGCTACAAGGTGTTTCCCTTAAGATTGATTCAGGGGAATTTGTGGCGATCATGGGCGCCTCGGGTTCCGGTAAATCAACGCTCATGCATGTGCTTGGGCTCTTGGACCGCCCGGATTCCGGCGAATATTATCTGGGCGGAAAAAGGATCGATGAGCTTTCCGATGAAGAACTCTCTGCAGTACGTAATCGCCTGATCGGGTTTATTTTTCAGCAGTTCCACTTACTCCCTAGGATTACGGCTTTAGAGAATGCGGAAATGCCTTTGATTTATGCGGGCAAACGTCATTTAAAGGAAAATGCAAAGCAGAGGATCGAAGAGGTCGGCCTTGGGCAAAGGATGAACCATCATCCTAACGAGCTTTCCGGAGGCCAGCAGCAGCGCGTTGCCATTGCCCGTTCATTGGTAAATGACCCGTTGGTAATTTTCGCGGATGAACCTACCGGTAACCTTGATTCCAAAAGCAAAGAAGAGATAATCTCTATTTTAAAAGGGTTGAATGAAAAAGGCAAAACAATCGTGCTGGTAACGCATGAAAATGAAGTTGCCGCGCACGCCCGGCGCATTATCCGTATGCTGGACGGAAAAATTATTTCTGACCAGAAACAAGGGGCTGTTGTGCGTGCTTCCCAAGAGCCCGAAGCGGCCCGGATTATCGATACGGTTTTGTCCAAGCATGAAAGAAAAGCCAGGGAGATCGAATTCCTTGATTACCTGCGCCAGGCATGGGGTGCTATGGCATCGCATAAAATGCGTTCTTTTTTATCGATCCTTGGGATATTGATCGGTGTGGCAGCGGTAATTGCCATGCTTGCTTTAGGTACGGGTGCCAAGGAATCTATCGAGAAACAACTTTCTTCTTTAGGGTCAAACCTGGTTATAGTAATGCCCGGCTCTGCGAGGATCCACGGAGTTTCTTCCGGAGCGGGAGGGGTAACGCGTTTTACTTTTCAGGATGTTGCCGCAATCGAAAAACTTACTGATTTAATAAAAAGAACCAACCCTTCGGTAAGCGGAAAGGGCCAATTGGTCTACGGCAATCAAAACTGGAGCAGCCAAGTAGAAGGCGACGGCGTAAATTATCCCGAAATGCGCGCCGCTACTCCTGCAGTGGGAAGGTTTTTTACGGAAGAAGAAGTAAAGAGAAGGGATAAAGTGGCGCTGTTAGGCATGACGGTGGTCAAGCAGCTTTTTGGCGAGGACGAAAATCCCGTCGGACAAACCATAAAAATAAACCTGATCAATTTTAAAGTAATCGGTATCCTGCCGCCAAAAGGCGCTACCGGTTTCCATGACCAGGATGATATTGTAGTTATCCCCGTTACTACGGCAATGTACAGGGTTTTTGGAAAGGAATACCTGGATTCTATCTCCGTGGAGGCGGTTTCCCCGCAAGCAACAGAAGCTGCGCAGGAAGCTATCACTAATATCATTATTAAGCAGCACCATCTGGTGACCAAAGACGAGCAGGACAGTTTTCAAACCCGTAATATGGCAGACATTAAGAATACCCTGGAAACAACCACAAAAACCATGTCCTTACTTTTAGGCGCGATTGCTGCGATCTCTCTTTTAGTGGGCGGTATCGGGATCATGAACATTATGTTGGTTTCCGTGACGGAACGCACCAGGGAGATCGGCCTGCGAAAAGCCATCGGAGCAACTAATAAGGATATTATGTCGCAATTCCTGGTCGAGGCAATACTCATGTCTTTTATCGGAGGGCTTTCGGGGATTTTATTAGGCAGCGGTATTTCGACCCTGATCACGCTTCTTGCCGGATGGACAGCAAGGGTTTCTTTGTTTTCCGTGCTCTTGTCTACATTCTTTTCCCTGATCGTAGGGATTGTTTTCGGGATTTTGCCTGCCAAAAAGGCTTCCCAGCTTGATCCTATCGAAGCATTGAGGTACGAATAAGCATGGATATTAAATTGATCTTTCGCGCATTAAAGCACCGCAATTACCGTTTATTTTTTATCGGGCAGGTAGTGTCTCTCACCGGCACATGGATGCAGATGGTGGCGATGAGCTGGCTGGTTTACCGGATGACTAATTCCGCGCTTCTATTGGGCCTGGTGGGATTCTTAGGCCAGATGCCGTCTTTTTTCTTGACTCCTTTTGCCGGCGTTATCGCGGACAGGTATAACCGCCGGAAAATCCTCCTGATTACGCAGATCTCCGCGATGCTGCAGGCGCTGGTATTATCTTTTCTGGTAATGACGAATTCCGTGCAGGTCTGGCAGGTCGTCCTTTTAAGCATGGTGCTTGGTTTTGTGAATTCTTTTGATATCCCCGTGCGCCAGGCTTTTACCATCGAAATGATCGAAAACAAGGAGGACCTGGGCAATGCCATTGCCTTAAATTCTTCAATGGTCAATATCGCCCGTTTGATCGGGCCGTCGGTTGCGGGTATTATCGTCGCTACTTTAGGGGAGGGGCCGTGTTTTTTGCTCAACGCCTTAAGCTATGTTGCGGTGATCGTTTCATTATCTATGATGAGGATTTTGGGCAAGGAGCGCCGCAAGGAGCGCCGCCATGTATTGCATGAATTAAAAGAGGGATTTGCTTATGCTTATAATTTTATCCCTATTAAGCATATCTTGATCCTATTGAGCGTAGTTAGCCTTACCGGAGTGCCTTACCAGGTCTTGATGCCGATCTTCGCCAAAGATATTTTTCACGGCGGAGCGCAAACCTTAGGATTTTTGATGAGCATGGCAGGATGCGGCGCTCTGATGGGTGCCATTTACCTGGCAGCAAGAAAAAGTATAATCGGCTTAGGCAGGATTATTGCCCAGGCAGCTTTATGTTTCGGTATCGGGGTAAGCGTATTTTCCTTCTGCCGGAATTTTTGGCTCGCGCTATTGCTAATCTGCATCGCGGGTTTTTCGATGATGGTGCAAATGGCAGCCAGTAATACTATTTTGCAGACAATTGTCGAAGAGGATAAGCGTGGGAGGATCATGAGTTTTTATAGCATGTCTTTTATCGGGATAACCCCTTTTGGCAGCTTGCTTGCAGGTATTTTGGCAAGCAGGATCGGCGCTCCGTTTACGTTACTTTCCGGAGGGGTATGTTGTATTATTACGGCAATGGTTTTTTGGCGCAAGCTTCCTTTGATCCGCAAGCATATCCACCCGATTTATGTGAAAAAAGGGATCATCCCGGATGAAGTGGTTAAAGGCATTGGCGCAGCCAGTGGCTTAGAGGTGCTGTCGGAGAAATAAGGGCCTCCCTTGACAAAATATACAGGGGAGGTATAATTACTATATAGAAATTATCAAAGGTAGGCTGTTTTAGTTACAAAAAAGAGACTTCCCGGTATAAATCGTAGTAAAAGTCCCGCAAGTTTTCCCTACCAGAAAGAAAAAAAACCCTAAAAAAATGGATCCGCTTTCCCTATTTTTCCTTAGTGTAATCTTTTTGATTTCTTTTCCCAGCGCGGTTTATTCCTTTGGCTACTTAAAAAATGAGGCATCCGGGAAAAAACAAGCCCTGGCCTTAAGCTTATTAGTGCTTTTTGTCGCTGCTATGGTATGGGTGGTTGCGGCAAGGAACCTGGTAGTTTTTCTGGTAGCCTGGGAGATCATGTCTTTAGTTTCATATTTCCTGGTAGTTTTCGATTCTACGCAGGAAAAATCCGTCCAGGCAGGCACGATTTATATTGTGATGACCCATCTGGGCACTGCCTTTCTGGTAATTGCCTTCCTGATCATGTCTAAATATGCGCATGCCTTTGATTTCGCGAGCGTAAAAGCTGCCTGCGCTTTGATGCCGGAAAAAACGAAAAATTTTGTTTTTATTTGTTTATTCATTGGATTCGGCACCAAGGCAGGTTTAGTGCCTTTACATATCTGGCTTCCTTTTGCCCATCCACAAGCGCCATCGCATATTTCTGCGATTATGTCGGGAGTAATGATTAAAACCGCAATCTACGGCATTATCCGTTTCGTGATCATGCTTTTGGGGGTGGATTCAATCTGGTGGGGGGTATGGGTTTTGGTTTTTGCTTTGATTTCTTGTTTAGTGGGCGTTGTTTACGCTTTAATGGAACATGATATAAAGAGGCTGCTTGCATTTCACAGTGTAGAAAATATCGGGATCATTCTTTTGGGGGTGGGGCTGGCAATGTTTTTCTTAAGCCTGCACCTTTATTATCTGGCAGTGCTTTCCATGATTGCAGGATTGTACCATTTGGTGAATCACGCTATTTTTAAGGGGCTGCTATTTTTGTGTTCGGGAAGCGTTTATAAGGCTACCGGGACCCGCGACATGGAAAAGCTCGGCGGGTTAATTAAAAATATGCCGGTGACAGCAGCTTGTTTTTTGTTAGGAGCAATGGCAATTTCCGCTTTGCCGCCTTTAAACGGATTTGTCAGCGAGTGGCTTACTTTACAGGCATTTTTCCTGGGCGCGGGAAATGTCGGTTCCGCGGGAAAACTTTTTTTAGGAGTGGGTGCTGGCTTGCTTGCTTTAACCAGCGGTTTAGCAGCAGCTTGTTTTGTCAAAGCATTCGGGATCATCTTTCTGGCCAAGCCGCGCAGCCGCCAGGCGCAAAATGCCTTTGAAGTTTCTTTCTCGATGAAATTGGCCCAGGTATTTTTGTCGCTGCTTACGGTGGTATTTGGCGTAGCATCCGGGGTAGTGATTAAATTATTAGCGGGGATTTGCGCTTTTGTGCTTGAGGTTGACGCAACTCAAATGAATTTTTCTTTGAATAATTTTGTCTTAAGCCCTCAGCCGGGCAACGCGCTCTATTTATCGCCGCCGTTATTGGCATTGCTGATAGTTGTTTTTGGGGTTTTTGCCTTTCTTGCTTATACATTTTTCGGCAATAGGAAGGTGAGGGTGTTTGAAACCTGGGGCTGCGGGTATTATAAGCTGGACAGCCGTAATGAATATACTGCCACGGCTTTTTCCAAAGCTTTTAGGATTGCATTCAGCTTCTTTTTATTGCCGTACCGCAAGACCCAGAAGATCCGGGAATCTTTTTACCATGTAAAGTCATTTTCTTACGAAACGCACACTACCCCGGTATTCCGCAAATATTTTTACGACCAGATTTTAAAAATAGTTTTTCGCTCGGCAAAATTCGGCCGGCGGATGCAACCGGGAAGCATCCATTTGTATTTGGGGTATATATTCTTGACCCTTTTATTATTGCTGGTTTTTATGCATAAATTCTGAGGCGATGAAAATTATCATTTTGGCTGTTCAATTATTAACTTTTCTTTTACTTTCCCCCTTAATCAGCGGGCTGATTTCGAAGCTGAAGAATAATTTAAGGATGAGGAAAGGGCAAGGCGTTCTCCAGCCTTATTACAACTTATTTAAATTATTTTCCAAAGAAGAGGTAATTTCCGAAACCGCTTCTTGGATTTACCGCGTTACCCCTTTTGTAGTCTTTGCCTCGACACTTACCGCAGCTTTGCTGATACCTTTATTGGCCTTGACCAGCCCCTTACAGTATTTGGGGGATTTTCTGGCGCTGATTTTCATTTTCGCTTTAGGCCGTTTTTTCCTGGCGCTTGCTGCGTTGGATACCTCGAGCGCATTCGGCGGAATGGGGGCTTCGCGAGAAATGTTTATTTCTTCGCTTGCCGAGCCGGTAGCGTGTTTAGCAGCTTTTGTGTTAGCGCTGCAGTTTGGCTCAAGCAATATTTCGCTTTTTAGCGGAATGCACCCGGTGCTATTATCTTCTTTGATTGCTGCCATCGCATTATTATTCGTAGCAATAGCAGAGACGTCTCGTATCCCTATTGATAATCAGGAAACGCATTTGGAGCTGACCATGGTGCATGAAGCCATGGTTTTAGAGTATTCGGGTAAATCGCTGGCCTTATTGGAGCTCTCCGCAGCAGTCAAACAAATGATCTGGTTTTTGCTGATTGCGCAAATTATCTTTCCTATGCAGGCAATGCCATTCTCGGCGGGAATAGGAATGTTTTTCTGGTTAGGATGGTTTTGTTTAAGGCTAATCATTATTGCCGTATTTGTGGCAGTCCTGGAGGTTTCATTGGCAAAGATGCGGCTTTTAAGGGTGGTTGATTATTTCGGTTTTGCTTTTCTTTTATCGGTAGTGGCTTTGGTTTGTGCAATTATAGGAGTTTAATTATGCAGGCAGTGATTCTTTTTGGGGTGTTGCTTTCTTGCCCGCTTATGGCAATTGCCAAGCGCGCCCCGGCTTTGGTGCGTAATTTCCGCTTACAGTCATTTTTCCTCTTTCTTGCCACTCTTTCTTTAGGCGCGGGAGAGGGAAGGGTGGATCTATATATTATTGCCGGTTTGTTGTTTTTGCTAAAAGTCCTTCTGATTCCGGAAATTTTATACCGGATTACCAGAAGAATTAAAGCTAATGAAAATATCGGGCTATTCATTAATGCCCAGTTATCGTTATTTTTTGTTTTAGGGATGATGTATGCGGCCTGGGTTTTTTCCAAAGCGATGTTTCCTTTTGCCGCCGTGCTAAAGACAACGCTTCTGGCGGCTGCTTTTTGTGTAGTGTTATCAGGGATGTTCCTGATGATTTTTCGTATTAGCGCCTTAGCGCAGATCATCGGGATGCTGGTTATGGAAAACGGAATTTTTCTTTTGGCTTCTACCGTTTCCGGTGGCATGCCGTTTTTCGTGGAGATAGCGATCTTTTTCGATGTTTTTGTGAGCGTAGTGATTATGGGCTTTTTTGTTTATCAGATCAATAAGCTTTTTACGCATATTAATGTGAATAAGCTTTCCAGGCTTAAGGGGTAACAGATGTTAATCTTTTTTGTTTTAGGCATACCTTTATTCTTAGGCTTAGCAGCCTTTCTTTTGCCCAAGCCGAAATATTGCGGGCTAGCTAATATTGCCGGATACCTGGCTGTTTTGTTGATTTCCATTTTTATGTTTTCGCATGCCTCCGGTATCCGGCCGGTTTCTTGGTCGGGATTTTTTTATCTTGATAGCTTAAGCCTGTTTTTCCTTTTTGTAATTTCCGTCGTGGCATTTGCCGCTTCGCTTTATTCGCTCTCATATATCGAAAGGGACCTTAAATCAGGGCTGATTTCCGAAAGAAAAGCGAAATTTTATTATATTTTCTTTAATTTGTTTTGCTTTACCATGTTCTTTGTCCCGGCAGTAAATAACCTGGGGATGCTCTGGGTAGCTATTGAAATGACGACCTTGGTTTCTGCTTTTCTTGTCGGTTTCTATAATACCAAGCAATCAGTGGAGGCTGCCTGGAAATACATTATCATCTGTTCAGTGGGGATAATTTTTGCGCTTCTGGGGATCATTCTTTTCTCCTCGGCGTTCTCCAATACCGGCGGGATTAAGAGCTTGAATTGGAGTTACATGGTTAGTGCCGCAGGAAGATTTGACCCAAATATCGTAAAAATCGCTTTTATTTTTATCCTAATCGGTTTTGGCACTAAAGCAGGGTTAGCTCCCATGCATACCTGGTTGCCGGATGCGCATAGCCAGGCAGTTGCCCCGATAAGCGCTTTACTTTCCGGAGTTTTATTAAAGACCGCTATTTATGCAATCTTGCGTTTTGCTATTATTAC
>JAQUMX010000036.1 GCA_028717885.1 Candidatus Omnitrophota bacterium
ATTTCTTTTTTGGTAGCATCCGCTAAAACCTGGGCAAATTTTTTAGCTGTGCCGGAAGGCGCATCTTTCTTTGCCTTATGATGGGCTTCGACGATTTCAATGGAATAATCCGGGCCCAGCCGTTTGGTAATTTCCGGTAAAATCGAAAACAAGACATTTACCCCTATTGACATATTTGGAGAAAATACTATTGGGATAACTTTTGCCACCTCTTCCACTTTTGCAATCTGAGCATCACTTAAACCCGTAGTGCCCAGGACTAAGGCCTTGCGGTATTTTGCCACATAATCCAAGGTTAATTCCGCAGCTTCAGGAAGGGTAAAATCCACCAGCACATCAATGAGAAAGATCCCGTCGGAATTAGAAGAAATTTTTAATTTTCCCAACTCTCTGCCGATTGCCGGAGTGCCTTTCTTTTCCAAAGCCAAGTTGATTTCAAAGTCTTTATCCATTGAGGCAAGCTCAAAAATCCGCCTGCCCATTTTGCCGCAAACGCCGGTAATCCCCAGTTTGACCATTGTTTTAACCTTTCAGCAGCCCGTAATCTTTGAGGGCTTTTTTTAATCTTTCCAAATTTTCCGATGACATCGCGCACATCGGCAGCCGTAAATCCGGTTCGCACATTCCTAATAATCCCATCGCGGTTTTTATCGGGATTGGGTTAGTCTCGATAAACATTGCCTTGATCAAAGGCAATAATTTAAAATGAATTTCCCTGGCTTTCTCGACATTTCCTTTTTCATATTCACTGACCAGATCCGCCACATCCCTGGGCACGATGTTCGAGACAACGGAAATAATCCCTGTGCCTCCGATACTTAAAACCGGCAGGGTAAGGCTATCGTCTCCGGAAAGCAGCACAAAATTTTTCGGGCAAAGCTGTTTGATCCGAGACATCTGATCCAGGTTGCCGGAAGCTTCTTTTACGGAAATAATATTTTTGCTGTCATGAGCCAGCTTGGCAATAGTTTCAGGTTCGATATTCACTCCTGTGCGCGAGGCGATATTATAAAGTATAATGGGAAATTTCACCGCATTGGCAATGGCTTTGAAATGCTCATAAAGCCCGCGCTGCGTTGGCCGGTTATAATAAGGAGAAACCTGTAAAGATGCGTCCGCCCCGGCTTTTTCTGCATGACGGGTAAGCATAATCGCTTCTTCGGTAGAATTTGATCCGGTGCCAGCAATTACCAAAATCCTTTTTTTCGCCTGGTCGATGGCGATTTCAATCACTTTATCATGCTCTTCGAAAGATAAAGTCGCGGATTCACCGGTCGTGCCGCAAGGCACAATCCCTGACGAGCCATTTTTAACCTGAAAATCGATCAGTTCACGGAATTTATTTTCGTCTACTTTGCCGTTTTTAAAAGGCGTAACTATGGCGGTAATAGAACCTTTAAACATAATATTCCCCCTTATAAACTATTTTTGCTTTACCCTCCAGCCAAACATCATGAAATTTATTTTTTTCTTGGTTAAAATAAACCTTTAAAACCTCTCCGCTTCGCGTGTGCAGGTTGATTTTATTTCCTACTGCGCCTTTTAAAGCAAAGATCAATGCCGAGGCTACGGAGCCGGTACCGCAAGCTAAGGTCTCATCCTCTACCCCTCTTTCATAAGTACGGATCTTCAACGAATTATTACCCAACACCTCGACAAAATCTACATTTGTGCCCTTTGGCGCAAACTGCCGGTGATAGCGGATAAACCTGCCCAAATCGGTAATTTTTATCTCGTCGAGCCCTTGCGTAAAAATTACCGCATGCGGAACTCCGGTATTGATAAAATTTAAGCGCAATACCCTTTTGTTTACCGTAATCGGAATATCTAATTTGATATCTTTTGGCTCGGTTAATTTAATTTTTACCGCAGCGCCTTCTACATTAGCCTCCAGGATGCCGGCTTTAGTCTCAATCTTTAACCAATGTGATTTCGAGAGAGTGATTTTGTGGCAGGCAAAAAGTGCAGCGCACCTAGCGCCATTACCGCACATTTCCGCCTCAGAACCATCGGCATTAAAAATGCGCATCTTGATGGCCGCAGCTTTGGCTTTTTCCAAAACCAATAAACCGTCAGCCCCTACCCCAAACTTACGGTCGCAGGCTTTCTTTGCCAAGGTTGCGTAAGGCAGGCCTCGTACATCTAAAGGCGTAACCACCACAAAATCATTTCCGGAAGCTACCATTTTGGTAAAATTTATTTTTTTCATTTTATAAGCCTATAAAAAATTCCGGGATCACTTCATTATGAATCAGGTCATCCCGGGTTTCCCGCCTCCTGATTACATATGCTTTGTCTTTAACTACCAGTAATTCCTGTGCCCGCGGCCGCGAATTATAATTTGAGGACATGCTAAAACCATAAGCGCCTGCGCTCATTGCCGCCAAATACTCCCCTTCTTTTACCTGCGGGATTTTTCTTTCTTTTGCTAAAAAATCGCCGCTTTCGCAGATTGGCCCGACTACATCGACTTTTTGCGCTTTACGTAATGCGTTTGGCGTAATGCGTAAAGGCAAGATTTGATGATAAGCTCCATAAAGTGCCGGCCGGATCAAATCATTCATCCCTGCGTCAATAATCAGGAATTTCTTTTTCGGAGTGGATTTTAGATACAGCACTTTTGCTACCAGGATTCCGGCATTGCCTACAATAAACCTGCCCGGTTCTAAGATAATCTTTAAACCTGTCTTTTTTAAATACGGGATAATTTTATCGGCATATTTCTGCGCAGTCTGAGGGGATTCGCGGTTGTAGACTATCCCTAAACCTCCGCCGATATTCAAATATTCCAAGGCAATACCAATGCGCCTCAAATGCAGAATAAAATCAGTGATCTTTTTGACTGCCGCTACAAATGGGGCACTCTCGGTAATCTGAGAACCGATGTGAATATGCAGCCCGCAGATTTTCACAAAAGGAAATTTTCTGCGCTGCAACAAAATTTTGTAGGCATTATCCAGGTCAATGCCGAATTTATTGGTGATTTTTCCGGTAGTAATGAATTTGTGCGTTTTTGCTTCCACATCCGGATTGATCCTGATTGCTACCCGGGTAACTTGATTTAATTTTTTGGCGATGCGGTTAATGTTCTCAAGTTCAGGCAAGGATTCTACGTTAAAAAACAAAATTCCGCGCCTGATCGCCTCTTCTATCTCCGAATCGGTTTTACCCACTGAAGCATAGACGATTCTTCCTGCAGGGCATCCGGCTTTTTGAGCCCGGAATAATTCCCCTCCGGAAACAATATCCAGGCCGGCGCCTTTATCAACCAAAGCTTTTAAAATTGCCAGGCTGGAATTGGCTTTTACCGAATAACAAATCAAGGCATCAATCGAGCGAAAGGCTTCTTTAAGCTTAAGGTAATGGCTGACTAAAGTATGGTAGCTGTAGACATACAGCGGGGTGCCGTATTTCTTTGCCAAATCCTCTACTTTGACATTTTCGCAGTAAAGCCGGTTATTTTTATATTTAAATTCGTGCATTTAATTTCTTTTCCCAGTTTTTGATTTGTTTCTCCACCAAACCCGGATTCGTCCCGCCGTAAGAAGTCTTTAAGCTTACGGATTTCCAGGCAGATAATATATTCTTTATATCCGGCTCTAACTTGGGGGAATATTTTTTTAGTTCGCTTCTATTGAGGCTAGAGATTTTCTTCCCCTTATCCAGGCAGTCCCGTACCATTTTTCCCACAATATCGTGGGCATCCCGGTAAGAAACGCCCTTTTTAATCAAATACTCCACAACGTCCACGGAGAACAATGATTCATCCGTCAGCCGGCAGGCAATCGCGCCTTTTTCTACCACGATATTCTGGAATAACACTACAAAGATTTCCAGGATATCTTTTACGGTATCAATGGCGTCAAAAAGCGGAGGCTTATCTAATTGTAAATCCCGGTTATATGAAGAAGGAAGCCCCTTCATTAAAACCAGGATACTCGACAAATCACCCTGCACTTTTCCTACCGAACCCCTGATTAATTCCAATACATCGGGATTCTTTTTGTGCGGCATAATGCTTGATCCGGTACAGAAAGAAAAATCAATATCGATAAAATTAAATTCTTTTGTCGCCCAAAGGATTAAATCCTCTGCGATCCTGGAAAGATGCACGCTAAGGATGGCTAAATCCGCCAACGCCTCAATGATAAAATCCCGGTCGCTAACACTATCAATCGAGTTTTCGGTTATTTTTTTAAAACCCAACTCTTTCATTACTGCTTTTCTATCTATAGCTAAGCTGGTGCCGGAAAGCGCACAACTACCTAAAGGCATAATATCCGCCCTTTCCTTGGCATCGAGCAATCTTGCCTTATCCCTTTCCAGGCCTTCTAAGTATGCCAGAAGATGATGCGCTAAAAGCACGCATTGCGCCATTTGCAAGTGCGTGTAGCCGGGGATAATTACCTTTTGATTGGCCTTAGCAAGCTTGAGAATCGAATTCTGCAAAAGCGCTACCATTTCAACCAGCTCTTTTACTTCTTCCTTTAAATACATCCGGATATCCAAAGCAATCTGGTCATTTCTCGACCGGGCAGTATGCAGTTTAAAAGCTGCGGCGCCGATTTTTTTGACCAGCAAATCCTGAATGTTAGAATGCACATCTTCCGCTGCCAAATCGAACTTGAACTTCCCTTTTTCCAAGTCCTTTAAAATGGCATTTAAACCCTGCACGATTGCATTAGCTTCCTTAGACGGAATAATCCTTTGCTTGCCCAGCATTCTGGCGTGGGCAATGCTGCCTAAAATGTCGTACTTTGCTAACCGCTTATCAAAAGCAATGCTTGAGGTAAACTTATCGGTTAAAGTACAGGTTTTTTTGGGGAATCTTGTGCCCCACAACTTTTTTGACATTTTATCTCCTATATGGCATACCCCAGAGCTTAATAAAGCCTTCGGCTAACTTTTGGTCGAATTTATCTTCTTTACCATAGGTGCTTAATTCCTTTTTATAAAGCGAATTTACCGATTTTCTGCCTACAGCCACACAGCTGCCTTTGGATAATTTTAGCCGTACTGAGCCGGTAACATTTTTCTGTGTAGACTCCACAAAACTATCCAATGCCTCTTTCAAAGCAGAATACCAAAGCCCGTAATAAACCAGTTCCGAATATTTTAAGGAAATGATCTCCTTAAAATGCGATACTTCCCTATCCAAAACCAGGCTCTCTAATTCCTTATGCGCAATATGCAGGATAGTGGCACCCGGCGCTTCATAAATTTCCCGGGATTTGATCCCCACTAACCGATTCTCTACCATGTCGCTTCTTCCCACGCCATGGGCACCGCCGATCTCATTTAACTGCGTAATTAATTTTTTTAAGGAACAGCTTTTGCCGTCGATTTTTTTCGGTACACCCTTTTCAAAATAAATCTCCAGGTATTTCGCATAACTTGCCATATGCGTCGGGCTCTTAGTGATCATATAAGCATCCTCAGGGGGCTCCTGCTCTAAATCTTCGAGAACCCCTGCTTCGATGCTAATACCCCAGATATTCCTGTCGATAGAATAAGGTTTTTTCTTAGTAACATCGATCGGAATATTGAACATTTTCGCATATTCGATTTCCTCTTCCCGCGATTTAAACTCCCAGACCCTTACGGGAGCAATGATTTCTAATTTTGGGTCCAGGATTCCGGCAGTAACTTCGAATCTCACCTGGTCATTGCCTTTTCCTGTACAGCCATGGGCTACTGCATCAGCTTTTTCCTTGTGCGCTAACTGCACCAGGTATTTTGCAATCAAAGGCCGGCCTAAAGCCGTAGCCAATAAATATTTACCTTCATAGATCGCGTTTGCTTTTAATGCCGGAATGCAAAAATCTTCGATAAACTCATCCTGCAGGTCTTTAATGTAAACCTTTGATGCTCCGGCGGCAAGCGCGCGTTGTTCGATAGCGCCCAGGTCTTCTCCTTTTCCTAATCCCTGGCCTAAATCCGCAACAAAACAAATAATTTCATACCCCTGCTCTTTGAGCCATCTGACGATACAGGAAGTATCCAATCCTCCGGAATAAGCGAGCACTACTTTTTTCATTTCTCTCCTCTATGATTTAATACGTCTAGCCGGTTAATACGTTTCTTGTTGCGGGACAGTCTGCTTTTAAGATATTTTATCGCTATGACGCAGGCTGTCCCAACACTAGCGCAATAGCTTAATCAATATCGCTTTCTGCACATGCATCCTGTTTTCCGCCTGGTCAAAAACCACTGAATGTGCGCTATCCATCACTTCAGCGCTCACTTCTTCGCCCCGGTGCGCCGGCAAACAGTGCATCACCAAGTAACCCTTATTAGCTTTACTTACCAGATTTTTATTCACCTGGAAATCTTTAAAAATCTCTTTTCTTTTTGCTGCTTCTTCTTCCTGGCCCATGCTCGCCCAGACATCGGTATAAATCACATCTGCGCCGCTAACCGCGCTTATGGGATCATTGAATATCTTAACCGTAGCTTTATTGGCTTTGGCTTGTTTTTCCGACTCTGCGACTACGCTTTCCTGCGGCTCATACCCTTTGGGAGTACCCACCTGCATATTCATTCCACTTTTTGCCGCGGCAAAAAGCAAGGAGTGAGCTACATTATTGCCGTCTCCGACATAAGCTAAAGTCTTTCCCTTTATCTTTTTAAACTTTTCTCTGATCGTATAAATGTCGGCCAGGCCCTGGCAAGGATGCGAAAAATCAGATAGCCCGTTAATTACCGGGACAGTAGCAAATTTTGCCAAATCTACGACATTTTTATGCGCAAAGGTGCGCAATACTATTCCGTCTACATAACGAGAAAGGGTCTTGGCCACGTCTTCGATGGATTCCCTTACTCCCAGGTTAATCTCATTGGGCGCCAGGTAAACGGAATTACCTCCCAGTTGATACATCCCCACATCAAAAGAAACCCGCGTGCGGTTAGACGGCTTCTGAAAAATAAGCGCTAGGGTTTTTCCTGCCAATACTGCTTTAAATTTTTGCTTATTTTTTTTGAGCTGGTCAGTAAGCGTAAAAATCCCTTCGATCTCACTACTGGTCAGGTCTTGAAGCGAAACCAGGTCTTTTTTCATTGAAGCGCCCCTTCGATTATGTTTAAGGCTTTATCAACTTCTTTTTGCGTGACATTTAATGCCGGCATTAAACGCAATACTGTATCGTGGGTACAATTAATCAACAAGCCCTTTTCCAAACACTTCTCAACGATAGCTTTTCCGGGCATATTCAATTCCACTCCGGCCATTAAACCGATCCCTCTTACTTCTTTAATAACCGGGTATTTTTCCTTTAAAGCATTTAATTTTCCAAAAAGGTATCCACTCATCTTTTTGGCAGCAGGAAGGATTTTTTCTTTATTCATTGCCTGTAACACCGCCAAAGCTGCACGAACTATTACCGGGCCGCCGCCAAAAGTCGAAGCGTGCGTCCCCGGGCCCAAGGTATCGGAAATCTCTTTTTTTACTACCATCATCCCGATTGGTAACCCCCCCCCTAAGGCTTTAGCTAAAGTCATAATATCGGGAGTAACCCCGTAATGCTCAAAACAAAACATTTTTCCGGTCCTGCCTATTCCGGTCTGCACTTCATCTACGATCAAAAGCAAGTTTTTCTCATCGCAGAGTTTTCTCACGCCCAAAACAAACTCCTTACTTGCGACATTAACGCCGCCTTCTCCCTGGATAAGTTCAAGCATGATAGCTACGGTCTTTTCAGTAATTGCCTGTTTTACGGCATTAAGATCGTTGAATTTTACTGTTTTAAAACCTTCGGGCAGAGGCTCAAAACCCTGTTGGTATTTCTTTTGCCCTGTAGCGGTAATCGTGGCTAAAGTCCGGCCGTGGAATGAATTTTCAAAAGTAATGATTTCATACCTGCCCTTACCGAACTTTCGGCTTAATTTTATCGCCCCCTCATTGGCTTCCGCTCCGGAATTACAGAAAAAAACTTTTCCCGGAAAACTAAGCTCCACGATTTCTTTTGCCAGTTTTGCTTGCGGGATATGATAATAGTTATTGGGAATAAAAATCAACTTGGAAACCTGGTCGCGCACTGCCTGCATGACTTTCGGATGGCAATGGCCGAGATTTCCCACTCCCCAACCGGGAAAGAAATCAAGGTATTCTTTATTATGCACATCCCAAATCCGGCTCCCCTTTCCCTTAACGAAAACTAAGGGTGTCTTGGTATATGTGGGAAGAATATTCTCCTTATAAACATCAAAAACTTCCTGGGCTTTCATCTTACAATCTCCGTTCCTACTCCCTGATTAGTAAAAATTTCCAGCAATAAACCGTGCGGCGTGCGCGCATCTACCACGTGGGTCTTTTTCACTCCGTTCTTAAGCGCCTCGATGCAGGCATTTACCTTAGGGATCATTCCCTGCTGCACGATTTTTTCTTCAATTAACCCTTTTGCCTCATTTATCGTAAGTGTCGAAAGAAAAGAATGCGGGTCATCGGGCCGGCGCATAATCCCTTTAACATTAGTCAGTAAAACTAATTTTTCCGCCTTTAATGCCGCAGAGATATGCGCAGCTGCCTCATCGGCATTGACATTATAGGTCTTCTTGTCCAGACCTCTGCCCATCGGTAAAACTACTACCACCTGGTCGCGATTTAATTCTTCGATAATCGAATCTGTCCCGATACCTGAAATCACACCAACCAGCCCCAGGTCAACCTTGGCTTTTTTCTTTTCCGCCTGGATGATTTTTTTATCTTTGCCGTTTAA
>JAQUMX010000037.1 GCA_028717885.1 Candidatus Omnitrophota bacterium
TAATCTTTTTAATATGGGCAAATACAACGATGCCCTGGAAGAATTCAGGAAAGTTTTATTGGTCGAGCCTGATAATGCCGTGGCGCAGCAATATATCAATGCGATTTTTGCCAAGGAGTCCGGCCAACCGGTAAATACCATGGGAAAAGATTTTTCCCGCGAAGAGGCAATGAATTATGCTTTTGCCCAGCTCGATAAAAATAATCAGGGCAGTAACCAACTGCAGGAAGAAGGGGAAAAAGAAAAATTAAAGGTTGCCGGGCTGGAAGTTACCGGTGAATCGCAATTAAGTTTGGGCCTGACAGGGGGCAATGATTTTATCTGGAAAAGGGCAAACGGCGATTTGAACGAAGAGAATTACCGTACTATGTCAGACGATGCTTTTAACCGGCGCAATAATACTTACGATCCCAGGGTTTACGACCGTTTAAGGGTAAACCTCGATAAAAAAGCAGACGAAGGTTTTGCCTTTCATTCCAATATTACGGTTGACCCCTGGAGTTTTACCGGAAAAAGCGAAGCAGTGAATATCTTGGGGCAAAACCTGGATGTTGCCCAGGTAAAATTATTATATTGGTCTAATACCGGATACACGGTTAATCAAACTGTGCGCACTTTGGAGATGGGTGATTCATTCGCGCTTCCGGAGATTAAGGTTAAAAAAGGTAAAACCGACCCCTTTAATATCACTTCATTAAATACCAATATTTTTAGCATTCCCGAAATAAAAATTAACCGCGAATTCCAGCCTTTACGCGAAATTTGGCTTGATTATAAGCAGGAGGGTTTGAAAGTGCGCGCATTCCCTCTGGCATACCAGGACCAGGCATTGACTTCCAGCGATCCTTTGCATTTATCGAATAACCATATCTGGTGGGAAGAAAGCCCTTGGATCCGCCGTTGGCTTCCCGGTACCTTTGATTCCGGATTAGCCACACCTGATTTTGTTCCCGGAGAATACGATAATTCGTTGGCATACCTGGTGCGCGATAGCGACGGTACAAGGCTAACCGGTTTAAGAGGTTTTTCTTTAGATGTTTCTCCGCTTGATTCGTTATCCATTACCAATACCTTTGCAACGCCAAAAGACCTTTGGCAGGATTATACTGATTACGATAATATCATTAATGCCTTACAGATGGAATACCGGCCTACTGAAAATTTAAAGCTCGGCTCGGTATACACTTATCGCCTGGGGGTAGACGAAGCCCAGCGCCGCGATTCCACAAACGGTGTATTCGGTTTTAATTTCGATTATGAATTCCTGCAAGGGTTGTTATTTTCTGCGGAAACCGCAATTTCGCGCTCTAAGAATGATTTAACCTTTCCCAATTATGAAACCAAGAGCAGGGGAAATGCTTACTATTTTTCTTTGCTCGGCAGGTTCCCGCAGGAGAGCATTATTAATTTAGATAACGGCTATTTTGAGATTAAGCAAGGCAAGGAAGAATCTTCTTTTAGTAAATTCCGTTTCTACGGCGGGCATATGGATAACGGTTTTAATTCTTCGCTTGCCAGTTACCGCGAAACCCGGGATGACGCATATTGGTCAAGGCACCTGCATTTCCGCAAGCCCTTTGATTTTTATTATGCCGGGCTTTACGGGCCTTCGATGGGCTGGGATGATATCGAGCCATATAGAATAGGCAACGGCATCGATATCGGAAGGAATGCTTTAGGTTTTCGTTTGGAAAGTTCCCTTTGGGATAGGCAGATGGAAAACCTTTTTGATGTGCGCAATGTCCACAACGTAAACGGAAAATTCGTGGAAAATATCGCCCGCGATGAAATGACTATCCGGCTTACTGATAGGTTAACCTCGAAACTTTTAGGTATTTATCAGAAGATGCCTAGGACTAAAGGCCATGTGGACCCGTTTCTTTTTGATACCAATACCGGAGAGTATTTGATCAATGACTGGATTGAAGACGGTAAAGACCCCAGTCTAAAGACCGGGTCTTTGGGATTAGAGTACGCTTTGACGGATTGGGCTGCCATATCGGGGATTTGGGAACGCACCAATGATTCGACAATGGCATATGATAATTTTCCGCGCGGCAACCTCACTAGCTCTTTTTTTGCCACCAATTCGTTTTACGACAGGATTTACCGCGAACAAAAAACATCGCTCTACGGCCAGGGATTATTCCCTTTGCCGCCGTATCCATACTATAACATTTGGAAAAGCGGCTTAAAATTAACTCCTCTGGAACATTTGGATATCTATCTGGATTATACCCGCAATGAATTTAAGAGCGCAGGGCAAATCGATGATAATATGAACCACGTGGGGTTTGAAGCAAATTACTCGCCGACGAAAAAAATGGCGATCTATTTCCGTTATAGTTATTCGCGCTGGAATGACTTAGAGCGCATGCTTGAAGGGTTTGATAAGATTTATCTTGGCCACCATAATTTCTTCGCAGAGTTCAAATATATGCCTTCGCCGGATGATGAATTAGCCTTGCAGTACGGCGAAAGCGGCCGCTCACCAATAGCCACGGTTTCTTATGATCCGTTCGGAGGAAGCCAGGCTACCCTCGATACACAGCATATCGTCAGAGCTTATTACCGCAAGAGATTCTAATTTATTCCAGGTAAACGTCGATTTGTTTGATTAGCCGGGTTCTCACTTGTTCGGCATAAGGCGATGGGATAATTGGAGCGGTGATTTCCGTGAATTTACCCTTATGGTCCTGCAGAATAATCCTCTTAATCCGCGCAGCATTTTTTCCGAAGGTGTCTTTTCTTTTAGGGTTATAATAGTTGACGCGGATTTTACTTAAGAAATTAAAACTATAAAGGCCTTTTTTATCGAAGAGCCATCCGGCAAGCGCGGGTTGCAAGCGTAGATTTAACGCATTATTCTTATCCAGGAAGAAAGGGTGTTTCCCTAAATTCATCAGCAGCCAAATCTGGATAAACTCAGCGGTTGAGCCGGAGAGCCTGGCAACAAAGCCATTGCCGTGCAATTTTTTGTCGCTGAAGGCGCTGCTTACCAGGAAGGATGAATTTTCCAGGATATTCCTCCCATATCTTAACGGTTTTTGAAATGGGATCAGGGCATTCCTGAAATCCACGTAGAACTCTTCAAAAAGCCCCTGTTTTAAAATTTCCAGTAAATATTTGTACTCCATGTGCAGCCAGACCGATTCGTGTTCCAGCCATCCGGGAGAAAATACGCGGCACCTGCCGATCTCCTCAGGCATGTTTTTTAAGGAAGCGGTAACCTTATACATTCTTAATTCTTTGTCGAAAAGCTCGCTTTTCTTTGTTGCCTGGTGCAAGGATTGCGCTTCCTTTGTGTCTTTAGCCAGCCTTAAGGCATGCATTTGCCCTTCCAGGAAAAAAGGAAGAGGTTTCTGTTGGAAAGTTTTTGGCTTGATTAGGGAGTCCTTGATCACTTCATATTCTACAACTTCATTGATGAAATATGAGTAATAAACGCCTTTCTTTTTATCAAAGGCCCGCGCGATTCCTGCGCCAACCTTTTTGATTGCGCGATCAAGGATTGAGGTTAAATCTTGGGTAGAAATTTCCGATTCTTTTCCGCTTACCCCCAGATGGGTCTTGGCGCGGTAATCTTCTTTTAATTTTGCGCTTTCCTCCCAATATTGCAGGTTATCATTTTCCAATATGCCTGATAAACCGGTTAAAAAGCCATGGACTTCTTCTGTAAGTTGAATAGATTGTACGCCGGTACAGGCCAAAGCATTCTTAATAAAAAGTAAAAGCCTTTTTAATTCCAGGGTTTCGCAAAGAGAGGAGCCAAAAAGGGCAGGTAGCCCGTTTAAAGCATCATACCAATTTGGCTTATTCGCTTCCATTTCTATCCCTACGCCAAACGGGTCCAGCGATGAGAGCTTATTTGCTGCCAGGCAGAGTAATTTATTGATCAATGTGGTTTGGTAAATTGCGCCATGGCCGTGTTCGCTGCGCACTAAATGGGGTTGATCGCTGCGTTTACGGATCAATTCTTTTTTGGCATTGTCTGCGGTTACGGAATGCAGCTGTCTGGGCAGTCCGTTATAGAGCATGTATTTTTCTGCCCTGGGCCTGACCACTTCAGTGTTATCAAAATAAGTAAAAACCTTTTTATCGAAAGCCATTTCTTTAAGCTCTTCCGGATAAAAATCCAGGTAATTTTCCAGCAGGTCCAGGTTATACGCCCAATGGTCAGTCCAGAATCCTTCCCCATGCTCGGCTTCCTGTTGTTTTAAGGAATTGGAGAGCAAAATATCCAGGAATTCATCATAGGAGGAGGGGTTAAGCGCAATATTATTTTCTTGCACGAAAAGGATTACATCTCCCGGGGTAAAAGGCTTTTTTAAAAAATCGCCCAATTTTTCCAGGTCGCGTTCTTTAATCAGTTTGGCTGCTGCGGTTTTAAAACCTTGTTCGTTTTTAAGGATAAAGTTTACGCCTTTAACCACCAAAGGATTGTAGCCGTCGGTCTGCAGAAGGTTTAAAAAATAAATTAAGCCTTCATCCTTTACTTCCGGGGTAAACCAGATATCGCACCTGCGGTTCTGGTTAATATCCCGGTAATTGCCGTTACCCTGGGAAAAATAGGTTGGGGCAATAGAGAATTTGTTGTAATCGCGCTCAAGGTCCCCATGCTTGCGGGAATAGAGATAAAAAACCGTCTGTTTGAAAAGAGTAGGATAGCCGCCGCGTAAAATATTATCCAGGTAAGTTTGCTTGGCATAAAGGTCAAAAGCAGGGGAGCTGCTCTTGGTTTCGATGTCGTTTTGCAACTGCGAAATGATTTTTTTATTTTCCTCTTTTTTCTGGGCTAAATAATCGGCATTAATGATTTTTACCACATGGGAATTTAAAGCTTCTAGGCTGCGGGTGTAACCGATTACCGTAAAAAAGCTCATTTCCTCGCCGGGTTTTAATTCCAAATCAAGCAGGGTAAAACCGCAGGGGGTTTTGCTATTAGTGATCCCCTTAGCGGGGCGGTAATTCTTGTTTTCCAGGAAGCGGTATGGCAGGGAAAAATCCGTAGCCTGGCCAAAAATAGTTTCTGCGTCGACGATAGGAGGGATGATTTTTCGTTTACTGCCTTCCTGGCAAAAGGAAAGATAAAAATTTCCCTCTGTAATATGGATTATTTCCGGGCGGTCAGTCGGGTCAACGTCAAGTTTATAAAAGGCAGCACCTTTTTCCAGGTTTCTAACCGTCATCCAGGCTTCGATGGTGCGGCTGAGCTTTTTTAAGAAAAGGTTAGCCGTGCCAAAGGGCACAATCTGCGCTAAGCCGTCTAAAGTTTGAATTTTTTTTGTTTTGCGGCCGGTATTCGTTAATGTGACTTTACGGGTTAATCCGGCATACGAATCATCGGGGATATTGAAATATTCAACCTTAGTTTTTAATCCTAAGGTTGAGTTGATCTCTTCGATTGTAAGCTCAGACGAGCTTATGCACATTTTGTTCTTAAGGTCGAAATGGGCGCTGGAAAATCCGTTATGGAATGGTTCGTAAAATACGCTTTCTTTGCTCGGGTTGATTTTAAGGAAAGTACGAAAGCCTAAAGTAGAAGTAAATTGCCAGGAGCGGTTGGCAGGGAAGAATTCCAGGATTGCATGGTCTTTGTCGCGGGTGCCGAAACTAGAGATTGCCTGTCCGCGGTTTACGTAGAAAACCCACATCGGGATGCCGTATTTGCCGGCAATGCCCGGGAAAAAATTGGCAAAAGGTTTGGCAAAATTGTAGTTTTCGATCACAAATTCGCCTTGCGCGTTGAGGTAGTATTTAGCCGTTTTTTCTTTGAAGCTCGTTGCCATCTTAGTCTCCTTTAGCTGATAACGAAGCACTATTTTACCCTTTTTTAATCGTTTGTCCACAAGTTTTTGCGTCTGTCCTGTCTGTGTTTTGCGGGGGAGCTTTAGGAGTAGGATTCAATAATCTTTGACTTTTTGGAGAAACGATGATATTATAAATGATTAACTTTAAGTAAAGGAACGAGTTATGTCAATTATCAGCAAGGAAACTGTGCAATATGTGGCACACCTAAGCCGCATAGAATTAAAGGAAAAAGAGCTGGAAGTGCTTTCTGTGCAGCTTGAGGCAATCCTGGACTTTATCGACCAGCTTAAAGAGATCGATATTGCCAATATTCCTCCGACCAGCCATATTTTGCCGGTAAATAATGTTTTACGGGAAGATTCGCCAAAGCCGTCCTTGCCAACAGAAAAAGTTTTAGCCAATTCCCCGGAAAAAGAAGGTAATTCCTTTGTAGTGCCTAAAGTGATTGAGTAAAAATGCCAGAATTTCAATTAACCGCACACGAATTAATCGAGCAGGTCAATAATAAAAATACCACTGTTCAGAAGATCGCCGAATCCTTAAAGAAACGGATCCTGGAAACGGATCCTAAGGTCAAGGCTTATGTGCGCCTTGAACATGCGCAATCGGCAAGTAAGCCCGCCGGCGAATCAAGCGGCATATTAAAAGGCATACCTGTTTCCATTAAAGACAATATCTGCACCGACGGCATTAATACTGAATGCTGTTCTAAGATCCTTTCCGGCTTTAAGCCTCCTTATGATGCAACGGTGATCAAAAAATTAAAAGACGCCGGAGCAACCATCCTTGAATTAAAGACAAATATGGATGAATTTGCTTTTGGGTCGTCTACGGAAAATTCCTGTTTTGGGCCAACGCGTAACCCCTGGAACCTGGAATGTGTACCCGGTGGTTCATCGGGCGGTTCAGCCGCAGCAGTGGGCGCTGATGAAGCAATCCTTGCCATTGGTTCGGATACCGGCGGCTCTATCCGCCAGCCGGCTTCTTTTTGCGGTGTGGTTGGAATGAAGCCGACATATGGCAGGGTTTCTCGTTATGGCCTGATTGCTTTTGCTTCCAGTTTGGATCAGATTGGGCCGCTGACAAAAGATACCCGTGATGCAGCGATACTTATGAACGTAATTTCCGGGCATGACCCGATGGATTCTACTTCTGTTGATGCGCCGGTGCCGGATTACACCAAGGCGCTAACAAAGGACGTAAAGGGGTTAAAGATCGGCGTACCAAAAGAATATTTTGTCGAAGGCCTGGATCCGCAAGTAAAAACTATTATTGAAGAGGCGATCAATAAATTAAAATCCCTGGGCGCAGAGTGCAAACCAGTGCAGCTGCCGCATACTAAATACGCTGTTCCGGTTTATTATATTATCGCTACTGCCGAAGCTAGCTCCAACCTTGCCAGGTTCGACGCAGTGCAATACGGCTATAGGACGGCTGAGCGGGTAAAAAATTTAATCGAGATGTACTGTAAAACCAGGGGCGAGGGGTTTGGTGATGAAGCAAAAAGAAGGATTATCTTAGGCACCTTTGCATTATCACACGGTTATTACGATGCCTATTATTTACGCGCTTTAAAGGTGCGCACCATGATCAAGCAGGATTTTGACCAGGTGTTTAAAGAATTCGATTGTATCTTAACGCCTACGTCTCCGACCGCGGCGTTTAAAATCGGAGAAAAAACCAATGACCCTTTGAAGATGTATTTGTCGGATATCTATACGATCTCCGTTAATCTTGCAGGCATACCGGCAATTTCTTTGCCCTGCGGGTTTACGAAAAACAGTTTACCGGTGGGGCTGCAGCTTTTAGCCAAGCCATTCGGCGAGGAGATGCTTTTTAGGGTGGCGCATACTTACGAGCAAAATACCGAGTGGCACAAAATTAAGCCAAAACTATGACTTACGAAGCAGTAATCGGATTAGAGGTACACGTTCATTTAAGGACAAAATCAAAAGCCTTTTGCGGCTGCTCTACGGAATTTGGCTCTCCGCCGAATACCCAGACTTGCCCGGTTTGTTTGGGGTTTCCCGGTTCGTTGCCGGTTTTAAATAAGCAGGCGTTGGATTTTGCGATTTTAACCGGATTGGCCTTAAATTGCCGGGTGAATGAATTTACCAAATTCGACCGGAAGAATTATTTTTATCCTGACCTGCCGAAAAATTATCAGATCTCCCAGTTTGACTTACCGGTGTGCTTAGACGGCTTTCTGGATATTGAAGTTGACGGCAAAATCAAACGCATCAATATTAAGAGAGTGCATTTGGAAGAAGATGCGGGAAAATTAATCCATAAGGAAAATAAGAGTCTGGTAGATTTTAACCGTTGCGGCATTCCTTTATTGGAAATCGTTTCGCAGCCGGATATGAATTCTGCGCAGGAAGCTTATGAATATTTAACACTTTTAAAGAGTACTTTGGAATATTTGAATATCTCCGACTGTGATATGGAAAAAGGGTCTTTACGCTGCGATGCGAATATTTCCATCCGGGAGAAAGGGCAGGCCGGGTTAGGCACAAAAACCGAATTAAAAAATATGAATTCTTTTAAAGGAGTGAAAGACGCTCTCGAGTATGAAATCAAGCGCCAGTCCGAGGCAGTTGAAAACGGAGAAAAAATTATCCAGGATACCCGTTTGTGGGATGTAGATAAGGGTAAGACTTTTTCTATGCGCAGCAAAGAAGAAGCTAAGGATTACCGTTATTTCCCGGAGCCGGACCTGCCGCCTTTTATTATCAGCAAAGAAAAGGAAGCAGAAATTAAAAAGACTATTCCGGAATTACCGCGCGAGAAACTTGCCAGGTTTATGCGCGATTATAGCTTATCAGCGTATGATGCAAAAATTTTGGTAGATACGAGGGAAGTA
>JAQUMX010000038.1 GCA_028717885.1 Candidatus Omnitrophota bacterium
GCATCTTCTTTCTTTTATGGGTCCTGATTTTCTTTCTTTTTCTTTTTTTGCCACAAGGCATCTTGCTTCTCCTTTACGACAACGGGTATTAATAAATTAATTTATTCAGCGGGTATTCGATAATCCCTACCGCCCCGGATTTTTTCAGTTCCGGAATCAAAATTCTCACTACATTTTCGTCGATAATCGTTTCGATGGCATACCAGCCATCTTCGGAAAGGTTTGATACGGTGGGTTTCCTCAAAGCCGGCAAGATGGCTGCCACTTTCTTCAAATCTGCTTTTTTTACGTTCATTTTTAAGCCGACTTTGCCTTCCGCAGCAATTGCCCCTTTTAAAAGCAAAGCAATCTGTTCCATTTTGGAACGCTTAAAATTATCTTTATAGGACTGGTTATTGGCGATAAACTGAGTAGTTGATTCGCAAAGTGTAGCGATTTCCATCAGCTTATTGGCTTTCAGGCTCCTGCCGGTTTCGGTTAACTCGACGATCGCATCCACCAGGCCGGAATTCACCTTTACTTCCGTCGCTCCCCAGCTAAATTCTACTTCCACATTGATTTTATTCTTACGGAAATACTCGGTAGTTACATTGACTAATTCAGTAGCAATACGCTTACCTTCCAGGTCTTTAGGTTTTCTCATTCCGGAAGCTTCCGGCACGGCTAAAACCCACCTTACCTTATTTAGGCTCTGCTTAGCATAGACTAAATCCGTAACCCGAACTACCTTAGAGTTGTTCTCCAGAATCCAATCATTGCCGGTAATCCCGCAATCAAGCGCTCCGTCTGCCACATAGCGCGACATTTCCTGCGCGCGCAGCAAAACCGGCTCGATTTCCGGGTCGTCTATTGATGGAAAATATGAGCGTTCCGAAGGCAAGCTTACGTTAAATCCGGCTTTTTTAAAGATTTTAAAAGTGGCTTCCTGAAGGCTTCCTTTTGGCAGGCCAAGCTTAAGTATTTTTTTCATGGCGTTTATTATAACCGTTGATTGACGATTTGTAAAGAAAAATATAGTTTATAATTGCAAAAACGGCGATTTGTGCTTATAATATGGCTTCAAAGAAATGGAGGCTTTAAGATGCTTAAAAAACTAAGACATAAGAAAACTTCAAAAAGAATTTTGATTTTCCTTGCCGCGGTAATTATCCCGGCATTTGCCTTTTGGGGCTTTAGCAGCGTGATTAAGGACCCGAAGGAAGGCGGAAAAATCGGAAAGATTTTCGGCAGAAACGTTTCTGCCCTGGATTTTAAAGAAGCCGTGGATGCGGTCACCAATATGGCGATTATGCGCTATGGGGATGATTACGCAAAAATCCGCAGTTCCCTTAACCTGGAAGCAGAAGCCTGGCAAAGGCTGATTTTACTGACAGAGGCAAAACGTAAGAATATTAAGGTAAGCGATAAAGAAGTGGTAGAATACATTGAAAGCTATCCTTTCTTCCAGAATAAAGGCCAGTTCGATAACCGTATCTACAATGAAATGCTGCAATATGTTTTCCGCACCCTGCCGCGCGATTTCGAGGAGCAGACCCGCCAAAACCTAATGATGTCCAAGCTTTACCGGCAGGTAACGGAAAATATCAAACTTACTGACCAGGAAATAAAAGACGAATATAAAAAGGCAAACGAAGAAATAAATCTTTTCTATTTGCAGGCCAACCCCGCTGATTTTGCAAAAGATATTCCTGTAAGCGACCAGGCAATCCGGGATTTTTTCCAGAAAAACCCTTTTCTTTTTAAGCGCCCTCTCTCTTTCGATGTCGAATATGTAACTTTCGGCAAGGATGACCCTGCTGCGGGCGAAAAAGCAAGAGCGATGTTAAGCCTTTTAAAGAAAAAGGATGATTTTACAAAAATCGCCAAGGACTTTAACCTGACCCTGAAAGATACCGGCCTCTTTGCAGAAAACGATCCTCTGCCGGGAATCGGGTGGCTTCCGCAAATTTCCGTAATCCTCGCTAAATCAAACGCCGGAAAATACCTGGAGCCTGTAGAAGTGGATAAATCGATTTATGTTTTACGGGTAAAGGAAAGAAAAGAACCCTACATCCCCGACTTTGAGAGCGCAAAGGATAAAGTTAAAGAAGCATACCTGAAAGAAGAATCGAAAAAATTAGCCCAGGATAGAATTAACAACGCGCTGGAAAAATTGAACGCATTACCCGGAAAGAAAGCTAAGCAATCTGAATTTGAACAGATTGCCAAATCTTTAGGGCTAAAAACCGCAACAACGGGATTTTTTAAGTTCGGCAGTTATATCGAGGGGATCGGGGCTTCAGACAGTTTTTTTACTCCGGCGCAGAAACTAAAGGATGATGAATTTAGCACCGTAATCAATATGCCTTCGGGGTTTTTTATCGTCAGGGTAAAAGAAGTTAAGCCGATAGACGAAAAGAAATTTACCGCGGAAAAAGAATCCTTCAGGGAAAAACTACTCCTGCAGAAAAAACAGGAATACTTTACGAAATTCCTGGAAGAACTAATCGCTAAAGCGCAAAAACCCTAAAAAAGTATTAGCTTACCTTAATCGCGTTCACCGGGCATTGCTCGGCTACTTCCGATAAGTTATGCGTGGCACAAGCCTGCGCAATGACATGGGCAATACCATCACCCTCAACCTTAAAAACTTCCGGGCAAGATTGTTCGCAGAGGCCGCATCCTACACAAGTTGAAGTATCAACAGTTACTTTCGCCATTTTTAACTTCCTCCCCTTATCTTTCCAACAGGTTTTCAAACATTTCTTCGTGGTCGACTTCTTCGGATAATATGTGGGTCACTAACTGGTATGTAACATGGTCCTTGCCCAAGGTTTTCTTGGCGATCTTCTGGTATACTTCGATTGCCCCTGCTTCCGCTTCGGTTACGATACGGATAATCCTGTTTACATCCGCGGTATTCTTTGGCGGCATTAAATAAGGAGAGTTGGCGTTTTTTTCCAGGTCCATCGGATTGGCAATAGGCATTCCGCCTAATTTTATGATTAAATCCGCTACTTCCTGCGCGTGCTCCAGTTCATCCTTGGCGATTTTGTTCAAAAACTCTGCCACATCTTCATAAGACTTACCGGATACGGTTTGCGCCATAAACCAATAAAGATAAAAAGCTAACCATTCATCTGCATAAGCCTTGTTCAGATCATGCACAATTTCTTTTAAACTTAAATCAACGATTGCCCTTGCTTGCTTTCCCATTAAGTTCTCCTTTCAACTATCCAGTGGCTGCCGGTAATTTCAAGCCATATTTCTGGATATTGCTGTCGGCGATTTCCTGAATTTTCTTGATCTCTTCAGGTTTGGATAAGAGGTGTTTAAACCTCCCCTGTGCTTTCAAATACTCTTCCACGGGTTTTGGCTGGATCTGCTTGACGCCGGAGAGCTTTCCGTTTTCATACTCGATTAAAGGGTATAAGCCGCATTCCACAGCCAGTTTCCCGATATTTATAGAAAGTTGGGGTTCATACCTCCAGCCCAACGGACAAGGCACATGAATCTGGATATATTTCGGCCCCTTTACACTGAAGGCTTTTTTTACCTTCTTTTGGATATCCTGAGGAAAACCTACGGAAGCAGTAGCTACATAAGGAATACCATGCGCTGCGGCAATTTCCGGCATAGGTTTTTTCGGCCGAAGATTACCGACGGCTAAAGCGCCGGTGGGGCTGGTAGTGGTATTGGTATCAAAAGGAGTCAAACCACTACGCTGTACTCCGGTATTCATGTAAGCCTCATTGTCATAACAAACATACAAAATATCGTGCCCTCTTTCCAGCATTCCGGATAATGCCTGTAATCCGATATCGGCGGTAGAACCATCCCCGCCCTGGGCGATAATATTCGTGCCTTCTTTTTTACCTAAATATTTCAAGCCCGATTCAACACCGGAAGCAACTGCTGCGGCATTTTCGAATAATGAATGTAGCCAGGGAATCTCCCATGCTGATTCCGGGTATTTAGTGGAAAGCACCTCCAGGCAGCCGGTATTGTTCACGACAACCGTGTTTTTTCCGGAGGCGTCAATCACTAAGCGTGCTGCCATAACCTGGCCGCATCCTGAACAAGCTGTATGCCCTGCGGCAAATAAATGATCCTTCATATTTTTCACCTATCCTTTAAATTCTGGTGTTAACAATTCTGGTTTTAGATCTATATACTCGCCATGCAATTCTTTTGCGGTTAAAAGGCTGTAGATTTCCTTGATCGAATGCTTGGTAATATCGCGCCCGCCTAACCCGACGACGAAACTGCTGATTACCTTAGGCGCTTTTTTCTTGCCCGTAAATACCGCTCTTACTTCCGAGGCAAGCGGAGCAAAAGAACCTAAAGATACGGCGCGGTCTAAGACTGCCACTTTAGGCACATTCTTTAAAGCATCGTAAATAGCGGCAATCGGGAACGGCCGATAGCTGGTAATTTTCAAAAGGCCGACCTTTTTGCCCTTTTTCCTTAATTCATCGACCACGTCCTTAACCGTACCGCAGACTGAGCCCATGGCAACGATTGCGCGCTCTGCATCCTCCAGGCGGTAACCTTCGACCAAACCGTTGTAGGTGCGGCCAAAAACCTTGGAAAATTCCGCGGTTAATTTAGGTATCAAGACTAACGCTTCTTCAAGCGTCTTCTGTAAAGCATAGCGGGTTTCCAGATAATATTCCGGGTCAACTAACGGCCCGATAGAAATCGGATTTTCTACATCAAGCTTATAAAGCGCTTTATAGGGAGGAAGGAATTTATCCACTTGTTCCTGGGTAGGGATATCTACGGTTTCAATGCCGTGGGTAAGGATGAAACCATCCATACAGACCATTACCGGCAACATCATCGACTTATCTTCGCCTAAGCGGTAAGCGAGCAGATGAAAATCAGCTGCTTCCTGGATATTCTCCGCAAAAAGCTGCACCCACCCGGTATCGCGCAGAGAAACCGAATCTTGGTGGTCATTCCAAATGTTAATCGGGGCGGAAATTGCGCGGTTAGCGCAGGTCATTACTACCGGAAGGCGTAAGCCGGCGATATTAAAGACTACTTCTGCCATGTACAAAAGCCCTTGGGAACTGGTAGCGGTATAGGAACGCACCCCAGCGGCCTCTCCGCCTAAGACTACCGAAGCAGCAGAATGCTCGGACTCGACGTTCACGAATTCCGCTTTTAATGTCCCGTCGGAAACCATCTGCGCTAAATCCTCTACGATATGCGTTTGAGGAGTAATCGGATATGCGGAAACCACTCCCGGCTTACATAATTTTACAACCTCAGCAACTGCATGCGAACCTTCTAAAAATTCTTTCATCTCATTCCTCTTTTATCATAAGAATATCTTTTTTTGGACAGATTAAAGCGCAGGCGCCACAGCCTTTGCAAAATTCATAATCACAGATGTAGGTATTCTTTGCCTCGCCCTGAATGCACCCTTCGGGGCAAATCACTGCACACATTTTGCAGCCGATGCAATCCTTTTGCAGGAATTTCGGCTTTAACTCCACCCTCCAGGAACCGGTTTTGTTATTCCTGCTCGTCCCTGGTTTAATGATCAATGGACCGTACATATTTAGCCTTTCTTCTTATTTTTGATAAAATCAAAACCCTGCTTTGCAGCTTCGATATTGCCTTCCTGCGCCTTACCGCTAAACCTTTTCTTAATTGTTTCAAAAAGCATATTCAGGTCAAGTTCATTGGTCGCTGCGCAAAAAGCACCCAGAAGAGCGGTGTTCCCTAAAGGCCTGCCGATTGTTTTCATGGCAATATCATTGGCGGGAAGCAGGAAAGTTTTCTGCCTTGCCCCTACCTTCGGCACCTCGACACCCTCTTTTTCGTTAATAATGGCAACGCCGTCTTCTTTTAATCCGGAAAAACAATTAAACCCGCGCATCAGCGTGGCATCTACGATAATCAGGTAATCCGGCTCGTAGATCTGGCTGCGTAACCTCACCGGCTGAGAGTCCACCCGGACAAAGGCGTTCATCGGAGCGCCCATCCTGGCTGCGCCAAAATTAGGAAAGGCATAGGGATACATGCCTTTTAAAAAATAAGCATAACCCAGCAGAGAAGCAGTAGTAATAGCGCCCTGCCCGGCGCGTGCGTGGATACGAATCTCTTTCATCAAATTACTCCTTAGGTATTGTTATTGCGGCTGGCAAAAACAGTACTATAATACGAGGTTTGCCTGGTTTTGTCAAATGATTTATTTTTACATAACACAAGCTTTATTTTTTAGCAATTATACTTGACATTTCCTGTAGAAAAAATATACTAAGGGCTATGAAACAATGCAGCCGGATTAATCAAAAAAAAGCCTGGAAAAAACCGCGCTTAATGGCATTAACAAAAGATATTTCCAATGATGGCCAGGTTCTTTTCAACTGTAAGACCACTTCCTCCATACGTGGAGGCCAGCTAATTGGGCCTACGGTCTGGTTCGGCTCATGCCAGGAAGGCTATTGTATCGGAGGGGCCTGCGGCTATTGCCGCATGTGTTCTACTGCTTCTAACTCTTAATTCCTTGATTTTTCTAGGGTTCTAAAAAATGAGAAAGCCTATTTGGAAGAGACCAGAGTTACTCGTTTTAATCAGAGGCAAGAACAAAGAAGCCTCTCAGCTTGATAATTGTAAAGTGCGCAATGATTTAAGTATCGCGGGTTTTTCTAACACTTTTTCCGGCTGTTATTATCCGGCAGCCGTTGGCATGTGCGGGGTCTGCCAAAGCCACTACACCAGTTAATCCTTCCTTTTTTGCTTAAAACTTTTTCCTAAGAAACGCGGAAGTTTGAGAAAGCAGGTGAAAAATCTGCGTTGCTTTTTGCGTATCAAGCGCCCCTAAGCCACAACTCGGGCTGATCAAAAGCCCTTCCTCTAATAAATCCCTGCCCAGTCCTTTTTTTTCCAGAATGCTTAAACCGTCTTCCAGTTTCTTTACCAAAAAATCAACTGTTTCTTTACCGGAAAATTCCTGGGTAGGAACAATGCCCCAACAGACTACGCCCCCCCGCTCAAGAAAGGCTCTTAGGTTTTCGCTATAAAGCACGAATTTCTCTAAGAAACTAAAAGCATCGAAATTAATAATGTCTATTCCCGGGGTGTCGGTAAAAATCGACCAATCGGTATTGCCGCAGCAATGTACGCCGATTAACACCTCTTCAGATTTAATGGTTTCGCTAAGCTCGCCTAAACCTTTAACCACATCTCCCCTGTTTAAGGGGGTGAAAGCCGATCCAAAGCATCCCAGGTATGGCTCATCGATGAATAAAATAATTTTTTTATTGAATTCTTTAAAAAACTTTATCTGCCAAAGCGCCTTCATTGCTAACCCTTTGATAAAGGCTTGCATTAATACCGAATCATGCAGTAAAGCCACCCCTTCTCTATTCTTCAAACTGGCAGCTACGGTAAAGGGGCCGGTAATCTGGCATTTGATAAATTCTATGGTTTTCAGTAATTGCGGTGAGCTTTGTAATTTATCCTTAAAGGCATACAAGCCTGCGGCAGAATCCTTGCTAATCTGAAAATAACCCAGATCCTTATTAATAATTTTTTCGTAAAAGACTTCCAGACTTTCTTCTGACTGAGGCAAATTCTGCATAAATTGCGCAGTCATCCCTTCTTGGCCCCCCAGCTTTGGCAACTGCGGCCAGAATGGTATCTGCGGCAGATAACGTAAAACCAGCTCTACCGCTGCTTCCGGGTCTAAATGCGGGAGGCTGCCTATTCCAGTAGCTAGTCCTTTTAATTTCGGCATATTAAATTTTTTCGCGGCTCACTTGGCCGTTAGAGCTGATAACCACAACCTCTTCTATTTTTACCTTGAAGACGATTGCTTGCTCAGGAAGGGTAATTTCAAAATGCTGATGGGTTTTGCCGGTATCGATAGCCTGAATGATGCGCATTGTAGAAAGGCCGACTTCCTTCTCCTGAAATTCAACCAATAATTTTTTTAGCTCTGCCCCCTCGTCGATAATTTCCACATTGCCGTTCATCTGATAGCCGGTTAAGTTATCCACATCCATCAAGGAAACAGAAACTTTAGGGTTCATTTTGACGTTTTTATAAGTAGTACCGATGACATAATCAATTATATAAATATATTTATTTTCCATTTTCAGGAAAAACTTCGGTGCCACGTTTGGCCGGCCGGAAAAATCACAAGAAGCAACACTGACAAATTCGCGGCTGGAAAGCAGTTTATTAATTTTACTTGAAAGCATAATTTTTCCTTTATAATTCCTTGATTACGGTATCTCGCAGGACATTACCAAAAGCAGAATCAAAGTCAAAAACACCTTTAAAATCTTCTGGGCTGTCAGTTTCGGTTTTAGAAAGCACTTTTTTCTCTACCAGGCTAAAAACAATATTCCCAAAATCCTCTGTGCGGTTAACTCCCCAATGCCCCAATACAATCTTAGCCATTGGCCCGTATTGTTCGATTACGAACTCGCGTATACCTTCCAAGAGCTCTTTTCCGGAAATGTGGCTTTGGCGTTTGAGCTTACTTTGCGTAAAATGCAGCGCCTGCATAACAAACTCATAGCTATCCGGCTTATAACGGCTAT
>JAQUMX010000039.1 GCA_028717885.1 Candidatus Omnitrophota bacterium
AAGGATTAAAAGGCGCTCTCTTTTTTGTTGCAGAAGCAACATACCGGCCTATCCGATAAGGCCGGGTATCTTGATAGTTGAAGCAACATACCGGCCTATCCGATAAGGCCGGGTATCTTGATAGTTGAAGCAACATACCGGCTTATCCGACAAGGCCGGGTATCTTGATGGCTTATGGATTTTTAAAATAGAAAGGAGCGGCAAAAGTGATAAACTCGGGTGATACGGCATGGGTGTTGATTTCATCGGCGCTGGTAATGCTGATGACGCCGGCTTTGGCGTTTTTTTACGGCGGGATGGTACGCAGGAAAAATATCTTAGGGGTTTTGATGCAGTGCTTTATTATTTTGTGCGCTTTAAGCCTGCAGTGGGTCTTATTCGGCTATAGCCTTTCTTTCCATCCCGGAGAAGGGTTCTGGGGAGGCTTTGGCTGGTTGGGTTTAAGAGAGGTGGGATTAGAGCCTTATACGGATTATGCCGCAACGATTCCACATCAGGCATTTATGATTTTTCAGGCGATGTTTGCCATTATCACTCCGGCTTTGATTATCGGAGCATTTGCGGAAAGAATGAAATTCAGCGCATTCCTGATTTTTACTTTGCTTTGGGCAACTTTTGTCTATGACCCGGTCTGCCATTGGGTCTGGGGTATTGGCGGTTGGTTACGGAATCTAGGGGCGCTGGATTTTGCCGGAGGCACAGTCGTGCATATAAATGCGGGGATCGCCGCGTTAATGACGGCAATATTTATCGGTAGGAGAAAGAACCTTGACCATAATGCTCCTGCTCCGCACAGCTTGCCTTTTGTAGTTTTAGGCACCGGGCTACTTTGGTTTGGCTGGTTTGGCTTTAATGCCGGAAGCGCTTTAGCGGCAAATGGCCTGGCAGTAAATGCATTTGTAGTTACTAATACTGCGGCTGCGGCAGCAGGTTTAAGCTGGGCGCTGATCGAGTGGATCCATAATGGAAAGCCGACGATGTTTGGCGCAGCATCCGGAGCAGTGGCAGGGTTAGTAGCAATTACACCGGCTTCTGGTTACGTAAGCGTTGTGCCTGCGATTGCTATTGGTACCTTGGTAAGCGTATTTTGTTTTATTGCCGTGAGCATGATTAAACCGAGATTAGGTTATGATGATTCACTGGATGCTTTTGGCGTGCATTGCGTGGGAGGAATCTGGGGTGCTTTAGCCACAGGGCTATTTGCTTCAAAAGCAGTAAATGCCGCAGGAAGCAATGGCTTGTTTTTTGGCAACCCTAAACAGTTTCTCGTGCAATTATACGCAGTCGGAGCAACGCTTATCTATTCGATTATTGCCACTTTTGTGATTTATAAAGTAGTGGACTTGATCTTTGGTATTCGCGTAGGCGAAAAAGAAGAACTTATAGGACTGGACCTTACCCAGCATAGGGAGCGCGCCTATACTATATTGGAGTAGACACCCCGCGCTTATGAGAGGCACCCGGCGCTTGTTTGGAATTGCGCCGGTGTTCTCTTGTGAGAAAATTGCGCGGGCGTTGTCCTCGTGGACAAGGAGGTTTTATGAAATTGATCATTGCGATTATTCAACCGTATAAACTCGAGGAAGTTAAAGAAGAACTCTATAAAACAGAAGTTAATCTGATTACCGTAAGCGAAGTCTTAGGCCATGGCCGGCAAAAAGGGGTTACCGAAGTTTACCGCGGCGCAAAAGAAACCGGCAATCTTTTGCGTAAGGTGCGGCTGGAGATTGCCGTGAATGACGGCTTTGTGGAGCCGACGATCAAAGCCATTATTAAGGGAGCTAAGAGCGGAGAAACCGGTGACGGAAAAATCTTCGTGCTGGATCTTAAAGAATGTATCCGTATTCGCACCGAAGAAAGAGGGACATTGGCTATCGGTTAAATTTTGATTGATTAGCTGCCCTTTTAGCGATAAAATACCTCTATGAAAAAAAGAGGCGGTATTTTTTTGATTTTTGCTTTACTGTGTTTTTTGAATAATGCTTCGGCGCAAGACAACACTGTTGCAGCGCAAGCATGGGCGGATAGTTTTGCCGATACAGCAATGCAGCAGTTTAAGCCCCTTGATGCGGACCAGCTCAGCTACCCGGATATTAAGGCAATGGTAAAAAGCTACGCTTTGAAATTAAGCCAGGCATTATTGGCAGCCGGTTTAAAAGATGAAACTATCGATTCGATCATCGGCCAGGCAGGTTCAAGTTTTGGCCAGGCAATGGACAGCCTTTTTCAGGGGAAAAATTTTAACCAGCAAGTAGAAAAATATTCGGAAAGGATCGCCGGCTTGCTTAGAGAGCAGGGGCTTAGTATCGACAGCCAGTCAGAAATCGTTTCTCAGGGCTCTATCAGCTTGAATTCCATCGCTTCATTCTTTCGCCGCAGCAACCAATAAAATGCACACCTTTATCCTTTTATTCCAATGCCAGGACCGCTTGGGGATTGTCGCAAAAATTTCCGATTTTATCCTGCGTCAGGGCGGCAATATTATCAGCGCAGATCAGTATACTACTGACCCGCAAGGCGGTTTCTTTTTTATGCGGGTAGAGTTTCTGCTTGAGTCGGGCGGAAAGGATCAGGCTGGCCTGGAGCAAGACTTCCTTCCGATTGCCAAGGAATTTAATGCCAAATGGAATATTTATGATAAGCTTAAGCGGCTGCGCATGGGGATTTGTGTTTCAAAGCCCGGGCATTGTCTGGCAGATATACTTTATCTTTGGAAAACAAAAGAGCTTTTTGTAGATATTCCGTTTATAGTAAGTAATTATGCCGGCCATCAGGAATTAGTCGAGCAGTACAAAATCCCTTTTTATTATCTGGCAGCCAGCAGAGAAGAGCGAAAAGAATCAGACTTATTAAAAATTATATCTCAACAGGCAGATTTCCTGGTTTTAGCGCGCTATATGCTGGTTTTATCTCCGGAATTCTTGAAAGGATTCGGCAGGGATATCATTAATATCCATCATGGTTTTCTGCCTTCTTTTAAAGGTGCTAAGCCCTATCATCAGGCTTTAGAAGAAGGAGTGAAAGTAATCGGAGCTACATCGCACTTTGTTACAGAAAAACTCGATATCGGCCCAATTATCTCGCAGGCAGTAGAGCCGGTTTCGCACAAAGATGATTTGGATGATTTGGTGCGCAAGGGGAGGAATTTGGAAAAGAAAGCATTGTCAGAGGCACTCCATGCCTATATTGATTACCGCGTGATCAAACATAACCACAAAACTATAGTTTTTTAAAGAGAGGAAGAGTGTGCTATGTACAAATTAGTGTTATTGCGCCACGGTGAAAGCATCTGGAATAAAGAAAACCGTTTTACCGGCTGGACCGATGTGGACCTGTCGGATAAGGGGAGAGAAGAGGCAAAAAAAGCCGGGGAACTTTTGAAAAAAGAGGGATACGTTTTTGATCTAGCTTTCACCTCGGTTTTAAAAAGGGCGATCCGTACACTCTGGTTAGTATTGGATCAAATGGACCTGATGTGGATACCGGTTTATCGTTCCTGGCGCCTTAATGAAAGGCATTATGGAGCGTTGCAAGGCTTAAATAAATCCGAGATGGCAGCCAAATTCGGAGAAGAGCAGGTTTTGATTTGGAGAAGAAGCTATGATGTGCAGCCGCCGATTTTGGAAAAAGATGATCCCCGCCATCCCAGGCTTGACCCTCGGTATAAAGATCTGAATCCAAAAGATATTCCTTCCACAGAATGCCTGAAAGATACGGTTGCCAGGTTTCTGCCGTATTGGCATGAAACTCTGGCTCCTGCGATTAAATCGGGCAAAAAAGTAATTGTCGCCGCCCACGGCAATAGTTTAAGGGCATTGGTAAAATACCTGGACAATATTTCCGACGATCAAATCGTGAAATTAAATATTCCTACTGGCATCCCTTTAGTCTACGAGTTAGATGATAATCTTAAGCCAATCAAAAATTATTATCTGGGAGACCCGGAAGAAGTCAAAAAGGCAATGCAGCAGGTGGCTTCCCAAGGCAAGGCCAAGAATTAAAACGCCGCACCGCCCATTATTTTTTGCCTGGCTAATTGCCTGTATTTTTATTTCTCCGGCCTTTGCCGCTACCCCTAGTTTAAAAGTACTGGAAGAGCTTCCTTCGCAAATACCTCCGCCAGAAGGCTGGCTAGAAAAAATCCAACAGTTAAGAAAAGATTTAGAAGAAAACCAGGGGATATTTTTTGCTTCGTTAATCAACTCCCAACAGCAGGTGATTTTACACAGTAAGCGCGATACGGGAAACGGGCGCAATCTCTGGTATTATAATACGGAGGTGGAGAAAAAACTTTGGAAGGGCGCTTCGGGGTTTATCGAAGTCGAAGTTGATAAGAACAAAGGCGTTGATAAACTTTTACCGACATTCTCCCAGTTTAGTGACAACGGCGGAGAGAATGCCAGCCTTTATATCCCTGTTTTATACCTGCAGCAGAATCTTTTTCAGGATAAATTTTTCGCTTATGCCGGAAAAGTCGATTTAAGTTACTGGTTTGACTGTAATGATGTAGCCGGCTCTGCCGATACCCAATTTGCCTCCAGCGCTTTAGTAAATAACCTTACTATCCCTTTTCCCCAAAAAGGTATCGGCGCAATGTTCGGCATTCAACCGTGCGAATGGTTTTATTTGCAATCCGGAGCTGCTACTGCGCGGGCAAATTCCACAAAAATAGGCTTAAGTGATTGCTTTAACTCCGCGCTTTTTTTAAACGAGTTCGGGTTTACTCCTAAGATCAAAGGATTAAGAGGCAACTACCGTTTTACTTTCTGGCTGGATCATGAAAAAATAAGCACGATTGATGAATCCGAGGAAAAAGAAAATAATTCCGGTTTTGCTTTAAGTTTTGACCAGCAGATTACCCAGCGTTTTACGCTATTCTGCCGGTATGGTTTAGCAAATCAAAAAGTGCACGATATCGCGCATGTTTGGTCATGCGGGGCCCAGATGACTACGCCTTTCGGAGTAAGAAAAAAAGATTATTGCGGCCTGGGCGTAGCCCAATCGCTGATGAGCAATGATTACCGTGATTATAACGGGCCGCAGGTTGCACCTTCGGAAACCATGCTCGAGGCCTATTATTGCTGGGTATTTAATGACTATGTGATGCTTACTCCCAACCTGCAGGCTGTGATTAATCCGAATGCCGATAAGGAAGCGGATAATGACCTGGTTTTGGGTGTGAGGCTCCTGGCGGTTTTTTAGAAAGAAACAGTTACCAAGGAAGAGGTAATTTTACTTGTATATATAGGAAGACAAGTTAGGCACACCGTAGTGCAATAATAACAAAAAAAACGAACAGAACAACGGGTGTTCTTTAAAAGGACACCCGTTTTATTTTTTTAAGGAGGATTAAAAATGCCCAGAAAAAAAGCAAAGGCGGTTGCAGAAGTAAAAACCAAAAATCCTTTAGTTAACGGCTCCTTTAACGAAGCAGCTGCGCGTGATTGTATGCGCATGATCAAGGAAAAGAATATCCAGATTATCGATCTAAAGTTTAATGACCTGCCTGGCCTTTGGCAGCATTTTTCTATTCCGGCCTCGGAATTAAAGGAGATGGATGATATTACCCGTTCGATCTGGGTGGACGGAATCGGTTTTGACGGTTCATCTATACGCGGTTTTCAAAAAATCCAGGAATCGGATATGATCATGATCCCGGATCCCGCGACTGCGGTAGTAGACCCGGTTTGCGAAGTGCCGACTTTAAGCTTGATCTGCGATATCTATGATCCCTTGACCCGTAAGCCTTATAGCCGTGACCCGCGTTATATTGCCAAGAAGGCAGAAAAATATTTAAAAGATACGGGCATTGCGGATAGCGTTTATTTTGGCCCGGAAGCGGAATTCTTTATTTTTAACAGCATCCGTTTTGACCAGACGGAAAATTCCGGCTATTATTTTATCGATTCCGACGAAGCTGACTGGAATACCGGGCGCGATGAAAATCCTAACCTCGGGTACAAGATCCGTTTTAAAGAAGGCTATTTTCCGGTTCCGCCTCATGATTCGATTCAGGATTTAAGAAGCAGGATTATCCTGAAAATGATCGAAGCCGGAATCAATGTTGAGGTGCACCATCACGAAGTAGCTACTGCCGGCCAGTGCGAAATCGACATGAAATTCGATAAGCTCACAAAAATGGGCGATAACCTTTTGCTTTACAAATATATCATCAAGAACATGGCAAAGAAAGCCGGGATGGTAGCTACCTTCATGCCAAAGCCGCTTTTTGCCGATAATGGTTCAGGGATGCATTGCCATCAGAGCCTTTGGAAGAATGGCGTAAACCTTTTTTATGACAAGAACGGCTATGCCTTGTTATCGCAAACCGCAAAATATTATATCGGCGGGTTATTAAAACATGCCAATAGTTTAATGGCATTTTGCGCACCGACCACTAATTCATACAAAAGGTTGGTTCCCGGGTACGAAGCGCCGGTGAATTTGGTTTATTCGGCGAGGAACCGTTCTGCGGCAGTAAGGATCCCGATGTATTCGGATAGCCCAAAGTCCAAGAGGATCGAATTCCGGCCGCCGGATCCGGCATGTAATGGTTACCTTGCGTTTAGTGCGATGTTAATGGCAGGCTTGGACGGCATCCAGAATAAAATTGACCCGGGAGAGCCGACAGACGTGGATTTATTCGAACTAAGCGATGAAGAGATTAGCAAGATTGCTACCGTTCCCTCGTCATTGCGCAGGGCGGTGGATGCTTTGGAAGCTGACCATGACTATCTTTTAAAAGGCGGAGTATTTACCAAGGATGTAGTAGATATCTGGCTGGAATACAAACGGAAGAAAGAAATCGATCCGGTGAGAATGCGGCCTCACCCTTACGAGTTTTATCTCTATTTTGACATTTAAAGTATAAACCTTTTTTGCCCCGCGCATTAAATTACGCGGGGCAAAAAAATAAGCAGCAGTGCTTAAACTTTAGGCAAATGGAAAGAGTAGAAATCAAAAATTTCTTTTTAGACGAAACCACTTACCAGGAAAAGAGAGGGATTCTTTACCGCTACATTTTGGATAGCGTGGAAAAGCCGCTGTTAGAACAAGCGTTAGAGCGTACTTACGGCAATCAGCTTAAAGCGGCAAAAATCTTAGGTATTAACCGCAATACGATGCGCAGCAAGATTAAGAGGCTGGGGATCGATTTGAATAAATGGAAGGTTTAGAGAAGACAATGAAAAAACAGGAGATCTTAGAAAAATATGGCCTTTATGACCGGCGCTTCGAGCATGATGCCTGCGGCGTGGGGTTTGTCTGTAATATTAAAGGTAAACCTTCTCAAAAAATCATCCGGCAGGGGCTGGAAGTTTTACGCAGGCTCAGCCACCGGGGCGCTACCGGAGCAGACCCTAAAACCGGAGACGGGGCAGGGGTATTGATCCAGATGCCGGACCAGTTTTTACGCTCCGCGGTAAATTTTAATTTACCGGCTAGAGGGGAATATGGCACGGGTTTAATCTTTTTGCCCCAGGAAAAAAGCGAGCGCGAATTTTGCAAGGAAGTTTTTCAGAAGGTAATTAAATCCGAGAAGCAAATCCTTTTAGGCTGGAGAGAAGTGCCGGTTGACCCAACCGATATAGGTAAGGCTGCCCGCGACACGCAGCCTTCTATAGAGCAGGTTTTTATCGCGGCAAAAGATTTTTCGCAAGAGCTCGATTTTGAGCGTAAACTCTATATTATCCGCAAAAAAGTCGAGAATGCTGTCCGCGCCTCTAAACTAAAACAAAAATCCTTCTTTTATATTACGAATCTATCCAGCCGCACGCTTTCTTATAAGGGGCTGCTAATGCCCGGGCAGGTAGAGAATTTTTTCCCGGATTTGAAGGACTCCAAAATGGAAAGTGCTCTGTGTTTGGTGCATTCGCGTTACAGCACAAATACATTTCCTACCTGGGATTTATCCCAGCCATTCCGTTTTTTAGCGCATAACGGAGAGATTAATACCTTAAGGGGTAATATTAACTGGATGCGCGCCAGAGAGGGCTTGCTAAAAAACCTTTCCTTTGGCGACGGCCTCAAAGAGGCCTTGCCGGTTATCGTTCCGGGCGGAAGCGACTCTGCGGCAATAGATAATCTGTTCGAGCTTCTGGTTTTATCCGGCAGAAGCCTGCAGCATGCGATGATGATGCTGATTCCTTCTGCCTGGGAAGAGAACCCGGCTTTAGCGCAAGAATTGAAACAATTCTATAAATATCACGCTTGTTTTATGGAGCCCTGGGATGGGCCGGCAGCGATTGCTTTTACCGACGGAACCAGGATCGGAGCCTGCTTGGACAGAAACGGCTTGCGCCCGGCGCGCTATATCGTGGCAAAAAATGATTTGCTGGTCATGGCTTCGGAAGTAGGAGTATTGGATATACCGAGATCGG
>JAQUMX010000040.1 GCA_028717885.1 Candidatus Omnitrophota bacterium
TTGGCTGGCGATATATGGATACCGGCGCATGGTGCAATTCGCCAGGACCAATATTGAAGCGCTCTCTAAACTCTTAGAAGCGCCAAATCAAAATTCCGGCTTCTTAAAACTGTCGTTAGAGGGGTTTTATAAAGGCAGGAAAATAATTCTTACCTATTTTCTGATCAGCGACAGCAATAATTTTATCAACCCTTCCATTGAGCCGCGCGCAGTATATATAAAACAAAAGCTTTTTTCCTTGGATTACCCCAGCATTACGGAACATACGCAGCTAAGGAAGAACAGGATTTTTTATAATTGCCGCAAGCCTTATAGCATCCTGGAAAAATCCAATTTTTCCTGGGGGGATATCCGTCTTTTTACCGAAGAAGAGTTCCGGCAGATTTTGGAGGAATTGACCCAGGCAGCAGAAATAGTCGAAAGGAAACAGGGGGTAGAGTAATATAGATAACGAACCTGGTTATGAAGTAACTAGCGCCTGGCAATGAATCGAGCAAAATGGCTGTGGTGGATCCTGGGTGCAGTAAGACCCCCAAGAGGTAAGCGCACCGGTTCCAGTGCCCCCTGCCGAAGAATTCGACATCTTGCAAGCTGCAAGCACCCCCACCTCACTAACCTTTTCCCTAATTAATACCATCAGCGCCGGCCTCGTCCATTTGTTCTTTTTGCTCAGCATTTTTTTGACCCCCAGTTTAATCATATTTTTTAGAATCCGGCTTTATTTTATTCTTGCTGAGGGGATTGTCAAGCGAATTAATGCAGGAGTAAATTCGCCGTTAGAACAAGCAAGTAATGGGGACGTTCCCCAAGGTGCCACCCTTTTCAGTCCCAAGCCGTAAAAATGGCTTGGGATTCTCTATTTTGGGCGATATAATAACGGATATGGTAAAAATTAAATTAGATTCTAAAGCGGGGGGCGGGATAAAATGAATTCGTTAAAAGTCGACAAGGCTAAATGTAAGGGAGATGGCAGGTGTGTAGAAATTTGTCCGATTAAGATCCTGCGCATGAATGAAAAAGATGCCGTTCCGGAATTTATTCCGGTTGGCCCGGAAGTATGCATTAACTGCGGGCATTGTTTTGCTTTTTGCCCTACCGGGGCAATTACGCTTTCTACGATGAACGCTGAAGATTCCCTGAAGCTCGAATACTCTAAACTACCCACCCCTGAACAGGTGGAACTGTTGCTGAAGGGCCGGCGTTCGATCAGGAACTATAAGGATCAGCCTATCGAGAAGGAAAAAATCGAAAAACTCCTGGATCTTGCCCGCTATGCCCCTTCTGGCATCAACCGGCAGCCGGTAAACTGGGCAGTAATTTTAGGAAAAGATAAAGTCCATGATTTAGCCGGTAGAATCGCCAGCTGGATGGAAGGGCTTTTAAAGGATAAATCCCCTATGGCAGAATCTTTCAGCTTTGACCGCCTGGTAGATTCTTGGAAGAGTGGTTTAGACCTGATCTGCCGGGGCGCGCCGAGCGTAGTGATCGCCTATGGTTTAAAAGATGACCCCATAGTGCCGCAGTCATGCACGATCAGCGGCACTTACTTGGAGTTGGCCGCTTTCGGATTGGGATTAGGGGCTTGTTGGGCGGGGTATGTACATATGGCAGTGAATATGTCGGAGGACGTGAGAAAAATTACCGGTTTGTCCAACAGGGCAACGGCAGGCGCTGCAATGATGGTAGGTTACGCGCAATACCGTTACAGCCGGGTGCCTTCGAGGAATAATCCTAAAGTTCTCTGGAGATAAGAAAAAAAGGGGGGGGCTTGTATGCCATTGATTAAGCTGATCGGTTTATTTATTACGGCAATGGGGATCATCGTATGCGTGAACCCGAAAGTGATGAGAAAAATGATGAATTTCTGGAAGCAAGGCAAAAGAATTTACCTGGCCGGAGTAATCAGGATCTGCTTTGGCGTACTATTTTTATATTGCGCACCGATGGCAATGCGGCCCAATGTGATTTTTATCCTTGGGATCTTGGCAATCTTGGGAGGCTTGTTCATTATTATCCGCGGCCCGGAAAGAATGAAATTAATCCTGGAAAATTTAAGCAAGAAGCCGGATAATTCCTTAAGGTGGCTTAGCTTGATCATTCTTATTTTTGGCGCCCTGATCATTTTTTCGGCTTAAAAACAATAAATGGTTTGGATTTAGAGCCGCGGTAGAGTATAATTATTGCCTTAGGATATGCGTATGTTAAAAAATAAAACCTTTTTCCTATTTATGGTTCATTTAATCTTGGCGGTAATTTTTCTTCCCGGGTGTGTATACTTAACCCATCTTGACGAATCGATGTTCCTGAAAAACTTTGATAACAACCAGAAGGAAATGCAGGCGGAGATAGACAAAGAAAAAGAATTATTCAGCCAGTTAGAATCGGATATTCAAAAAGGGCATTTGCATAAGGGGATGAAAAAGCGCAATATCGTCAGCCTTTACGGAGAGCCGCCTTTATGCAAGCCTGCTGAGCCGCAAAGCGGATTCGATGAGACTTGTATTTATCGTAATCCTGCAGGCGGGATGGAAGCTGAGTTGGTTTTGCTTAATTTCGACGCTAAGCACAGGCTGGTGGGCTGGAAAGCAGAATAAAAACTATGCAATATACTCAAGGCAACCTGGGAAGAATATTCCTGTTAAAATTCGAAGATGATGATATTCTGTTGGAAAAGCTCGCTACCTTTGTACGTAAAGAAAAAATCAAGGCAGCCACGCTGGTTTTTATCGGCGCTTTAAAAAAGGGCGACCTGGTGACCGGCCCAAAAAATCCGGTAATCCCGCCGGAACCTAACAAGGTAGATTTTCGGGATGGATGGGAAGTAATGGGGATTGGCACGATTTTTACCAACAAATCCGGGCCACAGATACATATCCATAGCAGTATGGGCAAAAAACTAAAAACCTTAACCGGTTGTGTGCGCGGCAAATCTAAAGTTTTTCTGGTGGTTGAAGCAATCGTTTTTGAGTTAAAAGGGTTGAAGGCTACTAAAGCCATTGATCCAAAAACCGGTTTAAACCTATTAAGGATATTGGGGAGCTAAATGAAAAAGAAAAAAGAAGTAATTTGCGAAAATTGTAAGACCCAGTCACAATGCTGCCGGTTAGGCGCGTGGATAGATCTGGAAGAAGCGAAAAATATTCTCTCTCTGGGGATTAAGGGCGCGGACTTTTTTCATCTGGAGAAAGACGAAAATTTCCCCTCCGGGTATAAAGTCGGAACCAGCTATGAAGACGAGCCGTGTGTTTTTATGACTAGAGGCGGCTTGTGCGCAATTCATAAGATCAGCTATGATTTTAAACCCGTTACCTGTAAAGAATTTCCCTATGAAGACGGCGAATTGGCTCCGATCGCCAGGTATCTATGCGAGGAAGTAAAAGCAAAGCATAAGAAAAAACGTAAAAGAGCGCGTTAAAGCGTTTTTAAGGCAATAAAAAAGCCCGCAATTTTACTTGCGGGCTTTTTTATTTTAAAACTTATTGTTTTACCGGTGTTGCTGTGGACATCATATAATCGATGACCTTGTCGCTGATTTTGTGTTGTTTTAAATAAGTGATGATTTCTGAATTCAGTTGATAAACCGAACGCGTTCTTTGGATCTCGCTGATAATTACCGCATCAGGAGTGCCTTGATCCCCCATTTCCGCAATTTTGGTTAAGGTTAAGTGATTGGGGTTAACTGCTACTGCTGCCTGATCTTGTTTGTCCCAGGCATCGCCCAGTAATCCGCCGGCTACTGCGCCAGTTGCCGCGCCGATACCTGCGCCGATGAAAGGATTACCTACCTGATTGCCGATAATTCCGCCTGCAGCTGCTCCTACCAAGCCGCCTACCACAGCGCCTTTTTCCGATTTTGGCCCCATGGATTCACAGCCGGCAAGCGCTACTAACGAAAGCACCAATACTACCAGTGTAAATTTTTTCATTTACCCTCCTTTTATTTTTGGTATGAAAAATAATTTTAGCACAGAAAAACCAAAAATCAAGCATTTTGAAACATTAAAAGGGAAAGCGTCAAGAAGCTCATCCAGGCAGTTGCCGGTTTTAAAGAGCTTTTGACTGAAGAATAATTAAAGAAAGGCTTGGGTTTATGTTCGGGAAAGTGCTTGTTGCTTAAAGGCAGTTATGTTATAATTTCTTTAATGTTTAAGAAAAAGCAGGATTTAGTAATCAAGGGTAAAACAGACGAGGAGCTGGAGTTAGAGTTAAAAAAACAGACCCTCCGGGCGAAACTTTATTTTTTTGTTACAGCGATCGTGCTGATTGCCCTGATCGCCGCTTTTAAGCTGGTTAAAAATTTTCAACATAAACAAACTGCCGAGGAGCCTGTCGAAGAGGCAACTCCGGAAGAGGGAATAATTCTCATCCCGGATAACGGCGAAGGCAGCAGCGAAGAAGGCTTGGCTCCGCAATTCGAAGCGCCGCCGCAGGAAGATGAAGGCGAATATTATATTTTGCCGGATGATTCCTCCGGTGATTATGGATCGACGATTATCGAAGAATCAGACCCCGGAGATTCCGGCCCCCAAGAAGAAATTATCGAGTATTAAATAATCCTATCTATAAATCGCCTGCCTACCGGCAGGCAGGGAGGCAATATGTTCAGGGAAAAAATTAAAATTTTGGATTGTACTATCCGCGATGGAGGGCTGATCAATAACCATGATTTCAGCCTTGATTTCGTGCGCGCGGTCTATAAGGCATTGTCCGACGCCGGCGTTGATTACATGGAGATCGGCTACAAGAATTCCAAGCGGCTTTTTTCGCCCAAAGAATTCGGCAGGTGGAAATTCTGCGATGACGACGATATCAAGCGGGTGATGGACGGCATCGAATCAAAAACCAAGATCGCGGTAATGGCAGACGTGGACCGTGTAGACCTGGAGGATATTAAGCCGCGTAAGGAGAGCCCGGTTTCTATGGTGCGCGTGGCTTCATACGTAAAAGATATCGATAAGGCAATTTACCTGGTAAATCATTTTGCGGATAAAGGCTATGAAACCACGGTAAATATCATGGCGATTTCCCGGGCTTTGGATAACGAGCTTACGGAAGCTTTGGAGCAGTTGGAAAAGGAATGTAAAGCTAATGTGATTTATATCGTAGACAGTAACGGCGCTTTATACCAGGAGACTACGGAATTCCTGATTAAAAAAGCCAAGTCTATCATTAAGACCAAGGAAATCGGTATCCACGCGCATAATAACCAGCAGCTTGCCTTTGGCAATACCATCGAAGCAATTATTCACGATGCCAATTTTGTAGACGGCACGATTTACGGGCTGGGCAGGGCGGCAGGAAATTGCCCGTTGGAGCTGATTTTAGGTTTTTTGAAGAACCCGAAATACGATATCCGGCCGGTACTGGATGTAATTTCCAATGAGTTTATCCCGCTGCGGGAAAAGATCGAGTGGGGTTATATTATCCCGTATGCAATTGCCGGCATCCTGGATGAGCATCCGCGTGCTGCTATGGCTTTACGTAAAAGCGCGAAAAAAGAAAATTACCGCGAGTTCTACGAGAGCTTGGTCAGTGAAGTAGAGGAATAGAATGGACTTGAAAAAATTTAGAGCCCAGCCGATTTTGGGTATTGTGCGCGGCATAAAGCATGATCGGGTCGAGCCGCTGATTGAGGCAGTGGTTGAGAGCGGCTTACAAACGCTGGAGATTACCATGAATACTGCGGACGCTCCGGCGCTGATCCGTAAGGCGAAAAAGGCAGCGCAAAAACGCCTGGTTCTGGGCGCAGGTACTGTATTAAGTATGCAGGATTTGCAGGCTGCACTGGATGCGGGCGCTACATTTATCGTGATGCCGGTTTTGATAAAAGAGGTGGTAGCTTATTGTGTAAAAAATGCAATACCGGTTTTTCCCGGCGCCCTTACTCCGCAGGAAATTTACGCAGCCTGGAAGGAAGGGGCAACGATGGTTAAGGTTTTTCCGGCGAAATTTTTTGGGCCGGAGTATTTGCGCGAGATTAAAGCGCCTTTAGAAAAAATCGAACTTTTGGCTTGTTCCGGGGTAACGCCGCAAAACATGCGCGAATATTTTTCCTGCGGGGCAAGTGCTATCTCTTTCGGCGCCAGCGTTTTTAAAAAAGAATGGCTGGAACAAGGCGATTTCAACAAAATTTCTTTATCAATCAAAGCATTTTTGGAACAACTGCCTTGACAATGAATTATCCCGCAGTAAAATAACGAATAAGGGCTAAAAATTTATTAACAGGGAGAGGTGTAATGCAAAGAAAGAGAAAAAATTCCAAAAGGAACTGGTTTAAGCCTGGGTTGACTGAATTGGTCAGGTCGCAAAATGCAATAGTTCCTGTTTTGGCGGGATGTAAATATGCGGATTACACAGTAGCTGTTTACGGCCCTGGGACTCGGCAACTTTGGTGCACATCGGAAGCGTATGGTAATTGTTGGCAGGAATGTGCTGATACCGTTTCTTCATAAGATTTTAAGGAGTAAACATTATGAATAAACCAAAATGGCTGGTATGGCTAAACCCATTTTTATTTCTTTCCTTGCTTATGCAGGCTGCTAGCGGAGCAGTATTGTTTTTCAATTTAATGCCTGCATGGGACGGACTGATTGCGCGCGTGCATAGTTATAATGGGTTTATTTTTGCGCTCTTGGCCTTAACCCATCTGATACTGAATTGGAATTGGGTAAAAGCGAATTTCTTCAAGAAGGTGGCTAGGCCTTGACCCGCCCCTGGAAAATACGGATGTGGGGAAATTAATCAATCTGACTATCATGCCTGTGGTAACTCAGCTGACCGGAACTTTGAATACTGCTTTTGGCACGGCAAAGAGCGGGGCAAAAAGCGTCTGGGACTTGGTGAATTTGCCGTTTAATATGGTTTTTCAACAGAAAAATTGACAAGGAGAAAAATGTTTAAAAAAATCGTGCTGTTCTTGTTCATGGTATTTGCAATGCATAACATTATGGAAGGAGCGGAAATGGAAAGTAAAAACGTGGTTCTGGAAACCAATCAGGGGATAATCGAAATAAAACTCATGCCGCAGATAGCTCCTAAGGCCTGCGAAAATTTCACGAAACTGGTTGAAAAAGGCTATTACAATGGATTAATCTTTCACCGGGTAATCAAGAACTTTATGATTCAGGGGGGAGATCCTACCGGAACAGGAAGAGGCGGCAATTCTGTCTGGGGCAAGCCTTTTGAGGATGAATTTAATCCGGGGGCAAAATTTGATAAGCCGGGAATCCTTGCTATGGCAAATGCCGGCCCAAATACCAATGGCAGCCAGTTCTTTATTACCACGGCGAAGACCCCCTGGCTGGATATGCATCATACGATTTTCGGAGAGGTGGTTTCCGGTTATGATGTGGTGCAGAAAATAGAAGGTACCTCTGCCGATGCATCTGACCGGCCGGTAGCTGAGCAGAAGATTATTAAGGCGTATTTGAAATAAAATGAAGTAGAGAAAAGTCAGGAAAAAGTAGAGTTATCGAATTGTCAAGGCGCTTCCTTTCGATT
>JAQUMX010000041.1 GCA_028717885.1 Candidatus Omnitrophota bacterium
CCCACGCCTTAGCTAACTCATTAACTATTATTCTCGCTTTAATATTACTTAAAGATAAAAATAAATTTTTGTTTTACGGAGTTAATTTATGGCTTTTTATAATAATAGCCGTACTTAGTTTAATAGCTATTTTTGTATATCAGGAAGAAAAGCAAAAAAGTATATTTTCGGAAATCATTTATAAAATAGTCATCTTCCTTGGAAAGGCAGCGGTAGCATTTTCTATAATATTTATTTTCGCTCTCTTTTCATTCTATGCAAATAAACCTTTGCAGTTTTGGTTAATACTAGGTTTTTGGGCGGTCATATTTCTTGCGATTTCTACAAATATCCTCATTTCTATTCAAGATTATTTATTCTCAAAAAAGAAAGAAACTTTTTTAAACCAATTAGGCAAGATAATAGAAGAGCATTCCCCCGGTTTAATAACAATAAAATGCTACAGAGGCATTGGAATAAAAAGCGGAGACTATATTTTTATTATAAGGGAGAGGGTATTTGTTTATAAGACATTTAAAATACTTTTTGTTGAAGATGACATCTATTGTAAGGTAGCCTTAGTTGACGAGCTAGATATTAAAGAAGTTAATATTACTAATAAATATTCAAAAAATGAATTTTATTCACTTGGTGATGAAGAAAAACTTAAGGTATTTATTAAAGAACCAAGTAGAGTAGAGATTCTCAAAAACTATGTTGGCTTGATTGTTGAACAGACCGATATTAACGCTATTCGTTTTCAGGTAATTGCGGATATTAAACTTGAAGAGGGATATGTTTTGCTTTGTAGAATTGGCGGAAAGAATATTTTGTACCAGATAGTAAATGTGTGTTTGTCTCTTGACCGGATATCCGAGAATACTTCTACAGGAACAATAATAGGCATAGCCCAACAAATTGGAGATTGGGATTCCAAGAAAGTCAAATTTGATAAATATGGCTGGATTCCGAAGCTTTATTCACCAATTTTTTTAGTTGACCAGAATTATAAAGTAGAATTTGAATTAAAGAAAAATGAAATAGTACTAGGATGCATACCAAATACCAATTTTCCGATTATTGCAAATATTGATACTTTAGTTACGCATCATTCAGCAATTTTGGGTATTACCGGTAGCGGTAAAACAGAGCTAGCTTTTACGATTATAGCAAAGATGATTGAATGCAAGACTAAAGTCTTTTGTGTAGATTTTACGGGAGATTACTTTGAAGAATTCAAAGATTTCAACCCAGAAAGAATAACCATTCCTTCAGAAAAAGCTGAGGAGCTAAATCAGAAGCTATTTGATGTAGAAACTGGAAAATTTGGAGCCGCAGAAGAGAAGAAGTCATTGGATGGATATAAGCAAAGTCTAACGCCAGTGATTGCAGAGATGGTTAAGAAGTTTATTGAATCCGAAAAAAATCTAGGAATTTTTGAACTTGCAGAAATTTCTAATACCTCAGCGACTATTGCGATGACTGAATTATATATAAGTAGTTTATTCAAATATGCCAGAGAACATAGGAAAGACCAAAGAAAATACTGTATCGTTCTTGAAGAAGCGCACACTATTATTCCGGAAGATAGAACTATGGGAGTAGAGGACAAATTTTCAAAGGCGACTATAGGTAAAATATGTCAGATAGCTTTACAAGGAAGAAAATATAAGGTTGGTTTACTCGTTATCGCTCAAAGGACAGCCAACGTAACTAAGACTGTTCTAAATCAGTGTAACTCAATAATGATTTTTAGTTCTTTTGATAAGACTGGTTTTGATTTTATGGAAAATTACGTCGGTAGAGATATGATACAAGCGATACCTAATTTAAAATTTTTGCAGGGTATAGTTGCAGGACGGTGCTTTAAAAGCGGAAGACCTGTGATAATGGAAATTCCCAGAAAAGATAAATTTACAGATACGCCAATAGAGACTGATGAATAGGTCTAGGTTAATACATATAAAATATCTTGAAAAGAGATTATGAGACGAATAATTTTTGCTATTCACGGCATCAGAAGCCCAAAAGAACGTAACTGGGTATACGATTTTACTAATTTCATTAAGCAAGACTCAAGATTTAAAGATGATATTTTTGAGCCATATTATTACGGTTTTGTTTTAGCAACAGTATCTATTAATCCATTCTTCAAACATTTAAAAGTTAATCAGCTAAAAGCAGTATTAAGAAAGATAATTAATGATAACCCTAACTGCGAACTTAACATAGTCGCTCATAGTTATGGCACAGAGTTAAGTTTCCAAGCTATAAAAACAAGCGGTGAAGACGGTAAGTCGCCAATCCTCGTGAATAAATTAATGCTGGTATCTAGTGTCGTATCCCGTTTTAATGAAATTCCGTACGATACAACTTTAAGAGCTGGAAAGATAAAACAACTACATTGTTATTGTAGCTATAAAGATTGGGTATGTAATTTTGCTCCATTTGGACATTCAGGATGTTTTGGTTTTTCAATAGATAGGCATGACAGTAAATGTTATCCAAAGCCATTTGATGATTTAGAAATCTATAATCACCAAGTAGAAACCTTAGGACATTGTGCATATTTTGAGGATGACAAATATTTCAAAGAGTGGTTAGATATTATGGCAGATTAAGAGAAAGTGAATTTAAAAGGTAATTCTCTCTAAATAGAAGGTTGCCTTTTTATTTGGAGAAAGAGGGCGTATATGTTTAAGACAAAAGCATTCATTCCTTATGAGCGGGTTAAATTTCATATATGGTTATTAGAAAAGCTTTGTGGAAGGACGCTAAATGAAAAGGGCGTAAAAATTGCTACTCAAGCCGTTGAGAAAGAAGAAATGGTGCCCATAGATGAAAATTGTTTTGAAATATATGGTTATAAAGTGCTAATACATGTAGCCGTCGTTGTTGCAATTGTAGTTATTTTTCTTAGTTTAGTAATCTACTATTCTACTAAATATAACGCTTATCCTTTTCTTACATCTGTTCCTGTTTTGGTCTTAATGTTTGTGTTCTTTAATAACCTTTTACCAGACTTAATACGTAAAGATATAAATTTTCTACGTGCAAAAGAGTGGGAGAAATTTCGTTCTGGTTGTAAGAAAGTTCTGGACGAATACAAGAATTTGAACTAACCTTTAGAAAACCTATATACTAGGATACCGTAATGAAAAAGATAGGTGAATCAAAAAGGATAATGGTTGGATGGGGAAGAAGCGAAGGAAGGATTTGTTATTTCTTGTCTCATAAAACGCTGAAGAACCCGATTCCTTGTAACCCCGAACATTTACAGAATAAAATGAAAGCTCTGGCTGATTTAATAGATGGCGGGAAACCTAAAAAGAAGCGAAGATAAAACAATTAATAATTGCTGGGAGCAGTGATGAAAAAGATTCTAGTTTTACTGTTATGTTTAGGATTGTTCGGTTGCGCTTCTTCTGGTTATCCGATTACCAAGCCAGATGTCTATAAGGCTGATATTGGAATGACAAGAGAGCAGGTTTATCAACATTGTGGAAGTCCTATTGGATGGACACGTCAAATTATTGATGGCAAGACATACGAAAGCTGGACTTACAATCCACTTATTGGAACTTACGATTTTGTTGATGGTATTTTAGTTGGTTATAGCAAGCGTGAAGCTTTTGGCGAAATGAAATACTACTCAAAAGACAAAGTAGACGATATAAAAAATATCGCAAAGTGACATATGAAGAAATAATTTTACTTATATTAGCTGCTAAAAATCATCTAATCTCCTATAGATTAGGTGATTAGGTTTGTTGATTTGCAATGAGTTGCGATTTTGGAAGCTGACTTAAATATTCAAGAGTAGAGTTACTTGTAACTTGTAGAACCTCTGGGCATTTCTTAGATAGCTCTTGTTCTAGTAATCTCATATATGAGTCACTTATTCTTCCTGTCTTTCTCCAGCGAAAAAAAGTTCTTCGGTTAACCCCTAAATCTCTGACAACATTTCCCCACGAGCCTACCTCTTTCCTATACACTTCTAATGATTTCAACATAAGTTCAATACGAGGCGTTTTCTTATCAATTTTTTCTGGCCTGGGTCGTTTCTTATAATGACGTTGTTTACGGCGCTTCAATAGAGACATTTGTCACTAGTTTACCACTTCTTTTAAAAACTGCAACAAATTTTTTGCTTGCAACTTCCTGCACAATAATAAGTTATAATATTATCATTTTTTTTAAATAGCATTATGACAGATTTCCATTTTTTGCTCTATTTCTATTATGTAGAGGAGGTTTAGAACGTTAGTTTTATTGACTTATTTTGATTCACACGCAGACTTAGTCTGTCTGTTGTTAGCTCTGCGTGTATTTTAAAGGAAGTGATGTCCTATGAATGTATTTTGTTTAGCTTAGAGCTGTGTATTAGATATGTATTATATAAAGAATATTATTAACTATTTGAGGGTTAGTTTATGTTTTTGATGACTCTAAGTTTATGTTGATGCCCTCTAAATTTAAAGAGGTGTATCAATGAATAATGAGAATATGAACAAAGAAGATATTTATAACGATGTTAAAAAAGAAATTAATCCCGTTAAAGTCGCTAGTAAAATTGCTTTAGAGCATAATATTATCTTTTGCGGAAATAATTTCTACGAGTATCAAGATGGTCGTTATCAGTTATTAAATGACTGTAGAATTTTTCAATGGATTAAAATTATACTCGGTGATTTTTTTAATCCGAGACGAACTAATGAGATAATCCATTCATTGAAAGCTGATAGATACATAGACATCAACGAATTGAATAAGAGTACGCTGCTCAATTTAAAGAACGGTGTATTTGATTTAGATACATTTCAGCTTAAACCACACAGTCCAGATATATACTCGACGATTCAGCTCGAAGTGAATTATGATCCTAATGCTAAGTGTCCTAAGTGGGAAAAGAGTGTTGAAGAGATATTCGAAAATAAACAAGTTAACGTACACATTCTCCAAGAATTCTTTGGTTTGTGTTTAACGAGAGAAACAAAATACGAAAAAGCGTTATTCTGCATCGGTGAAGGTGCAAACGGAAAATCTACACTTTTAGAGATACTGATGAATATACTAGGTAAATCGAATTATTCAGCTGTACCTTTAGAGAAATTCGATAATTTGCATTACATAGCTAATCTGTATAGCAAGCTCGCTAATATCACTATAGAAACATACGCTAAGTCTGATATATATGACAGTAGATTTAAAGCGATTGTTTCTGGTGATGTGATAGAAGCAGACTGTAAATTTCAGAAGCCGTTTACGTTCCAACCATTCTGCAAACTCATTATAGCTTTAAATAATATGCCGAGGTCTGATGATAAGACGTCAGCATTTTTTAGACGATTAATCATTTTAAGATTCAACAGAGTATTTACAGAAACCGAGCAGAATAAAAATCTAAAGAAAGAATTATTATCTGAGCTTGACGGTATCTTTCTGTGGTGTCTCTCAGGACTTGAGAGATTACGCAAGAGAGGTTATTTTGAGCTTAATAAAGAGATTGAACAGGAAATATTCGACTACAAACGTGAGAACAACAACGTGATAGTTTTTGTTGAAGAAGAATGTCAACTCGACCCAAACTGCTCTTCTAGTAAAGATTCTCTTTACGCAGCTTACGCTGAATCGTGCAGAAGAAGCGGATACAAAGCGTTAAGTAAACTTAAGTTCGGTAAAGAGTTAAAAAAGCAATTTAACACTATTTCCGAAGACAGAACAGAAGAAAGCAGAAATTGGATTGGAATTGACACAACTTTAAATATTTCTCAAAATAATCATAACTACATCTAAATAATACTCTAAAACAGCATTAATGACAAGAATGACGAATAGTTTGTAATTAAGTAAGAGAATTCAAAAAAGATTATCTTAATTAATAAAAAACTGTCATTCTTGTCATAGTCGTTATGAAATAACGACTTACTTAGTATTTTTAATTTATTATAAATAAGTTTTCAGATTTATATCAGTAATTTTCTTGCTTACTACTGGAGCGGCATTTTACTTGACCTCCTTACCTCCTGTGCTAAATCTAATACAGCGACACTACTTATTGGAGATAGCATATGGGTGTGTATTTTAAGAGCGGTAACTGGTATATCGATTACTCTGTCGCTGGTCGTCGAAAAAGAGAGAAAGTCGCTCCCGATAAAAAGCTCGCTGAATTAGCTCTAAAAAAACGTCTAATACAAATTGCTGAATGTAAATTTCTAGATTTAGACAGAATAGAAAAAATACTCTTCGCAGATTTTGCCGACGAATATTTAAAAATTCACTCTAAACAGCATAAAGGATATCGCACTGAATCAAAGATTATTAATCATTTTAAACGCTACTTTGCTAGAAAGTATCTGCACGAGATAACAGTATTAGATATTCAACGCTACAAGACAGAGCGCATAGAACAAGTAGCCCCCGCTACTGTAAATAGAGCTTTAGCTATTCTTAAGTCAATGTTTAATCGTGCTATAGAGTGGGGCAAAGCTAGAGACAATCCAATGCGTAAAATTAAGCTACTTAGAGAAAATAACAAGAGACTACGCTTTCTTGAGAGAGAAGAGATAGGAAAACTGCTTTCTTGCTGCTCTCCGCACTTATTACCGATTGTAAAGCTAGCTCTTAATACTGGAATGAGAAAGGGCGAGATACTACGTCTAAAATGGCAGGATATAGACTTTAAGCGGGATATAGCGTACTTACAAGAGACAAAGAGCGGAGAAAAAAGAGAGATACCATTGAATAATACTGCTAAAAACACGCTCCTTGCTATGCCTAAGCACCCAGACTCGCCCTACGTCTTCTGCAACAAAGAGGGTGAGCCATACGGAGATATTAAGAAATCGTGGTTGACTGCGGTAAAGAAAGCTTGTATAATTAACTTTCACTTCCACGATTTAAGACATACGTTTGCTTCACAGCTAGTAATGTCGGGAGTGGATTTAAACACAGTGAGAGAGCTTTTAGGACATCACAGCTTTGAAATGACGCTGCGTTACTCTCACTTATCGCCCGGGCATAAAAAGCAAGCAGTAGACACGCTAGACAAGCGTTTTGACACTTCCTTGACACTTGACGCTAAGAGTGAGACTGCGGAAGTGTTCACGCAAGCACAACTAGCTAACAATACATAGCTTACGAATACAGGGCCATTAGCTCAATTGG
>JAQUMX010000042.1 GCA_028717885.1 Candidatus Omnitrophota bacterium
TGTGCTCTTCCGATCTGGAGGAAGTATCTCTAAGCCCATCTGTTGCGCCTCGTTAACATATTCCACAATCTTATCGGTATTATCGCGTTCCGAAGTCAGCAACGCGCACATAAATTCTACCGGATAGTTTGCCTTTAAATACGCTGTACGGTACGAAATCATCGCATACGCCGCTGAATGGCTTTTATTAAAACCATACCCCGAAAAATATTCGATCAGGTCGAAGATCTTGGTGGCAATCGATTCCTTGATCCCGTTTTTCATGCAGCCGACAATAAAATTCTTACGCTGTTTCTCCATAACTTCCGGAATTTTTTTACCCATGGCTTTTCGCAGCAAATCTGCTTGTGCCAGGGAAAAGCCGGCAAGTACAGAAGCAATCTGCATAATCTGCTCCTGATAAACCATGATCCCGTAAGTCTCTTTGAGGATGGTTTCCAATTTCGGGTGCTCATATTTTATCGGAACCACCTTGTGCTTTCGCTTAATGAAATCATCGAGCATCCCTGAGCCAATCGGGCCCGGACGGTACAAAGCAAGCAAAGCAATCACGTCTTCGAAACGCTCCGGCTCAAGTTTACGCAGCAAATCGCGCATCCCGGAACTTTCAACCTGGAACACACCGATAGTCTGCGCTGCCGCTAAAAGCTTGTAGGTATTGGCATCATCAAGCGGCACATGGTCGATATCCAGCTTTATCCCTTTAGTCTGGCGAATGATTTTTACTGCCTGATCAATTACGGTTAAGGTACGCAAGCCCAGAAAATCTACCTTCAGCAAACCGATTTTTTCCAAAGCTGACATACTGTAGCCGGTGGTAATCTGGTCATCCTGGGATTTAAAAAGCGCCATATAATTATCCAGCGGCTTATCGGCAATCACAACACCTGCGGCATGGATGGAAGCATGGCGGTTAAGGCCTTCCAGGGAAAGCGCGGTTTTTACAAGTTCTCCGATCTGCGCATCATTTTTATAAAGATTATTCAATTCCGGCTCACTGCTTAACGCATCTTTTAAAGTAATGCCAGGGTCCGGCGGAATCATCTTTGCCAGCCGGTCCACTTCAGCATAAGCTATACCCATTACCCTTCCTACGTCTCTGACTACGGCGCGCGCCTGCATGGTTCCAAAGGTAATCACCTGCGCGACATTTTCCCTGCCGTATTTCTGGGTCACGTAATTGATAACCTCCTGCCTTCTTTCATAACAAAAATCGATATCAATATCAGGCATGCCTAAGCGCTCGGGGTTTAAAAACCGCTCAAAAAGCAGACCATATTTTAGCGGGTCGATATCCGTAATGCCGATCAGGTAACTGACTATACTTCCTGCGGCGCTGCCTCTGCCCGGACCGACAGGTATGCCCTGGCTCTTGGCATAATTGATAAAATCAGAAACAATCAGAAAGTAGCTGGTAAAGCCCATGCGCTTGATAATATCTAATTCATGCTCCAGGCGCTCTTTAATTGCAGGAGTAATTTCCTTATAGCGCTTAGGCAGCCCCTGGTCGCAGAATTCCCTTAAACATTCTTCTTTGGTTTTTCCTGCGGGGGCGTCGAATTTTGGCAGGTGCAGCTGGGAGAAATTCAACTCCAGGTTACAACGGCTGGCGATTTCCAGGCTATTGGAAATAGCCTCCGGATAATCCCGGAATAATTTTTTCATTTCCTCCGGAGACTTAAAATAAAATTCATCGGTGGAAAAACGCATGCGGTTAGGGTCGTCCAGGGTGGTCTGCGTCTGGATACAAAGCAATGCCTCCTGGGCCTTTGCATGTTCGCGCAAAAGATAATGCACGTCATTGGTTGCTACCAAGGGAAGTTTTAATTCGCGGGAAATTTTAACTAAGCCTTCATTGACTAATTTTTGTTCTGCGATCCCGTTCTCCTGGATTTCCAGGTAGAGATTGCCTTTAGGAAAAATCTGGCTGAAATTATCCGCGCATTTTAAAGCATCATTGAACCTGCGCTGCGCCAAGAGCTGCGGGATCTCGCCTTTTAAACAGGCAGTCAGGCCGATCAGCCCTTTGGAATATTTTGCCAAAACTTCCTTGTCAATGCGTGGACGGTAATAAAAACCTTCCAGGTATCCGATAGAAACCAGCTTCATTAAATTCTGGTACCCGGTTTCATCTTTAGCTAAAAGGATTAAATGGTAAGAAGCGTCTTCGATACCTTGGTTGGTTTTATCCAAACGGCTATTCGGGGCAATATAAGTCTCGCATCCGATAATCGGCTTAATCCCCGCTTTCTGCGCCTCCAGATAAAATTCGATGGCGCCGAACATGTTGCCATGGTCGGTAATCGCCAAAGAATCCATCTTGTACTGCTTGGCTAAAGCAAGGATATCAGGTATACGGCAGGCACCGTCTAAGAGGCTGTATTGGGTGTGCAGGTGCAAATGGACAAACTCTGAATGAGGCATATTGTTGCTATGCTAAAATTATTCCCACTCAATAGTAGCGGGAGGCTTGGAACTAATATCGTAGACTACGCGATTAACGCCTTTTACTTCGTTGATAATGCGATTGGAAATTCTTTCTAAAACTTCATAGGGGATCCTTGCCCAGTCCGCAGTCATGCCGTCCATACTAGTCACACAGCGTAGCGACGCCACATTTTCATAGGTACGCTCATCGCCCATGACGCCGACACTTTTAATCGGAAGCAACACTGCGAAAGACTGCCAGACCTGTTCATAGAGTCCGGCCCTTCTGATTTCTTCGATGACCCTGCGGTCAACTTCACGCAAAAGATTCAAACGCTCTACCGTCACTTCTCCGATAATCCTGATCGCCAGGCCCGGGCCGGGAAAAGGCTGGCGCCAAATAATATTATCCGGCATCATCAATTCCTTGCCGATCTGGCGCACTTCATCTTTAAATAAATCACGTAATGGCTCGACTAATTTGAGCTTCATTATTTCCGGCAAGCCTCCGACATTATGATGGCTCTTAATCCTGCTTGAGGGCGCGCCGGTCGGAGAAATCGACTCGATCACGTCGGGATATAAAGTCCCCTGCGCGAGGAATTTTGCGCCCTTGAATTTATCCGCTTCCTCTTCGAAAACTTTGATAAATTCATCACCGATAATTTTTCTTTTTTCTTCCGGGTCGGTAACACCCTTTAAGCGCGCGAGGAACCTTTTGCTCCTATCCACATAATCAAGGTTCAAATGGTACATATTGCGAAAGATCTCCTTGATTTGCTGCGGCTCGTCTTTACGCATCAGGCCATTGTCGATAAAAATGCACCTTAAGTTTTTGCCGATAGCTTTATGGATCAGGACCGCTGCCACCGAAGAATCCACTCCGCCGCTTAAACCTAAAATCACTTTGTCGCGGCCAACAGTTTTGCTGACTGTCTCTATGCTTTCCTTGATAAATGACTGCATGGTCCAACGGGAAAGGCATCCGCAGATCCTAAAAAGAAAATTACTGATAATATTGCTGCCTTTTTCGGTATGGGTAACTTCAGGATGGAATTGCACGCCGTAGATTTTTCTATGCACATTGGAGATTGCCGCAATCGGAGCGTTTAAAGTATGGGCGCTGACCGAAAATCCGGAAGGCAATTTATTGACAAAATCGCCGTGGCTTGCCCAACAGGTAAAATTGCCCGGAATATGGCTAAAAAGATCGCGGTTATCATCGATGAATAATTCTGCTTTGCCAAACTCGCGCTCTTTGGTATGCTTAACCTTGCCGTTATTCATTTCGGCAATTACCTGCATGCCGTAACAAATCCCTAAAATCGGTATACCTAACTTAAAAATTCCCTTATCCGGATATGGGCTCTTACGCTTATCAATTACCGAAGCAGGGCCTCCGGAAAGAATCAAGCCCTTAGGATTCATAGCAGCAATATCTTTTGCCGGGGTATTAAAAGGGATAATCCGGGAGAAAACTTTATTTTCGCGTACGCGCCGGGCAATTAACTGCGTGTATTGCGAGCCGAAATCCAAAATCAAGACCGTCTGCCTCACTACTTTCTTTTCTTCTTTGCGGCTTAGCCTGGGCTGGCGCTTTGTTCTCTGAAATTTTGCTCTCTTTATTTTTTTAACCCTTTTTACCGGGCGCGCCCTTTTAATCTTTTTTACTTTTTTGGTTTTCTTTGCCATGATTCCCCTTTATTTTATTTGCCCATGCCGACCCGCTGGCCAACCTGAAAAATCTTGCCTTCGGTCTGGATGGATGGTGCGATAATAATTTCCACATCGTGCATTTCTTTGATGTTTGTGGCGCCCAGCGAACCTAAAGAAGTCTGTAAAGCGCCGATCAAATTTTGCGAACCATCATCAACCCTTGCCGGGCCAAAAAGGATTTCTTTCAAAGAACCGGTTGTTCCTACATAGATGCGTGTTCCGCGCGGCAGGTTCATGTGTGAAGTAGCCATCCCCCAATGATATCCTCTGCCGGGAGCTTCTTTGGCGCGGGCGAAACTCGAGCCGATCATTACCGCGTCCGCTCCGGAAGCAAATGCCTTGCAAATATCGCCTCCGCGGTTCATTCCTCCGTCAGTAATGATGGGGATATATTTACCTCTTTTCTTAAAGAAGAAGTCGCGTGCGGCAGCAGCGTCCACTGTAGCAGTCACCTGAGGCACGCCAATACCTAAAACGCCGCGGGTGGTGCAGGCTGCGCCTGGACCAACTCCGATTAATAATCCGGCTGCGCCTGTTTCCAGCAAGCTTAACGTCATTTCATAGGTTACACAATTGCCGAGAATAACCGGGACTTTAGCGTTCTTGCAGAATGCCTCCAGGTCCAGACTCTTATAAGCCTTAGCAATATGTTTTGTGGAAGTAACCGTAGACTGCACGATAAAAATATCCACGCCGGCTGACTGGGCAATTTTAATGTATTTTTCCGCATTGCCGGGAATACAGCTAACTACGGCAGTGCCCTTTTTTGCCTTGATTTCCCTGATTCTCTTGGCAACTAATTTTTCTTTGATTGGCGTAGTATAAACTGACTGGATTAATTGTGTGGCTTCGTGAGGCGTAGCTTTGGCGATTTTTTCCAAAACTAAATCCGGATTCTCATAGCGGGTCTGCACGCCATCCAGGTTTAAGACCGCGATTCCTCCTAATTTTGACATTTCTACGGCGAACTTTACATCCACAACACCGTCCATTGCCGCTGCCAAAATCGGGACCTTGAATCTTTTGCCGTTAATTTGAAAAGAAGTATCTACCTCTGCGGGATTTACAGTCTGATCTCCGGGGACCAGCGCAATTTCATCGAAACCATAACATCTACGTGCACGCCTGCCAATACCTATCCATTCTCCCATATTACACTCTCCTCAGATTATAATTATTTAAAGTGATATAAGCCAATAACTTACGAATTTTTATCATTTTTGCGGGCCTAATAAGAAAGGAATAAGAAATATTACTACAACAACGGGGAAATGTCAATATCTTTTTTAAAAAAGGGGGACGCTCCTAAAAATTATGAATTAGGGCCGGTAGCGTTACAGGCAATACACGTATGCCCACCAAGAGTATCACACTTACCATTAGAGTAGAAAACCGTAACAGAAGGATTAGCCGCGCTCTTACAATACCCTAAAACTCCCTCTTTATTATTGTTCTTTGTCAAGATAATTAGTTCCGCTCTTCGCCATTTCTTACGGGTTTTTTCCATTATCTGCCCCTCCAATACATTTTGTTTTTATTATACTTCTCCTATATATGGAGCGTCAAGTATTTTATAACAAAATAATACTAAATAAAAAGGGCGAAGGTTTTTCTCCTTCGCCCTTTTTACTATTTTCCCATAAGGGTGTCCCCTTGGGGAACGTCCCCGTTACTATTTAATACATTCCACCCATGCCGCCCATACCACCCATGCCGCCTGCAGGCATGGCCGGCATTTTTTCTTCTTTTTCCGGCTTATCTGCAATCAGGGTTTCGGTAGTTAACAACAGAGCTGCAATACTGGAAGCATTTTGCAAAGCTGAACGGGTAACCTTTGTCGGGTCAATAACACCAGCCTCAATCATATCCACATAGGAATCCTGATTGACGTCAAAACCGACATTGGTTTTTTCCGTTTTAATCCTTTGCACTACTACTGAACCTTCGAGGCCAGCGTTTTGAGCGATCTGCCTTAAAGGCTCTTCGATAGCGCGCCTGACAATAGCAACACCGATCTTTTCGTCACCGTCAAGCTTCATCTTCTCTAATACAGGAATGGTACGGATTAATGCTACGCCGCCGCCAGGGACAATACCTTCCTGAGAAGCTGCGCGAGTAGCGTGTAACGCATCTTCTACTCTTGACTTCTTCTCTTTCATTTCGGTTTCCGTAGCAGCGCCAACATTGATTACTGCCACACCGCCGGAAAGTTTTGCCAGGCGTTCCTGAAGTTTCTCTTTATCATAATCCGAATCAGTATCTTCGATCTGTTTCTTGATCTGGGCAATACGCGCGTTCAAGGCTGCGGTTTTACCTGCGCCTTCAACGATAGTAGTGTTATCTTTATCAATCTTAACTCTTTTTGCCCGGCCCAAATCTTCGATATCAACATTTTCCAACTTGATTCCTAAATCCTCGGTCAATGCTTTACCGCCGGTTAAAACTGCAATATCTTCCAACATTGCTTTACGGCGATCGCCATAACCAGGCGCTTTGACTGCGCAAGCAGAAAAAGTACCGCGGATCTTGTTTACGACTAATGTAGCTAATGCCTCGCCTTCCACTTCTTCGGCAATAATCAAAAGCGGCTTGCCGGCGCGAGCGATCTTCTCTAATAAAGGTAGAATATCTTTAATAGAAGAGATCTTCTTTTCGAAGATCAAAACATACGGATCTTCCATAACCACTTCCATTCTTTCCGCATCGGTGACAAAATACGGAGAAAGATATCCCTGGTCAAACTGCATGCCTTCCACAGTATCAAGGGTAGTTGCAGTTGATTTTGCTTCTTCAACGGTAATTACGCCGTCTTTACCTACCTTGTCCATTGCTTCCGCGATCAACTCACCGATAGTAGTGTCGGAATTTGCCGCGATAGAAGCAACCTGGGCAACTTCTTTTTTATCTTTAATCGGCGTAGAAAGCTTGCCTAATTCTTCGACTATTTTTTCTACTGCTTTTTCGATCCCGCGCTTTAAAGCCATGG
>JAQUMX010000043.1 GCA_028717885.1 Candidatus Omnitrophota bacterium
GGAAGGTGAATAATGTATAACATTAAAGCTGATGCAGAATTTAGCTCCGCGCACAATTTAAGGGAATACTACAAAGGCAAATGCGAAGACCTGCATGGCCACAACTGGAAGGTAGAGGCAGTGGTAGAGCGGGAAGAGCTGGATAAGGCAGGAATGGTTTTTGATTTTAAGTTCCTGAAAACCGAATTAAAAGCAGTGCTGGAACTGCTGGACCATAAATACCTGAATGAGCTGAGCTATTTTCAGCAAGTCAATCCCACATCGGAAAATATCGCAAAATATATTTACGATAGCCTTAAAAAATCTATCCCGGAATTAAAATCCGTAACGGTCTGGGAATCGGAAAATTCCGCAGCAACCTATTATGAAAAATAAGCAGGCCTGCCTGGCCGGCAGGCAGGCAGTAGTGCTTTTATCCGGAGGGCTGGATTCTGCCGTAGCGCTTTATCAGGCAAAAAAACAGGGTTTCGAATGCCGGTGTTTAATCTTTGATTATAAACAGCGACATCGCCGGGAACTAAAGAGCGCACAGGCAATTGCCCGGTACGCAGGATGTAAGGCGGAATTGCTTAAAATCAGCTTGCCATGGAAAGGTTCGGCGCTTTTAGACAAGCGCATAAAGCTAAAAAAATCGCACGAGAAAATTCCTGCGACTTATGTCCCGGGGCGCAATATCATTTTTTTAAGTTGCGCTTTGTCTTTTGCCGAAACAATCGGAGCTCAGGCGATTTTTATCGGCGCGCATATCGAAGATTACAGCGGTTATCCTGATTGCCGGCCGGAATTTTTCCGGGCATTTAGCCGTGTAGCTGCTATCGGTACCAAAGTAGGGAATAGAATCCGAATTATCAATCCGGTTTTAAGAAAGAATAAGGCGCAAATTATCAATTTGGGAAAAAAGCTCGGCGTGCCGTTGCGTTTAACCTGGTCATGTTATAAAGGCGGGGAGCGCCCCTGCGGAAAATGCGACAGTTGTTTTTACCGGGCAAAGGGGTTTAAGGAAGCAGGAATGGAGGATCCGGCATTAAAATGAAGGGTAAAATCGCGGAAATTTTCGACAGCATTCAGGGTGAAGGGATATACTTAGGCGAGAAGCAGCTTTTCGTGCGTTTTTTCGGATGTAAGCTGGTCTGTAAATTTTGCGATACCAAATTAAATTATTTTCGCGAATACACGCCGGATGAATTATTCAAGGAATTAAAATCTTATAAGGACAGTTTTCATTCTTTGGCATTTACCGGCGGAGAGCCATTAGAGCAGAAGGATTTCTTAAAAGAAGTTTTGAGGCTTGCTAAGTCAAGGGGTTTTAAGACCTACCTGGAAACTAATGGCGTATTGCCCGATGAGCTGGAAGAAGTAATTGATTTGGTTGATATCGTGGCAATGGATTTGAAATTGCCCAGTTCCACCGGCCAGAAGGCTTTTTGGCAGGAGCATAGTAAATTCCTGGAGATTGCCGGAAAAAAAGAAGTATTTTTGAAAGCAGTAATTTGCCTTTCTACTACCGAAGAAGATATGAAAGAGGTAGTTAAGCTGATTAAGGCATACAATAAAAGTGTGGTTCTGGTGCTGCAGCCGAATAGTTTTGAAAGCTCTAAAGAGCTGGAGGCAAAGTGCCAGAATTTTAAAGATATGCTGATGCGCGAGCAGGTCACAGTTTGCCTGATTCCGCAGATGCATAAGATTATGGGAGTAAGATGATGACAGGCCGTGCGTCGAGCTATGAAGGGCTGCAAGCCAAGATCAGGGAATTAAAAACCCCGAAAATCGAAAATTTTAAAAATCAATATCCGGATAAAGAATATACAATTAATATCGAGATTCCGGAGTTTACCTGCATTTGTCCAAAGACAGGGTTGCCGGATTTTGCCGTAATCAGAATCGAGTATTCCCCGGAGAAATTCTGCGTGGAATTGAAATCTTTGAAAATGTACATGATTTTTTTCCGTAACCTCGGGATATTCCACGAGAATGTGGTGAATAAAATTCTGGATGATTTTGTGCAGGCGGTTAAACCCCACCGGGCGCGGGTAAGCGGAGAATTCAATCCCCGCGGAGGCATTAAAACCACGGTTACCAGGGAATATCAAAGATGAAAGTAATTACTGCGAAAACAATTACTCAAACCGTTGCCGATCTTTGCGCCCAGGCAAACTTTGTTTTAAGGAAAGATGTTTTAAGCCGGTTAAAAGCGGCTTGGCGCAAAGAAGCGAATAAGAGAGCAAAAGATATTTTAAAAGCAACAATTGATAATTCCGCGCTTGCTCAACGCCAGAGGCTGGCGATTTGCCAGGATACAGGATTGCCGTGCGTTTTTGTGGAGCTTGGACAAGAGGTAATCGTGAAAGGCGATTTTAAAAAAGCGATCAATAAAGGCATTGAAATCGGCTACCGGGAAGGATATTTACGCGCCTCGATTATTAAGGACCCATTAGCGCGGGGCGTTTCCGGTTATAGCCCGGCGATTATCCATATCGATGTAGTACCGGGGAAAAGACTGAAGCTTACTGTTTTACCCAAAGGCTTTGGCTGCGAAAATAAAACCCAGCTAAAAATGTTTAAGCCCACGGAAGAGATTACGCAGATAAAAAAATTCATTATCGAAGCGGCAAAAGCTGCCGGCCCGGATGCTTGCCCGCCGTTTGTTATAGGTGTGGGTATTGGCGGCAGCGCGGAATACGCCTGCTTACTTGCGAAAAAAGCGCTGCTAAAAAATATTCAATTGAAGCCGGCTCGCTTAGAAAAAGAATTATTGCAGGAAATCAATAAGCTTAACATCGGGCCGATGGGCCTGGGCGGAAAAACCACTGCTTTAGCAGTGCATATCGAAACGTTCCCTACGCACATTGCGGGGCTGCCGGTTGCGGTAAATATCAGCTGCCACGCTTTAAGAAGCGCAGCGAAAATTCTTTAAAAATGCCTGACGTAAAATCATTAATCAGAAAATTAAAAGTTGGAGAAACTCTTTGTTTTAGCGGGGTAATTTTTACCGCCCGCGACCAGGCGCATAAAAGATTGGTTGCGGTTTTAAAGAATAAAAATAAATTACCGATAGATTTACGCGGCGCGATTATCTATTATTGCGGCCCGACTAAAACTCCTAAAGGAAAGGTAATCGGGTCCTGCGGCCCAACCACCAGTTCCCGGATGGATAGCTTTGCCCCAACGTTATTAAAATCCGGTGTTTTGGGGATGATCGGAAAAGGAAGGCGCGCGCCGGAAGTTGTGCAGGCAATAAAAAAATATAAAGGAGTTTATTTTTTGACTTATGCCGGCTGCGGAGCGCTTTTAGCAAAATACGTGCAGAAAGCTAAGCCCGTAGCTTACCCGGAGTTGGGGCCGGAGGCAATTTATAAACTGGAAGTAAAAAATTTCCCTCTGATTGTGGGGATAGATAGTAAAGGGAGGAACGTTTATGGTGCGCATTGACGGAAGAGGAGCGGATAAATTAAGAAGAGTAAATATTATTCCCAATTATAATAAATACGCGGAAGGTTCTTGTTTGATCGAGCTGGGAGAAACCAAAGTAATTTGTACGGCGTCGGTAGAAGAGACTGTCCCGCCGTTTTTAAAGAATAGCGGAACCGGCTGGGTGACAGCCGAATATGGGATGTTGCCGCGTTCCTGCCAAACACGCATCCAGCGAGGAAAAGATTCCGGCCGCACCTATGAGATTCAGCGTTTGGTCGGCAGGTCTTTACGCTCGGTAACAGAAATGAAATCCATGGGAGAGCGCACGGTTTGGATCGATTGCGACGTTATCCAGGGAGACGGCGGCACGCGCACGGCTTCTATTACGGGAAGTTTCGTAGCTTTGTGCCTGGCTTTCGAAAAAATCAAAAAGAATAGCTTGATCGGTAAAATCCCGGTAAAAGATTTTGTCGCGGCTACGAGTGTGGGAATGTTTAATAACGAGCTGATTCTGGATTTAAATTACAGCGAGGATTCCCAGGCGCAGGTAGATATGAATATTGTGATGACCGGTAAAGGGGAATTCATCGAAATCCAGGGCACTGCCGAGCGTAATACTTTTAGTAAGGACCAGATGAACAGCCTGCTTGACCTGGCGAAAAAAGGAATCGATGAATTGATTTCTTTACAGAAAACAATCGTCAAAGGAATTCTTTGATCTTGCGCATGGATTTAATCGTTGCTACCAAAAATAAAAAGAAGTTCGCGGAAATTAAGGCGATCCTTAAAGATTTAAAGCTTAATTTGAGTTCTCTTGCCGATATTGCGCATTCTCCGCGGATCGTAGAAAACGGAAAAACTTTTCAGGCAAACGCAATCAAAAAAGCGCGTAAATTAGCGCGCTTTACCGGTAAGCTAAGCATGGGGGAGGATTCCGGGCTCTGTGTTGACGCTTTAGGCGGGGCACCCGGCATTTATTCTTCGAGATTTTCCGGCAAAGATAAAAGCGACGCTAAAAATAACCGGAAAGTCTTGGAACTTTTAAACGGTTTGCCATTAAACAAAAGAAAAGCGCATTATGTTTGCGCTGTAGCGCTTGCCGATAAACATGGATTGGTGGGAGTGGTTGAGGGAAGGTGCGATGGGGTAATTGGATTTGAGCTTAAAGGGGGTTCTGGTTTTGGGTATGACCCGCTTTTTATCATTCCGAAATACAAAAAAACTTTTGCTCAGTTGGGCGAGAAAGTTAAGCATAAAATGAGCCACCGTTACCACGCCCTGGAGAATGCGCGCAAGATTATTAAGAAATATATTGAGAAGCAGAGGCGCAGTTGATATAATTTGAGGTTATAAAAATCTTACGGGGCGTGGCTCAGTTTGGCTAGAGCGCTTGCTTTGGGAGCAAGAGGTCACAGGTTCAAGTCCTGTCGCCCCGACCAGAATACTATAGGAGGTTCCATGGCGATGAAGAAAATTGTAGCGTTAGCGGTAATCGCGCTATTTTGTTCCAGCCTTGCCTTCGCAGCCGAAAAAAAACCTCTTTATAATGAGCTCGCCAGGGAGCATTTTACTAAAGGTGTCAAGGCGCAAGAAGGCGGAAATTTTACGGAGGCAGAAGATTTTTATCAGAAAGCGCTTTTAATGGACCCGAGCAATGTTACTTTGCGTAAATTCGTGATGCATAACCGCGCGGTAATTTATGCCAAAGAAGGGGATTTACAAAAAGCAGAAACCGCATTTGATGCATTGTTAAGGATGGATCCGAATTATAAAACCGCAGAGTTAAATTTGGGGATTACTTACGATAAAAGAAAATCGCGCCTGGAAGCTTTGGAGTATTGGGCGAAGATGTTTAAGTTGGAAGACCAAAAGCCGAAAGACTTTGCCATCGAAGAGGGGCAAGGGTTAGAAGAATAAATTTAATGAGCACATAACTTACGAATACGAAAGTGTGAGTAAGTTATTGTGCGAATTAATCCCGCCGATTTTCGGCGGGAGGATAGATTGCGCCTGTAGCTCAAATTTAATGAGCACATAACTTACGAATACGAAAGTGTGAGTAAGTTATTGTGCGAATTAATCCCGCCGATTTTCGGCGGGAGGATAGATTGCGCCTGTAGCTCAAATGGATAGAGCACCTGCCTTCTAAGCCGGTGGTTGGCCGTTCGATTCGGCCCAGGCGCATAGAAAACTTACAGCTGGGCCTACTTGCTCGCTTACGCTTGCAAGTACTGCGCTAGATAAAAGATAAGAGGTGCTTGTTCGGCCCAGGCGCATAGAAAACTTACAGCTGGGCCTACTTGCTCGCTTACGCTTGCAAGTACTGCGCTAGATAAAAGATAAGAGGTGCTTGTTCGGCCCAGGCGCACCAATATATTATGAAATTACGCACGAAAATATTATTCATTTCCTGCTCAGCCCTGGTTATCTTCTTTTGTTTGGTTTATGCTTTTCTGGTTGTCGGAGGAAAGGTTTTTATTATCGAGCAGCTACAGTCCTTGACCCAGAGAAAAGTTACCGTTGGTTACTTCGATATTACTCCGCCGTTTAACCTGGATATCCGGGATTTGGAGATCGAAGGCCTGGCGCGCTGCGATGCGGTGTTTATTTCGCCTAGCCCCTGGTATTTATTCTTAAGGAAACTAGCGATAAATGAAGTCCGGATTACCCGTCCGAGGATTACTTATGAGAGATTAGTTCCTGCTGCTCAACCTGTTTCTAAAGAGGGGGCAAAGAATCCTAATCCGGTAGTTTCCGCTACTTCGGAAATTTTAAGCACCCCGGATGTTTTTGCGGCAATTTCGCATCTAGCCAAATCCATCAAGCAGCAGAAAGAACATAATTTTATTTTTAAGCGGGTAGAAATCGAAAACGGCAAAATCGATTTTACCGACCGCACTGTAGGCAAAAACGGCATCAATATCACGGTTCAGGATATTAATGCCTATATGACGAATATTTATCTTCCTCCGCGGCAAGTAACTTCAAAGTTCGATTTTAAAGGCAGGGTCCCCTGGGGCAATGCCAATGAGCAGGAGATGGGTAAGATCGAAACCAGCGGCCAGTTTAACCTCTATAAAAAAGATATTACTGCTAAGGTAAATATCCGCGATATTGACGGAGTATATCTTTATCCCTATTATTCCAAATGGGTAGATTTGGAAAAGGCGCGTATCGAAAAAGCGAAATTATTGTTTACCAGCGATATTAAAGGCGTAAATAATTCCATTGTCGCTCCTTGCCACCTGGAGCTCACTGACATTATTTTTAAGGCGCGCACTCCCCAGGAGCAGCAGGAGAAAGAAGAAAAAATCGCCGTGCATGTAATCGATGTTTTTAAGACTTTAAACCAGGGCAAGATCGTCCTGGATTTTACCATCAAAACCAAAATGTCCCAGCCGGAATTCGGCTTTGGGAATATTAGAATGGCTTTTGAAGAGAAACTTGCCCAGGGCAGGGGCCCTGGCTTAACCGCCAGGTCCGTAGTGATGCTGCCGGGAAAAATCATCGAGGGCGCTGCTCGGGGCGCGACTGATGTTTCGAAGGCGGTTTTTAGCGGCACTTACGCGGTTGCCAATTTATTTAAAAAAGCAATTGTTGCAACGGTAAAAA
>JAQUMX010000044.1 GCA_028717885.1 Candidatus Omnitrophota bacterium
CCACCTATGCAATGTATCATTTTGAAGCCTCGAAAATCATCAGCAGCCAGCTATTGGACCTATTCCTTTTGGCGATCGTTGCCTTAGGCATTATTGCGCATTCCTTGCGTTATAAATCCGAAGGGCTCACTGCTACTACGCTTTTTATCGGTTATTTTACCTGCGCTTTAGGTAATGTGAGCCATTTTACCCTTGTCAGCACGGCTTTGCTTGCGGTTGTGGCATTGGTGATGGTGTACAAGATGCAATGGGTGCGTTTTATATTCCTAGGGATTATCCTGACATATTTAACGCATATCGCCTGGATCATTAAACAGATTATCATGTCGCGGATACCGGTAGGAAACTTGAATGTGGAGAATGTTTATTTCTTTTTCGATGTTGGTTTCCTGTCGATTTATTGGCTGTTATTTATTGCCGGCGTACATCTGATAAAAGATAAAACCGGTGTCATGGTAAAGAGGCTTGCCGCGGCAAATTTCGCCAATTTCCTCTTGTACTTCTTTATGACTTGCCCTAAGCTGTATTATTTTTATCCCTCGCATAAATTCAACGTGATTTTCGGGTTTGGGTTGGGGTATCTTGTCCTGGCTTTGGTTATGGATTTTGCCAAAAGAAAAGAGCTTTTTCTTTCCGATATCATTATCGCAGTCTCTTTATTGACCTTGTCCGTGCAGGCAAAATTCCTGCCGTATCATGCCACGCTTATCTGGTTTATTGAGCTGCCTTTCTTGTTATTGATCGGATTTGTTTTTGAGCGCAAGGTTTACCGTTATTTAGGATTTGCGCTTTCGGTTTTTCTCTTCTGCAGGTTTATCTCTACCTGGTGGCACCCATCTGCCAAGATAGAGGTATTTTCTACTACCATGACCTGGCAAGCATTGCTTGCTTTGGCAGGGTTTATTTCCACGGCAGCCTGTTTTGTTTTTTACCGTTTATTCCAGGTTAAAGAGGGGGCTTTTAATTACGAAAAAATATCCCGGAATTTCTATTCCGGTTTTTCCGTGCTCTACTTAACGGTTTATCTTTGCGAGGTAATTAAGCCGCTATGGGTTACTTTCGGGGTTTCCTTGGAGTCGTTGGCAATCTTTATCGCGGGTGTTTTGCTTCTTGATAAATATATCCGTTGGTACGCTTTAGCGGTATTGTTTTTTGCCGGCGTAGGTTTTTGTTTTAAGAATAACTATAAGGGCGCCAGCGAATGGCAGCAGGTATTTCTGATTTACGGGCCGGTAGCCTGCGCATTTACGGAATATTTTATCTATCGCAAATTCAATAAAAAGCCGTCTGTCCCGCAAATAGAGGGGTTGCTGGCTAAAATTTTATTTTTTGCTGCGGCTTCCTTACTGGTTTTTGCGATTATCGTCTTCGTGCAGCAGGTCTGGATTACTTTAAGCCTTGCAGTGATGGCGGTTTTAGCCTTACTCTGGGGAGTAAAAGTTTCCGACCAGTATATCCGGCTATACTCGCTGTTAGTCTTATTATTAGTGGCTGTGCGGTTCCTGTTTATCGACGAGTACCGCTACCTGGGAGGGTTTTTCCAGTGGGCGCTTATTTTCGCAAAATTAGCCTGCGTCTACGCGGCGTATTTTATCTTCCGTTACCTGAATAAAAAGTCGAGGCTGGCCGCATTCGAAAAATTATTGGTAGTTCCGCTTTTTTACTTAGGGCTGATCCTGGTTTGTGCAGCTATTTTTCAATATGTCAAAGATATCTGGGTCGCAGTCAGTTTAGGCGTGTTCGGAGTTTTGCTTTTTACTACCGGCTTTAAGATTAAAGATAAGAGCGTGCGCCAGGGCGGATTCGTGATTTTTGCCATTACCTTAGGCAGGATAATATTTGTTGACCTGGCAGGGCTGCCGATGATATATAAGATCATTAGTTTTATCATCCTGGGGGTTATTTTCCTGGGAGTTTCCTTTATTTACAATAAGTATTCAGCAGAGAAGCTGCGCTAATTGGGGACGTTCCCCAAGGTGCCACCCTTTTATAAAATATGATCCAAGTTTACACAGGAAACGGAAAAGGTAAGACTACTGCGGCTTTAGGCCTGGCTTTGCGTGCGGCAGGCGCCGGCTTAAAGGTTTATATCGCGCAATTTGCCAAAGGTAGGGCATGCAGCGAGCTGGTTGCCTTAAAGAAATTTAAGAATGTCAAAGCCGAGCAATTTGGCTCCTGCCGCTTTATCCGTAAAATCAGCCAACAGGATAAAAATTCGGCAAAAAAGGGGCTACAGAAAGTTCGGTCAGTTTTAAAAAGCAAAAAATTCAGCCTGGTGATCCTGGATGAAATTAATGTCAGCCTTAACTTGGGGCTTTTGCAATTGAATGACGTGCTGGAGTTGATTCAAAAAACACCGGCCGCAACCGAATTAATCCTTACCGGACGCAATGCCTGTAAGGAGATTGTTGAGCTTGCTGATTTGGTCAGCGAAATCAAGGATGTGAAGCATTATTTTGAAAAAGGCGTCACGGCCAGAAAAGGGATCGAGTATTAAAATATCCTTGACTTTAGAGTGATCCTGCGTTATCTTAAGTTTGACAATTTAAGGTACAAGTAAGGGAAGTTCCGTTAAATTCGGACACAGTCCCGCTGCTGTATAAGAGAACGAAAGCCGCTTTTTACCACTGCCTTTAATCAAGGCGGGAAGGTGCGGCAAGTAGGATAAGAGCTCTTTAAGTCAGAAGACCTGCTTGTACAAAAAGATTTCCTCGTGGAAAAGGGCCAAGTTAAACAGGGTGCAACCCGCTTGATTTTTTGAAAGCGGGTTTTTTATTAAATGAGGCTATAATTTATGGAACGAGCGAAGCGAGTGAACATAAATTATCTGGCCGAATTTATCCCGAGCATCCGGCTCTTACTTCTAGATGCGCGGGATCTTCATATTATGAATAAGCTCATACTTATTATTATTTTTATTATTTTCGGCACAGTTCCGGCTTTTGCCAAGCCGCGCTATGTGTCTTTAGCTCCTTCTACCACGGAAATTTTATTCGCGCTCGGCCTGGATGACCAGATTGTCGGAGTAAGCTCATATTGTAATTATCCGCCCCAAGCTAAACCTAAAGAAAAGATAGGCGATTTTAGCCATCCTAACATCGAAAAAATCGTGTCCCTTAAGCCTGACTATGTTTTCTGCACCGGCCTGGAGCAGGCGCCGATAGTCGAAAGCTTAAAACAGCTTAAACTCAATGTTTATGTTGCCGACCCAAAAACTTTAGGCGAGGTTTTTGAGACAATTATCGAAATCGGCAAAATTACCAATACGGAATACAAGGCGCAGATTTTAGCAAAACAAGCCGAGGATGAAATTGAAGCAATTAGCAAAAAGGTTAATGTAATTCCCGCAGAAAAACGGCAAAAAGTTTTCTTGGAAATCTGGCATGACCCTTTGACTACCGCCGGAAGCGGCACTTATCTTGATGAATTGCTGACAATTGCCGGAGGAGTAAATATTGCCAATGATACCACTCGTCCTTACAGTATTTTTAGCCCGGAAGAAGTAATCAAGCGTAACCCCGATGTGATTATCCTGACCTATATGGGAGAAAAAAATCCGGCTAATTCCGTAATAAAGCGTTTTGGCTGGCAGGAGATCAATGCCGTGAAAAATAACCGTATTTTTAGCAATATCGACCCGGACCTATTGTTGCATCCCGGGCCGCGCGTAGCCCAGGCAATCAAGGAAATTTATAAGAGGCTTTATCCGTGAAGAAAAGCATCCCGGTTTTATTCATATTATTATTTTTGGCAGCGGCTTTAGGGGTCCTTAAAGGATCGGTGCAGATTCCGCTAAAAGATTTTTTACTTAAAGACTCCCAGCCGATTGTACAGTTAAGGATCTTGCGGATTTTTCTGGCGGCAATTGCCGGAAGCGGCCTGGCAGTTTCAGGAATCGTGCTGCAGGCAATCTTACGTAATTCACTTGCTGAGCCGTATTTATTAGGCACTTCTAGCGGCGCAGGCCTTGGCGCAGTGATTGCGATTATTCTGGGAGTTTCGGGAATTTATCTTCCGCTGGCTGCTTTTCTGGGAGCGGTTTTAAGCATTATCCTTGTCTATAACCTTGCCCGGGAAAATAATAAAATCCCCGAGCAGTCATTGATCCTTTCCGGGGTAATCGTGTCAGTAGCGCTTTCCGCGATCATCGTTTTTCTGATTTCAATTTCCGGCAACGAAGCTTTGCATGAAATTACCTGGTGGCTCTGGGGAAGCCTGCAGGTTTTTGATTTAAAACTTCTTTTGACGGTCGCGGCAATAGTGCTGGCGGGGATTGCGGCAATATTTTGTTTCGCACAGGATTTAAATGCAATTTCAATCGGCGAAGAAGAAGCGATGCACCTGGGTGTGGATATCGAGCGGGTGAAAAAAATCCTCATCCTGATTACTTCTCTAATTACTGCCAGTTTAGTTTGTATCTGCGGGATTATCGGTTTTGTAGGACTAATGATTCCTCATATGATGCGCCTGGTTGTCGGGCCGAATCACAAGGTTTTAATCCCGGTAACCTGCTTGGCTGCGGCTTGTTTTATGATTGCCTGCGATACGCTTTCGCGTACGTTAATTCCGCCATTGGAAATACCGATCGGAGTAATCACTGCGATTTTGGGCGCTCCGACTTTTATTTTTCTGCTTAAACACAAGGCAAGGATTAAATGAGCCAGTTATTAAAAATCAATAATTTAAGCGGCGGTTACCATCAGGAAGCAATTGTCAGGGATGTTTCTTTTGAGGTAAACAGCGGCGATTTCTTAGGTGTTATCGGCCCGAATGGCTCTGGGAAAACTACACTACTACGTTTATTGAGCCGGGTTTTACCTGCGCAAAGAGGGAGTATTTTTCTGCAAGGCCAGGATATTAGAAAACTTGATTTAAAAGAATTTTGCCAGAAGGTGGCTTTTGTGCAGCAGGACACTGCGATTAATTTTTCTTTTACAGTTTGGGAGATCGTCCTGATGGGCAGGATCCCGCATCTTAAGCGGCTGCAGCCGGAAAGCCTGCATGACCGCGAGATCGCACAAAATGCGCTTATCATGACCGATACTACAGAGTTAAAGGAAAAAGCTATTGATGAGCTTAGTTCAGGAGAGCGCCAGCGGGCAATTATTGCTAAGGCACTTACCCAGGAGCCGGTTTTATTATTTTTAGACGAGCCGACATCTCATTTGGATATCGGGCATCAGATTCAAATCCTCGATCTTTTAAAAAAACTGAACCGTCAGAATGATTTGACTATTGTGATGGTCCTGCATGATTTAAATTTGGCAAGCGAATATTGCAACCGGATATTGCTTTTGGATAAAGGCAAAGTTTACCGGGAAGGCGCACCGGAAGAGGTGTTAAATTACCGGAACATCGAAGCAGTTTATAAAACCGTGGTAGTGGTAAAGGAAAATCCGATCAGTAAAAAGCCGTATTGCATCCTGGTGCCGGAAGAAGAGAGGAAGCATGGCCACTAAATTAATCTTTATCCGGCACGGACAGACTGACTGGAACGCAAAGATGATCTATTGCGGCTCCAGTGACGTTTGCCTCAGCCAAAAAGGCAAAACGCAAGCAAGGAAATTAAAAAAAGTTTTCCGGGGCCAACAGATTGATAAAATATATTGCAGCAATAAAAAACGCGCTTTGGAAACCGCAAAGATTATTTTTGGCAAAGAAAAAATCGTCGAGCTCGAGGATTTAAGGGAGATGCACTTCGGCGTGTTTGAAGGCTTATCTTACGAGCAGATCCAACAGAAATACCCGAAAGTCTACAAAAAATGGCTGCATGAACCTTTTACCGTTACAATTCCCAAGGGCGAGAACTTAAAGGATTTTAAAAAGCGTATCCTGCGGGCGGTGCGTAAGATTATGCGTGCGGAAAAAGACAAAACAGTAGCCGTGGTCTGCCACGGCGGAGTAATCGGTATATTTTTAAGCCATTTGAATAAGACAAAAGATTTTTGGAAGTATGTTCCTTCGTCGGCAAGCGTAACCATAATAAATATATCGCATTTATAAATTATGGCAAAGATAACTTTTATTTTAGGCGGGGCAAGGAGCGGCAAAAGCACTTTTGCTTTGGAGTTGGCAAAGAAATATAAGGATGTAGCTTTCATTGCTACCTGTCAGGGGCGGGATTTAGAAATGCGCAAGCGCATTAAAGCGCACCAGCTTTCGCGGCCAAAGCATTGGCAAACCTTCGAAGAATCCAAAGAAATTATCCGCGCTTTGGAAAAAATTAACAGCCGTTGCCCCTGTATTATAATCGATTGCCTGACACTTTTAGTTTCTAACCTGATTTTATCCGGCGCCAGCCACGATTTAATCACAGAAAAGATAAAGCACGTTTTTAAACGCTTAAATACTTTTAAGGGTAGAGCAATCATCGTTTCGAATGAAGTGGGTTTAGGTATAGTCCCCAGGACAAAATTAGGCAGGGATTTTCGTGATATTGCAGGCAGGATTAATCAACTGACAGCTGCGAATTCCGACGAGGTTTTTTTCTTAGTCTCCGGAATACCGGCAAAAATAAAATGAAAATGATCGAACAAGTAATAAAGAACATCGTTTCACCCGATGAAAAAATCAAAGCGCTTGCCCAGGATCGCCTGGATAGCCTGACTAAGCCTTTAGGCAGTTTAGGCAGGCTGGAAGAGTTAGTTAAGCAGATCGCAGGGATTAAAGCCAGCCTTGATCTCGAGTTAAAAAATAAAGTGATTTTTACGCTTGCCGCTGACCACGGAGTTACCGCAGAAGGAGTCAGCCCCTATCCAAAAGAAGTAACTGCGCAGATGGTTTATAATTTTTTAAACGGCGGAGC
>JAQUMX010000045.1 GCA_028717885.1 Candidatus Omnitrophota bacterium
CATGATAGAATATATCAAAGGCACTAAAAATTTTTTCCGTGGTTAAAGTCGCGGCAAAAGCCATATATCCTCCGGTAATCCCTTTGGAAAGGCAGAGAAAATCCGGTTCAATACCCGGAACATGTTCGCAGGCAAACATTTTTCCGGTCCTGCCAAAACCGGTTGCTACTTCATCCAGGATTAAATGCACTTTGAATTTTTTCGCCAATTTGCCTACCCTTGCCAAGTATTCTTTAGGATAAATAATCATCCCGCCGGAACCCATTAACAACGGTTCTAAGATTATGGCAGATATTTCTTGCGCTTTTGTTTCCAACAATTTTTCTAACGGCCGGATACAATCAATACGGCAATTTTGCCGCTTTTTGCGCATCGGGCAGCGATAACAATAAGGTGACGGCACTTTAAAAGACGGAAAAAATAGCGGGGAAAATACCCGGTTAAAAAGATCTACACCGCTTACACTCATCGTTCCGACAGTATCGCCATGATAAGCATTTTCCAGGGAAACAAAGCGCTTTTTCTTGGCCTTGCCGGTATCCTGCCAGTACTGAAAAGACATTTTTAACGCTATCTCCACCGCCGTGGAGCCGTTATCGGAGAAAAAAACCTTCGAGAGTTTGCCCGGAGCAAGAGCAATCAGTTTTTCCGCTAACATAATCGCCGGCTTATGGGTAAATCCGGCAAACAAAACATGCTCCAGCTGATCCAGCTGCGCCTTTATGGCGTTTTTTATTTCCCGATGGTTATGGCCGTGCAAATTGCACCACCAGCTGGAAATTACATCATAATAACTTTTGCCATCCTGGTCAAAAAGCTGCATGCCGTTAGCTTTCTCGATAAGGATGGGAGGAAATTTCTTTACTTCCTTGGTTTGTGTAAAGGGGTGCCAGATAAACTTACGGTCATTCTCAATCCAACGGTTATTTATTTTATTGCTTGGCATATCTTCTCTCCTATGGGAGCAAAATTTTCCGATAATCGGGGTAAATTTTCCGCCCTCGGCAATGTTCCGAAAATTCTCGCCTTGGCTACGGCGCGGATAATCTGCGGGTTATCCTGCAATACAAGCGGCTGTTGATACTTGGCATTATTGAAAACTATGCCTAAAAGTTTTAATTTTCTGCTTAAAACCGTTTCTATAGAGAGTAAGGTATGATTGATTGCCCCTAGTCTGTTCTCGGCAACCAGTAAAATCGGTAAATTCAATTCCCGGACGATATCAATCATAAGGCTATTCCTGTTAAAAGGCACTAATAAGCCTCCTGCGCCTTCAACGATCAAATAATCGAATTTGCAGGCAAGCAACTTAAAACTGCTTTTGATTCTTTGAGGGCTGATTCTTCTGTTCTCTAGCCTAGCTGCTAAATGCGGGGAAACTGCCGCTTTGAATAAATATGGACAACGTAGTTCTGAGTAGCCTTTAACTGCCAAATCACCGATAATTTTGTCATGAATCCTGATATCTTCGGAAAAACCAGTACAGCCGGTTTGAATCCATTTTTGCGTAATAACCTGTTTCCCTTTTAGCGCCAAATGCCTGGCTAAAAGCCCGCAAATAATGGTTTTTCCCACGCCGGTATCTGTTCCGGTAATAAAGATTGCTTTATGCACGCTTCCAAATCCCCCAACACATTGATACTAGTCGAATTCCGCCTGACAAAAGAACACTTGATAAGCCGCAATTATTGACTTGAATTTCTCCAAATACGCGGCTTCTATTTGTTTTAATAAGCCGCGGCTAAAGCGGCTTTTTTGCGCCAAACCAGAGCCATTCGTACCGGTAAGCTTAATCCTGTATAATAGCTCTTCCAAGCTCTGGTATTCTTTATGTAAAGTTATTTCTTTTATGCTCGCGGTTTTAAAATATTTGTGCATAATCTGCCCTATCTTTACCTGATCAGGAAAATTCTTTGCTTCGATGGTTTCATTATTTAATACAGCTGCCAATGATTCTCCCAGCTCGTTAAAGGTCAGCGGCCCAAATATCGAAAACGCGGCCCTCCCGCCTTTATTCAACAATGATTTTGACAAAGAAATTACCTTTTCTAAATCCGATACCCAGTGCAAACAGGCATTGGAAGTAACCAGATCGAATTTGTTTCTTAAGTCCAAGCGCTCTGCATCTGCTTGGAAAAAATTGATTCCTTCTTCCCGGTGTTTATCTTTGGCATATTCAACCATCTCTTCAGAAAGGTCAAAGGCGCTGATTTTAGCACGCGCGAAACGCTTCCTTAACAATAAAGAATAGTTTCCTGTGCCGCAACCGATCTCCAGAATGCTTGCGAAACCTTGATTCGGAATCTGTGCTAATAATTCCGCAGCTACTCTTTTCTGGATATCCGCATAATCATCATATGAGGCGGCAAAACGGGAAAAGTTCCTCTCTAGAACCTGTTTATTCATGAAGAAACCTCTGTGCAAACTCGGTGTTCAAAAATAGATTATGCCCCAACTTTGGGAATTCGACAAAATCCGCCTGGTTTATTTTCTGTTTTAACTGTTCGGCTTCGATAAACGGGGCGATCCTGTCTAATTTTCCGTGAAAGAATTTTATTTTAGGGACGCAACGTAAAGAATCCGGGTCAATCCGTGCTTTCGCCAAATAATCCAACCCTTGGAATAAATTTTCAATTTTCATTTCTTTTAGGTAGATACCCAGCAAATTATTCTTAAACCATTCCCTGCCCGGAGCATCAAAGGAAGAAAAGCAATTTGCATAAAACTCTGAAAGACAAGCGTTTTTATCCCTCTCTAAACCTGCTTTTACTTTTAATAAGCTTTGTTTTTCATAGTGGCTACGCACGCCAAGAAGAAATAACTCATCAATAGACACAGGGTGCCCCAGGGAAAAATCAGCTGCCAGAAAAGCCCCGAGTGACCAGCCAAACAAGGAAACTTTCTGGATACTGTTTTCCTCTAATGCCTCAATGAGGCCTCGACTGAAATTATCCGGGGAAATTTCTTCGGGGATAAAGTAATCATAAGGCAGCTCTAAATTCCCGAAGATCCGGTAATCAGTAGCCCAGCCAGGCAAAAGCACCAGCGTCCTTGGATAGTTGCGTTTTATATGTTTAAATCTTAATTTTCTGTAAATCATCGTTTAGTTTGCTTAAAATCTCTTTGGGGTGGTCATAGGTTAAAGAAAATCTCAGGCGCGCTTGGCCTTTTGGTACGGTCGGAGGCCGGATCGGCAATACCCAATATCCTCGATTTTGCAAAGCTTGCGAATAGGAAACTGCCTGTTGGTTCTCGCCGATAATCAAAGGGATAATCTGCGATTCTCCTTTAATCTTCCATCCTTTGTCTGCCAGTTTTTGGCGTAAGTATTGCGCATTTTCCAAAAGCTTGATCCTGCGCTGCGGCTCTTTTTTGACTAAGTCCAGGCTGGCCAGGTTCGCAGCGATTACAGTCGGAGGCAAAGAAGTCGAATAAATAAAACTCCTGCAAGTATTAACTAAATAGGTAACGGTTCTTTTAGAAGCGGCTAAATAGGCGCCGAAGCTTCCTAACCCTTTGCTAAAAGTACCCATGATTAAATCCACTTCGCTTTCTAATCTATTAGCTTGCACTAAACCCGCGCCATCGCTGCCATAGATACCGGTAGCGTGTGCTTCGTCTACATACAACCAAGCTGCATATTTATTTTTTAGAGCTACCAGCTTGGTTAAGGGCGCTTTATCGCCGTCCATACTAAAGAGGCTCTCCGTAACAATCAGGCAATTTTTGAATTTGCCGCGCTCTTTTTTTAATAAAGATTCCAGATGATTACAGTCATTATGCAAAAAACGGAATAATTTTGCTCCGGAAAGAATAATACCGTCTAAGAGGCTGGCATGAATCAAGCGGTCGGCAAAAATACAGTCACCCTGGCTATAAAGAGCGCCGATGATACCGACATTTGCCTGGTAACCGGAATTAAAGACAATTGCCGCTTCTTTGTTTTTAAACTTTGCTGTTTTTTCTTCCAACTCCTCGTGCAGGCTTAAATTTCCGCTTAATAGCCGTGAGCCGCAGCTTGATATTCCGAATTTTTCTGCGGCATTTTTACTTGCTTCGATGAGCAAAGGATGCCCTGATAGCCCTAAGTAATCATTAGAAGAGAAATCAGCCAATACCCGCTTGGAAAATTCGATTTTTCCTCCGGAGCGCATCGAAGCGGGCTTTAGCTCTCTTAATAAACCGTCTTCTTTTCTTTTCCCGATAAAATCATCTATTAAGCGTTCCATAATAATTTTATTTCCTCGATTAACTTCTGGTCATCGCAAAGGTCTCTTCCTTTAATCGTAAGGTATCCGCCGATGAGCATGCCATTTGCTCCGGATAGAAAGACAAGCGCCTGAAAATCTTTTAAGGCCGTTTCTCTCCCTGCGGCTACCTTGACTGTCTTATCTTTTAAAATAATCCTGAATATTGCAATGGTCCTGATCGCCTCACTACTGGAGAGTTGCGGCTGTTTCCCTAAAGGAGTGCCTTTTATCGGCACCAATACGTTGATCGGCACGGAATCTACGTTCAGCTCTTTTAAAGTTAACGCCATTTCAATGCGGTCTTGCATGGTTTCGCCCATACCGATGATTCCTCCGCTACAAACTTCTAAACCAGATGCCCTGGCTGCTTTAATGGTTCTTATCCGATCGCTAAAAGTATGGGTAGTGACGATTTTCGGGAAAAATCCCGGCCCGGTTTCCAAATTATGGTGATAGCGGCTTAAGCCTGCTTTTTTTAGGAGTTTAAACTCTTTCTCATTCATACTCCCCAGAGAAGCACAAGCTTTGATCTTAATCTTTTGCGTAATTTCCTGGACGGTATCGGCGATCCTCTCCAGCTCATCTACAGAAAGCCTGTCCCCGCTGGTCACGATACCAAATCTTTGGGCACCGATCTCTTTTGCGCGCCTGGCAGCTGCGATAATTTCAGTTTTTGGCTTTAGTGCGTAAGTTTCTATACCGGTAGCATGGCGGCTGGCCTGGGCGCAAAATTTACAATTCTGGGCGCAAAGCCCGGATTTTGCGTTTAGGATATTGCAGAGGTCGAGCTTCTTGCCGAGAAATTCCTGCCGGATGCTGTTTGCCTGCAGGATCAGCTCTCTCAAAGGCAATTTCAAAAGTGCTTTTATATCTTTACCTAACATAGAAAAACCCCTTCCTTTATTGTCAACTATTTTAATAGATTAGGTTTACTATTGCAAGGGGAAATTGGAAAGGATTAACGGCAGAGGATAATATCTCCGGAGCTGATTTTCTGTACTACCCCGGAATCTTTCCTCACGAGCAAAGCGCCGTCAAGGTCAATATCCACTGCCTGGCCTTCGAGGTGCTGGTTGCGCACGAGGATTTTTACCCTTTTACCGAGCGTGGTGTTATATTCGCGCCACTTTTCGATGATTTCTTTTCTTCTGTTTTCGCGGAATAAAAGGTAATTTGTTTCTATCCTGCGCAGGATCGCCTTTAATAATTCTACGCGGTTTACTTCTTTGCCCAGTTCTTCTTTAAGAGAAGTAGCACTGCTAATCAAGGCTTTTTTCTCGGTATTGACATTAAGGCCAATACCGATATTCACAAAACGTACTTCATCCATCTCCGCGTTTAATTCCGTAAGGATTCCGGCGATTTTTTTCTGGTTGATCAAAAGGTCATTCGGCCATTTGATTTGCGGCTCTATTTGCGCGTTCTCTTTGATTGCCTCGCACAAGCCTACTGCACAAAGAATGGTCAACAAGGAAGCTTGTAGGGGGGAAATTTTTGGGCGCAAAATCACAGAAAAATAGATGCCTTTATATTTCGGAGAAATCCAATTCCTGCCCAGCCTTCCCCTGCCCTTGGATTGAGATTCTGTTACGATTACCGTTCCTTCGGATGCACCCTGCAAACCTAAGTTTAAAGCCAGATCCATGGTAGAAGAAACTTTTTCCTGATAATGGATTTTTTTTCCGATAAATTTTGTTTCTAAACCGCTTCCTATCTCCTGCGGGAAAAGCCGGTCAGGCAATTGCACCAACTGATATCCTAAATGCGGCACTGCCACAATATCATAACCAGAATCCCTTAATTCCTGGATATGCTTCCAGAGCGCCTGGCGGCTTAACCTAAGATGATCGCTGATTTCTTCTCCGGAAACATAGCCGGACTTGGATTTAAGAATTTCGATGATTTTTTCTTCGATCATGAGCGTAATTTTTTCACAATCCGCGTAAGCTGTCCCAGCAAATAATCCACTTCTCCGGCAGTGCTCCAGCGGCCAAGAGAAAACCGGATTGCGCTTTGGGCGATTTCCCGAGACAAGCCGCAAGCCATTAATACATGCGATGGCTCTAAAGAAGTTGAACTGCACGCGGAACCGCTGGAAGCAGCAATTCCTAACAGGTCAAGATTCACTAAGAGCGTATCCCCCTCAACACCTTTAAAAGAAAAATTAATATTATTGCTCAGCCTCTTAGTACGGTGCCCGTTTAAAAATACATCGGGAATATTTTTCTCGATTTGTTTA
>JAQUMX010000046.1 GCA_028717885.1 Candidatus Omnitrophota bacterium
CCTAAGGCAACGATCGCCAAAAGGAATAGGTCCAATAGCTGGCTGCTGATGATTTTCGAGGCTTCAAAATGATACATTGCATAGGTGGTAAAATACGTAATCGCCCATCCGCCGCCTAAAAGCACCCGGCCATAATTAATGAATTTGTCTTTCTTCTCCAGTTTAACGCCGGCAATAAACAAAGCTGCTGCTACAAAGTATCCGAGTATTATCCTCGCTGCCGGGCCGATACGGGTGATCGTATAGCTAAGCAGGAATGCCACGCCAAGAGAAAAAACCACCATGCCGATCTTATTCAGCCAGAACTTCCCCAGGTCCATTTCGATATCAGTCTTTTTCCCGAGCGGCATTTTTACTTTTTTATTTGGGACGATAACCGGCTCCGGCGCCTTAACCGACTCTGCAATTTCTTTGCCGGTATCGAAAGCGCTGATTTTTTCTCCCAGCTTCTCCAGCTTATCGTTTAATAAGCGAAAATCATTCCTTAAATTATCTAATTCCGCCTTAAGTGAGGCTGGCGATGACCTTGAATATACCTTGGCCTCCTCCTGCCCAGGTTGAATTTTAGGAGTAATCGAAATCATAATTACAGCAATCGGGCCTAAAAATAAACTTAAGAAAAACCATCCGACATGGGCGCGATTCTTGTATTTGGCAATGAGCAAGGTAGCTACAATACTCAATAACCACAATACAAACATTTTTTCCTCCTTTTAAAAAAGGGTGGCACCTTGGGGAACGTCCCCGTTACTGGCCGAATTTTCCGACCAGCGGCACAAAGACGCAGCCGCAGATATCTTGTGTATGCGGCTGGCCATTCTTTTTCTCTACTAATGTCAAAACCTGCCCGGCAAAATCTCCCAGAGGCAAAATCATTTTCCCGCCTTCTGCCAGTTGCTCGAATAAAGGCTGCGGTACCCGGGGTGTAGCAGCGGTAATAATAATCCGCTCAAATGGCGCTTCCTCCGGCCAACCCAAAGTGCCGTCACCTACTGTGATTTTAATATTCTGGTAACCCATGGCTAAAAGCGTAGCTTGCGCTTGTTTTGCCAGGGCATCAAAACGCTCGATCGTATAAACCTGCTTTACTAATTCTGCCAAAATCGCCGCCTGATAACCTGAACCGGTGCCAATCTCCAGCACCCGCTCTGTGCCTTTAAGCTCCAGCTTTTCCGTCATTAAAGCCACAATGTAAGGCTGGGAAATAGTCTGCTTTTCTCCGATCGGCAAAGGAAAATCCGCGTAGGCATTATCGAGTAAATCTTCTGGGACGAATTTATGCCGCTCCACCTTCAAGAAAGCCTCCAGCACCCGCCTATCTTTGATGCCGCGGTTGCGCAGCTGGTCATCAACCATGCTTTTTCTAATTAACGCGAGATCCATTTTTGCTTGGTTATGAATTTGATGAAACGCAGGGTATCTACGAAAGGATTGATCTGGGATTTTTCTCCTGCGTAAACTGTTTCAACGGGGACAGATTCGATTTTAAATCCCTGGCGGGCTGCTTCAATCAGCAGCTCGGATTCAATTTCGTATTTGGTAGTGGTAAGTTTGATCTTCTGCAGGACCTCTTTTTTAATCAGGCGAAAACCGCATTGAGTATCAGCCACGCGCTGGCCGATTACTAAAGAAATTAACCATGACATGAATTTATTTGTAATGACCCGCACTAACGGCATATTCCCTACTTTTGACATGCGGTTGCCGACAAAAATCCCTTTATCGGATGAATTTGCCAGGCGCAGGAAAAACGGGATATCTTCCGGCAGGTGCTGGCCGTCGCCGTCCATGGTAATAATATAATCGAAGCCGGTTTTTAATGCATAATCAAAACCTTTGATCAAAGACGCGCCCTTGCCCTGGTTATTCTGATTTTCTAAAACCGTGGCTCCAGCTTCCCTGGCAATTTTTGCGGTGTTATCAGCCGAGCCGTCATCGATTACGACTACTTCCAGGCCATAATGGCGCGACTTACGCACTACTTCCGCGATTGCCTTGCTTTCATTATAGGTAGGGATAATTACGCAAGCCCTCATTGCAGCCAGAATCTCCTGAACATATACCACTGGTCTGGATATTTACGGACATAGGACTCGATAACTTTGATGTAAGTGCTCACCAGTGCTTTTGTATCTTCCCCTGTTTTACCGGTAGGATGGAATTCTATCGGTTTTTCGAAGCGGAAGGTAAAATTATCATCTTTATTCCTGATCATAAAACCCGGCAAGATGACCGATCCGATATGCAAGGAAAATACTGCCGGGCCCTCCGGAAAGATCGTAGGTTTCCCGAAAAAATCCACGATCACTCCGCTCTCATTAAAATCCCTGTCTCCTACCAACCCTAAAATTTTATTTTCCTTTAATGCCCTTAGGCAGCCTCTTCCGGATTTTCCTAAAGCCAGCACATGCACACCCTTGCTTAAACGCTGCCGATTGAAAAAATCATCAACTTTTTTATGCTTATGCGGCAAAGCTACCACCCAAAATGGATAACCTAGCGTACCGATCACTGCACCGCCTAACTCCCAATTACCCAGATGAGCAGTAAGGGTAATTACGCCTTTTTTCTTTTTTAAGGCCTCATCCAGGTAATGCATATTCTCGGTTTTAATATTCTTTTCGATAAATTCGCGGTCGATTTTTGAAAAACGGAAAAAATCCACTATATGCTTGGCAAAATTGCGGAACATGGCAAGCCTTAACCGGCAAATTTCCCGATCGCTTTTATGAGGGAATACCGCTTTTAAGTTATCCCGCACCGCCCGCTTATCCTTAAAGGCAAATAAATAATGCAGGTCAGAGAAAAAAATCGCTATTTTATAGCCTATTCTCCTCGGAAAAGATAAGGCGATAAATTGCCCGATCCGATAAAGTATATAATTGATCATTGACTAAACCCCTAAAAGCAGCCCCGCAATATCGCTGGATGAATGCGGCTTGGCAATTGCTGCGGCAGATTTACGTAAAAGTTCTAATTTTTGCGGATGCGCCAGCAAATCTTCAACAACAATATTAATCTCTTTTGGGTCATTGACTTCTACTGCTGCTTTTTTCTCCGTGAGATACGCGCTATTATTTGCTTCCTGCCCGGGTATGGGCTGGACAATTACCATCGGCAATTGTTTTGTCAAAGCCTCTGCTGTGGTAATGCCTCCGGGCTTAGTAATGATAAGGTCAGAAATGCTCATCAATTCATGGATATTATTTACAAAGCCTAAAAGCACGATCTTTTTTCTGCATTTTTTAATTTCATTCTCCACTGCCTTATAAAGCCTGGTATTAACACCGGTGACTACGATTTCCTGAATGTCAGCGCTCACTTTTTCCAGGGAACGCACGATTTCATTCAATGGGCCTAAGCCGTGGCCTCCGCCCATAATCAGGACTGTGGGTTTTTGGGGATTTAAGCCGTATTGAGCAAACACCCTGGCAGTATCAACCGGAAAATTAAATTTATTATCGAAAGGGATACCAAAGGTACGGATCTTGCTTTCGGGTATGCCTTTATCTTTAAGCCGGTTGGTTACCTCATCAGAAGGCGAAATATAAAAATCTACATCATCATAAATCCAGAATGAATGCGGCACAAAATCCGTTAATACCGCTACGAGTGGCAAATGTATCTTATGTATTTTTTTATAATCAGCAACCATCCCGCAAGGGTACGCCTGAGTACAGGCAACCACATCCGGACGGAATTCTTCGAAAAGTTTCTTCAGCTTTGGGGAATTAAAATTATGCACGAAATTTTTCGCGTTCTCCAGGCCTTTTACCACTTTAGGGTTATCATAAAGATAACCCCAGATTTTGGGAAAACGGCTGACCACGTTCATGTAAAGAAAATTGGTGAATTTCTCGGTTGCGGGGCTGGTGTAATTAAAGGCATTAATGCTCATAATCTGCGTTTGCGGGACAAGCTCTTTAATGGCACTTTCAATTGCCATGGCAGCGCTGCGGTGCCCGGAAACCTGAGAAATGTGCATTAGGATGATACGCTTAGGTTGCATAACTTTAGATTTTACCTTCTTCGTAGAGTTCGATGAAAGCTGCGGCGACTTTAGCGTCAAATTGTTTGCCGCTGACGCGTTTTATTTCTTCGATAGCTTCTGCCTTGGAAAACCCTTTGCGGTAAGGCCGGTCTGTAACCATAGCGTCAAAAGTATCGGCAACGGAAATTATCGAGGCGATCAGAGGTATCTGCTCTCCTTTTAATCCTTCGGGATAGCCTGAGCCGTCATATTTTTCATGATGGTATTTTACACCCAGGATCGAATCCTCAAGTTCCTTAATCGGCTGCAATATCGCAGTACCCACCAAGGGATGCTCATTCATTTTTTTTCTTTCTTCTTCATTTAAAGGTGCCGGCTTATTAAGGATAGATTCCGGAATCCCGATCTTACCGATATCGTGCAAAAGGCCGGCAATGTGCAGATGCTCGAGGAACTTTGGATCAGAAATCTTCTTATCCTTCTCTCCGAGTTTTTTCGCAATTGCCAGGCTAAGAGTAGTGACGCGTGAAGTATGGCCATGCGTGTAATGGTCCTTAGCGTCAATAGCAGCTGCCAGGGCAACTGTCGTATGAATAAAGAGCCGGTATTTTTTGTTCAGCTCAGCTTCCAGCTCCTTAAACAACCTGGCATTGCGGATTGCCATTGCCACATCTGAAGCCAACGCCAGGAAGAAATCGATTTCCGCAGGAGCGAATCTCTTACGGCTCTTTTTCTTACCTAAAAATACAATGCCGATCAATTCATCGCGGTAATAAGTAGGGACTGCCACTTCCGCTTCAAAGATCTCCATCTGATAAAGAGATTTTTGCAGGATTTCCCTAAGAGGGCCATTAAAACGCCTTAATAATCGCTGGCCTTGCTCATAAATCAAAGCGTTTTGCGGCAGGAGCTCTTTGCTGGCGCCATCCCTAAAAAATTTAATCAAGGCATTATCCGGGTCAACCCTGGCAAAACCTGCCGGGATTTTTACGCCTGCCGGGCCGCGGGAAACCGTAAGCACATAAGTATCGCGTTCAGGCTGATGCAGCAATATCCCGGCGTGGTTAACCTTGATCTTTTGCACCAGCATGCGCACGATCATGCGGATGAGCACATCCGGCTCATGCACCAGGATCATGTTCTTTGCGGCGATCTCAAGTTCCTTCTTATAATCTATAGCCATGATTTTATTCAGCTAAAAAATCCAATAACTCCCTATCCTCAAAAACTTTATCCAACGTATTAGCTAAAGCCCCATTAATAACTTTAGCATTAGTTTCCTGAGACCCTACAAAAGCAGTACGGATCTCTTTCTGGCTGCGGTATGTTTTTTCATAATTTTTACCGGAAGGCTGAGTAGCGGTAATTTTCACTACGGATGTACCAATGTTGCCTCCTGTCCAAAGCCCCATGGAAGTATTGTATTCCAGAGACCGTAACTCTACCTTCAGCGAATTTCCCAGTTCATCATTTTTTACCGGATCGAATCCTTTTTTACGTAATCCATCCACCATAGATTTCTCTAAAATCTCTGCTAAATCCTGCTTTGTGCTAATCTTTCCCCCAGGAACAAATTGATTTCCTCTCTTACCGATGAGTTGTTCATCGCGGTCATCAATTACCTTTAAAACAACCTTCTTCCCTTGGCCAATATTAGCATCGGCCACCTGAAGTTGCGGCTCTATGCATAAATTCTGGTCTATATAGGCGCATCCGCCTAAGGAAAGAATTAACAATAATAAACCTATTTTTTTAAGCATTTTCCCTCCTGGCTGGATTTCTTAAACTTTTTGGAGCTGCGCCATTACGATCTTTTCCAGCTCATCAAGCTCTAATGGCTTATGGATATAATCGGTTGCGCCGTAATCTTTGCACTTGTTAAAAGCTTCCTGGTCATCGGGCTTTCTGCCGGTAACC
>JAQUMX010000047.1 GCA_028717885.1 Candidatus Omnitrophota bacterium
TTGAGCCGGGAAAAATGCTTTTTATCGATACAAAATTACAGCGGGTTATCGATGATACGGAAGTTAAAACGCAAGTTTCCCAGCTGGCGCCTTATGCGCAGTGGATAAAAGAAAATATGCTCACCTTGGAAGGATTGCCCGTTGCGAAAAAAGAAACAAATAATGCCGATAGCTTAAAACTAATGAAGGCTTTTGGCTATACCCGGGAAGAGTTGAAGATGGTGATTCAGCCAATGGTAGAAAATGCCCAGGAACCGGTTGGCTCAATGGGTAATGATACGCCCCATGCCGTGCTTTCGCAGAAGCCGCAGCTGCTCTTTACTTATTTTAAACAGCTTTTTGCCCAGGTCACCAACCCGGCAATCGATTTTATCCGCGAAGAATTGGTGATGAGTTTATATACTTACCTGGGGCCGGAGAAAAATATCCTGGCCGAGACGCCAAAGCATGCGCACAAGCTTTTGGTAAAACAGCCGATTTTAACCGACGAAGAATTGGAGAAAATCCGGCAGATTAAGGAAAACAGTTTTAAGACCAAGACCATTTCTTTGCTTTTTGCGGCAAAAAATGCAGAAAGTTTTTCCAAAGCGCTAAAAGATATTTGCATTCAGGCAGAGGCAGCGATCGAGGCAGGGTTTACTTTCATTATTTTAAGCGACCGGGGAGTGGATGAAGCTTATGCGAGTATTCCTTCGCTATTAGCCGTTTCCGCAGTGCACCATTACCTGGTAAAAAAGGCCCTGCGTACGCAAATCGGCATCATCATTGAAACTGCAGAACCAAGAGAGGTGCAGCATTTTGGGCTCTTGCTCGGTTATGGCGCGGATTGTATTAATCCATACCTTGCCTTTGAAGCGGTGAAAACCTTGCTTGATGAAAAAACCATCAGCCTTGAATGGGAAAAAGCTTTGCATAATTATATTAAAGCCGTGGATAAGGGGATCCTGAAGATCCTTTCGAAAATGGGGATTTCCACTTTGCAAAGTTACCGCGGCGCGCAGATTTTTGAAGCCGTAGGTTTAAAGCAAGAGGTAATCGAAAATTATTTTCCCGGGACAGTATCGAGGATCGGCGGTATTGATTTGAAGATTATCCAGAAAGAAGCATTATTGCGGCATGATCAAGCATTTGCCGGGAAAGTAAGCGACACGGCGTTTCTCGATACGGGAGGTTTTTATCAGTGGCGCAGGGACGGAGAATTCCATCTTTGGAACCCTTTAAGTATCGCTGCCTTGCAGGATGCTACCCGGAATAATGACGCGAAAAAATACCAGGAATTTTCCCGTTTAATCAATGACCAGTCAGGGCATCCTACGACATTAAGGAGCCTCTTAAAATTTAAACCCTCGAAGCCTGTGCCGATAGAAGAAGTAGAGCCGGCAGAAAAAATATTCCGGCGCTTTGCCACCGGTGCAATGAGTTTTGGTTCGATCAGCCGTTCTACCCATGAAACTATTGCCATTGCCATGAACCGTTTGGGAGGCAAGTCCAATACCGGAGAGGGAGGGGAAGATCCCGCGCGTTTCGCACCTTTACCAAATGGCGATTCGGTGCGTAGCGCAATTAAGCAAGTAGCTTCCGGAAGGTTCGGCGTAACTACCAATTATCTGATTAATGCCGATGAGCTGCAGATTAAAATTGCCCAGGGAGCTAAACCAGGAGAGGGCGGGCAATTACCCGGTCATAAGGTAAGCGCTACAATAGCGCGCATCCGCTATACTACGCCGGGAGTGACTTTAATTTCCCCGCCGCCGCATCATGATATCTATTCGATCGAAGATTTAGCGCAACTGATTTTCGACCTCAAGAATGTCAACCCGGCAGCGCGCATCAGCGTAAAGTTAGTTTCGGAGATCGGGGTAGGAACGATTGCCGCCGGCGTAGCCAAGGGCCATGCGGATATGATTTTGATTTCCGGAGGCGACGGCGGGACCGGGGCTTCTCCTTTAAGTTCAATTAAGCATGCGGGCTTGCCTTGGGAATTAGGATTGTCGGAAGCGCACCAGACTTTGGTTTTGAATGATTTAAGGAGCAGGGTGCGGCTGCAAACTGATGGCCAGATGCGTACCGGAAGAGACGTAGCTATTGCAGCGCTCCTCGGAGCGGAAGAATTCGGTTTTTGTACCGCAGTGCTGATTGTTTTAGGGTGTGTCATGCTGCGGCATTGCCACTTAAACAATTGCTCTGTGGGGGTAGCGACCCAGGATGAAATCCTGGAAAAAAGATTTAGCGGTAAGCCCGAATATCTAGAGCATTATTTTCATTTTGTAGCAGAGGAACTGCGGCAGATTATGAGCCAGTTAGGCTTAAGGACCGTGGATGAAATGATCGGCAGATGCGATCTTTTAGAGTTGAATCAGGAGGCCCTTCCCTGGAAAGCTAAGGGGGTCGATTTTTCACGCATCCTTTATCAGCCGCGGGTGCCTAAAAGCGTAGGCACTCATTGCACCGGAAAGCAAGATCACGGTATTGATAGTGTTCTCGACCTGAAATTAATCGCCGCGGCAAAAACAGCATTGGAAAAAGCCTATTCCGTAAGCAAGGAATTCGAAATCAGGAACACTAACCGGGCTACTGGGGCAATGTTAAGCGGAAAAGTTTGCAAGCAGTTTGGAGAACCCGGATTAAACGACGACGCCATTCATTTTAAATTTAAAGGAGTGGCAGGGCAGAGTTTCGGCGCATTTTTAGCCAAAGGAATTACCTTCGAATTGGAAGGAATGTCTAATGATTATGTGGGCAAAGGGATTTCCGGAGGCAGGATTATTGTTTACCCTGCGCGGGAAGCAAATTTCTCTGCGCAAGAAAACATCGTTATCGGCAACACCTCCTTTTACGGGGCAATTAACGGAGAAGCCTATATCCGGGGCGTTGCCGGAGAAAGATTCTGTATCCGTAATTCCGGGTTAAACGCAGTTGTCGAGGGAGTAGGCGACCATGGCTGCGAATATATGACCGGAGGCAAGGTCATAATTTTAGGAAGGACCGGAAGGAATTTTGCGGCGGGGATGTCCGGCGGCATTGCCTATATTTATGACAAAGAAGGGGATTTTGCCAAAAGATGCAACCTTTCGATGGTTGCTTTGGAAAAAATCAATCCTGAGGATGCGCAAAATATCAAAAATCTGATCGTTAATCACGTTAAATACACTGCAAGCCCAATAGCGAAAAAAATATTGGCTGATTTTAGAAATGAAGAAAAGAAATTTATTAAGGTAATGCCTTTGGAATATAAGAGAATTTTGGAAAGTAAAAAAATCGAAAAAAAACTGGATTTAGTCGAGGTCTCTGATGGGTGATATTAAGGGTTTCTTAAAAGTAAAGCGCCAAACTGCGAAATCGCGTCCGGTGTGCGAGCGGATAAAGGATTATTGCGAAGTTTGCACGCTGCCGACGCAACAGCAATCGCACGATCAGGCTTCGCGCTGCATGGATTGCGGTACTCCGTTTTGCCATTGGGGCTGCCCAATCGGAAATTATATCCCGGAATGGAATGACTTGGTCTTTCGCGGGCAATGGCGCAAGGCGCTGGAATTGTTGGAAGCAGCCAATAATTTACCGGAAGTAACAGGAAGGATCTGCCCGGCAATTTGTGAATACGCCTGCGTGCTGGGATTTAATGACGATGCCGTAACCATCCGGGAAAATGAATTAGCAATTATCGAACGCGGGTTTAAGGAAGGCTGGATTCATGCGCGTCCTCCCAAAAAACGCACTGGTAAAAAAATCGCGGTCATCGGTTCCGGCCCCGCGGGATTAAGCTGTGCCGCGCAATTAAACCAAGCAGGGCATAAGGTTTTAGTTTTCGAGCGCGATCATAAAGTAGGAGGGGTCTTACGTTACGGCATTCCGGATTTTAAATTGGAAAAATCGCTTTTAGAGCGCAGGATTAAGCTTTGGCAGGAGGAAGGCATTGAATTTAAAACGGATTGTTTCGTGGGAAAAGATTATCCGGTGAGAAAAATGCTGGAAGATTTTGATGCGATTGCTTTGGCAGGAGGCTCGCGCGCGCCGCGAGATTTAAAAATCGAAGGCAGAGACCTTAAGGGGATCTATTTTGCCATGGATTTTCTTACCCAGTCGAACCTTAAAGTAGCCGGAGAAAAAATTTCCGCGAAGGAATCAATTGATGCAAAGAATAAAAAGGTGGTAGTAATCGGCGGCGGCGACACCGGCGCTGATTGCGTGGGAGTGGCAAACCGGCAAGGGGCTAGGTGTGTGGTGCAAATAGAATTATTGCCGCAACCGCCTGCCTGCAGAGGAAAAGATTCTCCCTGGCCGACATACCCAATGCTCTTAAAAACTTCTTCCAGCCATGAAGAAGGTGTCGAGCGTAGATGGGCGGTTTTAACCAAGAAATTTTTAGGCTCTGAAGGCAACGTGCAAAAACTCTTTTGTGTGCAAGTTGAATTTGAAAAAGATGAAAAAGGCTGCTTTGTTATGCATGAGATAAAGAAAAGCGAATTTGAAATCGAAGCGGATCTGGTGGTCCTGGCTTTAGGTTTCTTGCATCCTGAGCATAATGAATTATTAACAGGCTTAGGGCTGGAATTTGATCCGAGAGGAAACGTAAAAACTGCCGAGAATTTTATGACCTCGGTAAATAAAGTTTTTTCCTGCGGAGACATGCACCGCGGGCAATCCCTGATTGTCTGGGCAATCTGCGAAGGCCGCAAAGCCGCATATTATATCGACTCCTTTCTCATGGGCTCATCCCGCCTGCCAGTCTTATAATTCTTAAAAAAGTTTTTGCGTCTGTCCTTATCTGTATTTTTGCGGGGACGCTCGTCCCGCCCCAGCGAGGCGGGACTCGCTCATGTCGGCTGCGTCGCTCTGTCCGCATCCGGCCGTAGATAAGTCCGTTTTTTTAATTAAGGAGCGGATGCGGACATCCGTGCCCGCTCCTTGCCTTTATGCCCCGCAAAAACACAGCCAAGGACATCCGCACAATAGGTATTGTAAAATGAATCTGTCCGTGGGTTCGAGCGACCTTGAGCGAGAAGCCACGGCAGATTCATTGAAATACGGATTTATATATTAATCTTCCTATTGACTTAGCCGGTTAATTATCATAAAATTAAACCAGAATGGAAACGAGGAAGAGAATCCTGATTATTGATGACGAAGAAGACCTGGTACGGATGCTCAAGGCGCACTTAGAGAAGCAGGGTTATGAGGTTTATGCTGCTTACGACGGGCAGCAAGGGTTAGAGGTAGTAAACGCCAAGCATCCGGATTTAGTAGTGCTGGACATCAATCTGCCGGTAATGAACGGCATCGAATTTTATGAAAAAATCACCACTTCTTACGGCAAAACCAAAGTGCCGGTTTTAGTGCTTA
>JAQUMX010000048.1 GCA_028717885.1 Candidatus Omnitrophota bacterium
TGGGCCTTAATTTCACGATACTTTCCCGGGCAGCCTTTGCCACCAACCAGAACCAGCCGCGCGGATCCCATGCCTGGGCGTAACAATATTGATAGACAACGGTCTTAAAAGCTTTAATCGCTTCTTCTGTTTTTTCCTGGTCGCGATAAGATTCACCCTGGATAAAATAACATGTGGCAACATCATTCAAAACCTGCACTGCCTCGATATCCGGCCGGTTTTTGGGTGTGGCTTTTAAAGATGCCTGCAATTTATCGGCCTCATTTTTGTACAAATCTATACATTGTTGGGTGTACTTGAAAGTTGCTTCAACATCTTTTTTCCCATGCGCTGCCCAGGCTAAAGTGGTCAGCTCGCTGGATGGAGGCTTTGTAGTAGCGGCTTCTTGCGCAAATACAAAGCCATTCAGGCTTAAAAATACGAAAACAGCAGTAATTATTCTTTTTATCATCCTACCAATGCTCCAGCGGTAACGCCTTTAACAATATATTTCTGCATCAATAAATAAACGATAATAATAGGTAAGGCAGTAATGGTTAAACCTGCCATCAAAAGCGGATAATTGGTAACGAATTCCCCCTGGAAGGTTTGTAATGCTACCTGTAAGGGCATATATTGCCGGGAATCAAAAATGATCAAAGCCAGTATATATTCATTCCATACATTCAGCGCGTTAAAGACAATCACCACTGCCAAAACCGGCTTGGCCAAAGGCAATGCCACATGCCACCAGATCCCCAGCTTTGAACAGCCGTCGATGCGAGCGGCGTCTTCCAGCTCTTTGGGCATTTTATCGAAAAATGTCTTTAAGAGAAAAATACTCGTGGATAAGCCTACATTGATCATGCATAAAATATAACCGACCGGCGTATTTCTTAAATGTAGTTTATTTAAAAGCACATAAAGGGCTACAAAACTACCCGGGATGGGAATCATCATTGCTGCCATAAAAATAAAAAAGAGGATATTCCTCCCCGGAAAACGCAGGCGCGAAAAGCCGTACGCCGCCATAGAAGAGATAATAATGATCCCGACAACTACCGAGGTGGTGTAGAAAATACTGTTTAAGAAATTACGGCCAAACCCTCCCTCCATCCAGGCACGCGCGTAATTTCCAAAATGAAAATGCCGCGGGATCAGGGAAAAATCCGTAAAAATTGTTTCCTGCGTCTTAAAACTTGCGGAAACCATCCATAATAAAGGATAGATGCAAGTAATCGCTACGCTGATCAAGAAAAGGTTAATCAGCAGATTAATCGAGACCCCTTTTACCTTGTAATAAACAGATGATTTCATCTTTTTAAGTAATCTGGCGCGCCCGTTTGGAAAATCTATACTGAATAAAAGAAATAATTACCAGCACCATGCCGAAAGTTATTCCTTGCGCGCAGGCATAACCGAAACGCGATGACCCGCGCATCGAGGCTAAAATCCTTAAAACCGGCACTGATGTGTGCCCTGCGAACTCGCCTCCTACTAACCCAATAATCAGGACAAAAGCCTGCATCGTCCCTAAAACCGTAAGGATTGCTACCAAAACCACTACCGGGATCATTAACGGGACAGTCACCTTACGGAAAGCCTGCCAGGCATTCGCCCCGTCCACGCGCGCAGCTTCATAAAGTTCGCGCGGGATAGTCTGTAAACCGGCTAAAAAGATCAGGAATCCCCAGCCAAACCCTTTCCAGCAATGCACGAGAGCTACCGTAGTTAACGCGGTTTTCGGGTCAGAGAGCCAATTGTGCGCAAAATTACCCAGGCCCACGCTCACTAAAAGCCGATTAACCATATTGGCGCCGTCAACATCATTGATAATAAAACGCCAGACCATGCCTACGACGATTTCCGAAAGGATAGGCGGGATAAAAAATACTACCCGGTAAAAATTTTTCGCCCGGATCTCGCGGTCGCATGCCCAGGCAAGCAAAAATGCCAATGCATTTTGAAAGATCAGCGCAATCAGGGTAATGTAGGTAGCATTCCACATTGCCTGCCACCAGCTGGGGTCATGCAAAAATATTTCCGTAAAATTCGCCAACCCCACAAAAGTTTTGGTCGGGAGAATACCATCCCAGTCATACATGCCTAACTGAAAAACCCAGAAAAAAGGAATGATATAAAAAATCGAAAAAATAATTACCGCCGGAAGCACAAAAGTGTAATTTTCTAGAGTAGGCTTGATTCTCATAAACTTAACGTCTTTTTTTCGCTAACTCGCGTTCTTTTACTGCCTGGGCTTCGCTGGCAACCTGTTCAGGCGTTTTTTCTCCGATTACGATCGACTGCAAGCCCTTATCCAGTGTTTCGATTACCGCAGGAAATTCAGACACTCCCCAGGTATTTGGATGCGTGCTTAATTCCACATCATCGGCGAACTCTGTCAAAATCGGAGGAATTTTACTTAAAGCTTCTTTATTCGAAGGCAGGTTAAAAGTAGTATCGGCAAGATATACCTGCTGGTCTTTATCAGTAAGCCACTTCAAAAACTTTACCGCTTCTTCCTGATTTTTTGAACGGGCATTTACCATAAAAGATGAACCTGCTCCTCCCCAGATGCTCATCGGCCGGGCCTGCGAAGCTTTCGGAGGAAGCATCACTCCATAACTGAGCTTTGGATTCATCCCCTTATAGACATTCAAACACCAGGAGCCATTAAAGGCAAACACTGCTTTGTTACTGGCAAAAAGCTGCTCTGCAGTTTTGTTTACCATGGTAACCACACCTTCTACCAAAACCCCGGAATCGCGCATCTCTTTAAAAAGCGTAAAAACTTTGATCCAGTCAGGGTCGGTATAAGGCACATCGCCTCTTATCGTGGCAATGACTTTATCCTTGCCCATAATATTAAAGGCATAATCATTTGCCAAACAGTCGATCATCCAAAGTTCGCCCCAACCAGAAACCAATCCCTGTAAATTTTTCTCTTTGATCTTCTTACCTATATCTATAAATTCGGCGAAGGTCTCGGGAGGCCGGTTAGGATTTAAACCCAACTCCCTGAAGAGATCTTTATTGTAAAGCATTTCGATAGCCATTACATCGATCGGAGCGCCATAAATACCTGCATTCACGCCATAGATGTTGCCGCTGGAAAATTCATTCACTGCCAAAGCTTTGCTGAAAAATTTATTTTTCCAGGCGCCCTGGCCTTCCTCCATATAAGAAGTTAAATTAAGAATATGGCCGGCTTTGATAAAAGAGGCAAAATCCCTCTTCTCGCCTAAAATTCCGAAGATATCCGGTAGGGTTTGACCTTGTGCAGCAGCACGCACTTTTTGCGAATAAGCGTCGGAGGGCGCATAAAGTTCAAAATTTACTTTGATTCCGGTTTTCTGAGTATATTTCTTGGCAAGCTCTTGAAAGGCGGGGTCACGGTCAGTCATCCAGTGCCAGACGGTAATCGTGTTTGCGGATTTCGCTGTTTGCGACGAACAACCTGAAAGTGCGATAAAGCCTAAAACAGAAAAAACTAGCAAGACGCTGGCAAAACAGAACAACCTTCTCATAAAACCTCCTTAAAAATTTTCCAGCTTGCCTTCAAAACCTTTTAATGGGGCGAAATATCGGCAAGAGAACGAATTTCTACCGGTAATTTGGGGGGGCTGCCTGCCGGCAGGCAGCAATAATAAAATTTAACATAAATTCGCGGTGAAATCAAGATTTTTTGTTACCTAAAATGCACGGTCCTTAAGACCCGGGAAAGCCCCATCAGGTCGGCTTTCTCCAGGTTAACACCTGCCCTATATTCGTTAATACCTGTAGATTTCGACCAGGCTACTGAACCGCGGGTATAAAGCGGTTCACCTTTATCCGGAATCTCCAACCAAAGCTCTAAAGTACTATTCACAGGAAGCAGCTGAGCAGTTTCCAGGCCTAAGCCTTTAGCGCTAATATCCTGGGTTTTACAGAATCCTTCTTCGTTAGATCCGGTGTTCAAAAACCTCACCGGGATGCGAGCGCTAAAACGTTCAAATACCCTTTTATCCTGCATTCCTTCGTTTGCCATTATTTCACCTCCTCGCCTATATTTATCTTAACGCTACTTTTTAGAAAGTCAAGCAATAATTGTTGCGTAAATGGTTGAAATTAAAAGCAGTTAAATTCCTCTTTTCTTTGCCCCCTGCGTCGATGGCTTTCCCTTTTTTACTTTAAAATTCCAATCATATTTACAAGTAACTGTAACCCCTGGATAAGTTTGCAGAAAATTAACAAATTCATTTACCGCATCTCTAGCTGTATTAGGATCTTTAAAAATCCTCCAGTCGCGCTTCAGTGTAGCATAAAATAAAATAGCTATTTCAGCCGCCTCTCTCTTAGTTGCTTTGGCAATTGCTTTAAACACGGATAAACATGGCATGACATTGCCAAACTCTTCGCCTGCAGACTTTATTCTTCCCGGGAATACTTCCAGGTCGCATTGGCTACAAACAGGGGGAGGATTAATGGCACTCTGTAAATGGCCCACAACACGGCAGATTTCCTTTAACTGGCGCCTATTAATCCCCGCATCAATAGCCTCTAGGTTCATCCTGCTCCAATTCGGCTGCTGATCCCTTACAGCAACAGACCCGCCTCGCCTATAAAGCTCTGTCTTCTCTGAAGCAGCTCGCTCTTCATGAATTAGCCTTGCAATTTCTCTACACCCGGCAGGAGTTAATTTATAATTCCTTCCTCTTTTTTCAAGTACCCCGTCTTCTATTAAAAGTTTTAAATCTTCTTTTGCGGTTTTATCATCGACGGAATCGTAGCCAACCCAAAAGGCCCACCCCCGGGATGCGCTTTCATAATATTCGTCAAGTGTAAAACCTTTTTG
>JAQUMX010000049.1 GCA_028717885.1 Candidatus Omnitrophota bacterium
GTTTGGGTACATTTAGTTTAATCCTAGTATGTCATTCTGTTTTATAATAGCAATTAATTATATCTTTAAAATTATATTAAGCAAGTCTATTCGAAATAATAAAATAAGGATATTTATATTTCGTTTTTAAAGTGTATAATATAAATCAATCAAGGGGGGGGGATGATATGAGAGTATTAGATAAAGGACTTTTTCTTCTGTTTTTGCTGGTTGCGGGCAGGGCATTTTCTGATGATACGCCGGTGAGCAATGTTGCCGGAGGGTTAGCTGGGGCTGCACAGGATACGGTCACTGTTGTTAAGGATTTTACCGGCGGACAGATAAATAATATTAAAAATATAAGTGAGATTCTAATTGAGTTTTTCTTAAAATACAGCTTCCAGGTTTTGGGCGGGGTACTGGTTATTGTCGCAGGTATATTAATATCGCGCTATCTTACTAAAATTATAAAGCAATTTTTGGATAGCAAAAAAATCGACGTTACAATCTCGAAATTTTTGATATCCGGTATACGTATAATGGTGATAGGTTTTTCTGTGGTTATCGCGCTGGGAAAATTCGGAGTTGAAATAGCGCCTATAATAGCTGCGGTCAGTGTCTTGGGAGTAGGAGTGAGTTTTGCCTTGCAGGCGCCGCTTTCTAATTTTGCGGCCGGTGCAACATTGGTTTTCACTAAACCGTTTAAAGTGGGAGATATTATCGACGTCGCGGGCGTTACAGGAGAGGTCTCCGACATAAAATTAGGGCGGACAGAGTTGAAAACGGTTGAAGGGATAACTGTTGTAGTGCCGAATAAAGATATAATCGGTGAGGTTATAAAAAATTTCTCTGAATTTAAACGCGTGGATATAACAGTAGGTGTTGCGTATAACAGCTCGATAGATAAAGTAACGGATATAATGAAAAAAGCTGCATTGTCTGATAAGCGTGTAAGAGGGGACATAGAGGCCGGGATAGATAGTTTCGGGGACTCAAGTATCAACATGCTTTTAAGGGTAAGATGTCGCCAGGACGATTATCTCGAGTTGAAATTTTATCTTAATAAACGGATATTCGATCTTTTCAATGAAGAGAACATAAACATCCCTTTTCCGCAGAGAGATGTACGTTTTATACGCCAGCAAAATTAAATAATAGTGGTTTAATAAAGAGAAGCTAAGGGGCTAAAGTTTTAGCCCCCTAGCTTCTTTAGTTTATTTCAATATTTTTTTGGCCGTGCTGTCTTGATAATCAGTGATGTAAGTTATATTTGTTTCCTGTTGAGTCTCCCTATTAGCAGAAAAAATGTCGTCGCGTGATATAGCCGTTAATGTAAATTTTCTCGCGCCGGCCATAAGCTGTTGGAGTCCTGCAGCAAGTTTATCAGACAAAGTCCATGCGGCAATAGCTCCAAAAGGTATGTTTTTCATCTCGGATTTTCCGACTTTCTTTTCTACGTCATAGTAGCCTGCAAATATCTCGTCACTTGTCATCCCGAAATCTTTAACTGTTGCAGGTAACGCGTCCCAATTACCGTTTACAGCTTTTTTACGTGCAGGATTGATGACGCCTTCAATATTTGAACCTAGAAACGCAGGGATCATTAATGAACGCCCCATACATATAAGCTTAGTATAAGGTGCGCCTAATGCCAGTGCTTTAAATATCTGGTCTTCACGTGCTAATCCGCCGGCAAAAGCCATATCAACTACTTTTTCACCTTTCTTTTCAAGTATCTTGGCGTATTCGTAAGCTTTGGCATGGAGCAGAAGTGAAGGCACGCCCCATGTTTCCATCATATTCCATGGACTCATCCCGGTTCCACCGCCTGATCCGTCAATTGTCAAAAGGTCAAGCCCGGCTTTAGATGCGTATTTTATTGACATAGCAAGCGCTTGCATACCGTAGGACCCTGTTTTAAGCGATATGCGCTTATAGCCTATTTTCCTAAGGTATTTGACGGATTCCATAAAAGATTTTTCTACTTCTTGATGACTTTTCAGGTTGGTATATCCTAACCGGCTGTGGCGTGCGAATGATTTTATCGCACCTGATTTGAAGGCATTTTGTACTTCAGATAATGTAGGGTCAGGATCGACCACATAGCCGCGTTTTTTCAGGAATAACGCGTAATCCAAACTTGTTACCTGTCTCTCTCCGCCGATATCTTTTGCACCCTGGCCCCATTTAAGTTCGATTATTACTTTATCACCGTATTTGTCGATTACATATTCTGCGACACCGTTACGTGTATCTTCTACATTTAATTGTACAATAATAGCACCGTAGCCGTCATAATAGCGGAGGAAAGTCTCGATACGTCTGTCAAGTTCAGGAGCTTTTTTTATTTTACCTTTTTCTATAACAGCTTCTTTATCTATACCTACTACGTTTTCGCCTACAACTATAGGATATCCTACAAGTGCTGCGCCTATGGCAAAAGATTCCCAGTACTTTGCAGCGATGAATGTAGAACCTAGCGCGCCTGTCATTATCGGGACACGTGCTTTTGTTTTTATTTTATTACCAAAAGATGTTTCCGTATTAACGTTAGGGAAGATGCAGTCGTCTTCTGACGATGATATGCCTTTTGGCAGTCCGTATGCTCCGTAATTATATCCGTTTATGCGTAATGAATTGTAAGAAACGCCTACATGATTTGTGTTGGAACTTCCGGCAGTTATTGTACCGAAATCGCGTGGGTAGAGCAGCTTTCTGCCTTTTAAACTAGAGAGCCATGTTTCACATTTCCCTTTACAATCAGCACGACAGAGAGTACAGAGTCCCGATTCACATGGGTCGCCTCGGTTGACAGCACCGATGGCATCATTGGTTTTTGGCCATGAGTTCATCTCAAACCTCCTTATTATAAGTTAACCATACGACTTTAACCTTCAATAATTATAGCATAAGTTGAGTTTATGCTATAATTATTTTCAAGACATTTGTTGGTTTTTTTATGAACTTCGGGTATTATACTATTTTATGTGGATTTATTTAACAGCTTACATAGTGATTTTGGTAATTATAGGTATATTTGATAGTTTTAAAGTCAAAACTTTCGATGATTATACCGTAGCCGGCCGAAATAAGAAATGGGTACCTGTATTTTTTTCATTTGTTGCTTCATGTATAGGCGCGTCTACTACTATAGGTATAGTTAATCTGTCTTATGATATAGGATTTCCTATTGTTTGGTGGCTTCTTAGCGGAGGTATATGCCTGACTATATTAGGTATATTTTTTGCTGATAAGATCCAGGCAGGCGGGTATTATACGTTATCGGATTTTGCAGGCAGAAAGGCAGGTAGCAGTGTAGGAAAGATCATAGCTTTGATAATTTTACTTTCATGGCTTGGTATCATCGCGGCACAATTTGTCGCTGCATCCAAAATATTGGATTTATTTTTTGATGTTCCGTTTAATAGTATACTTATATGTGTAGTTGTAGGGATATGCTTATATACTTATTTAGGCGGGCAATTGTCTGTATTAAGGACAGATGTCCTTCAGGGTAACTTAATAATCTTTACGGTTATTCTACTTGCGGTTATTCTGTTTGTTAAGGACCCGTCGTGTGTTGATCTTTCTGACGTAGTCTTTGTTAATCGATCGTTTACTTTTAAAAAAGTTATTTTTTTCTTTTTAGTCATCGGCAGTACTTATTTCATAGGGCCTGACATATTTAGCCGTATATTTACCGCTAAGACCGGGAAAGACGCAAAGATCGCATGTATATTGGCAGGGTTGACATTAGCTGTTATAAGTTTTTTTATAGTTTTCATAGGTGTATGGGCGAAAAAAAAATCTTTTTCAGGGGATAGTATATTATTGAACATTATAATGTCTTTTGTAGATAAACGATTCAGCTGGGTATTTATTTTAGGGATCCTTTCTGCGGTTATTTCAAGTGCCGATACCTGTCTGCTTACTATGTGCGCGATCGTCGAGAAAGATCTAGTTATGGGTAAACGTCTTAACGCAGCGCGGCAAACAGTTTTTGTGGTAGGCGGTTTGGCGTTATGTCTGGCATTGTGGAAGCAGGATATAGTGGTGCTTTTAATTTCGGCTTATAAAGTTTTTTCTGCGGGTGTTATACCATTGATGATGGTTATACTTATTGCCGGGCGTAATTTCAAGATCAAAGAATTTTTTGCTTCTATAGCTGTGCTGGCGGGAGGTATTTTCGGAGTTTTGGCGGTAGCTTTTTCTTATGATATTTTTATCGTTTATGGTATGATTATAACGTTTAGTCTGACATTGATCGGGTTAAAACGTAATACGGAATAATTTTATGTTAATCAGTCTTAGTAATACAAAAGTTAAGAGAATAGTTAAACTGCGCGACCCGGCTTTTCGTAAAGAAGAGGGGGTTTTTATAGTTGACGGGCTGAGAGAGTTTCGCAGGGCGGTTAACGAGGGGATGAAACCGATCGAAATGTTTTATTGTAAACAGTATTGTAACAATGAGATTATGGACCTGCTCTCCGGGAATTTGAAAAATAACGAAATAACTATATTTGAAGTCAGCGGGAAAGTATATGAGAAAATGTCATACGGCAATAGAAAAGATGGAATAGTAGCCGTATTTAAGGCTGTATATCGGAAATTTTGCGATATAAGACTTTCAGAACAGCCCATGATAATCATAGCTGACGGTGTAGAAAAACCCGGCAATATAGGAGCTTTGCTGCGTACTGCGGATTGCGCAGGGATAGATGCAGTGATACTTATCGGTACTAATACCGATATATATATCCTAATATCATACGTTCAAGCACCGGTACGGTTT
>JAQUMX010000050.1 GCA_028717885.1 Candidatus Omnitrophota bacterium
AAAACTTAAATCATAGCCGCTGCTCACAGAACCGAAAGACGCACGGAATTTCAAATCCTGGCCGGCTCCGGTAAAATAAGGAAAATTTTTCCAGTCAAAGTTTTTCTGTTCCACTTCGGCAAAACCCACGAACTGATCCACGGTGCTGTAACCGCCGCCGAAACTAAATGAACCGGTTTTAGCTTCCTTCACATCTACGATCAAATCCTTCTTATCCGGCTCGCCTGTCTCTTCGGTGTCGTAGCTGACTTCGTCAAAGAACCCTAAATTCTGCAGACGCTCTTTACTGCGCCGCAGCTTATCGCCATCGAACTTATCACCTGGCTTAATACGCATTTCTCTTCTGACTACGATATCTTTTGTTTTGACATTGCCTCTTACCTTGATCTTGTCCACATACATTACTTCGTTTTCGGTAACATTATACGTGATATCTATTCTTCCGCTCTTCGGATTTAAAGCAGTAGTTTCCTGAATCTGTGCCGCAATATACCCACGGTCAAAATAAAGGCTAAGCATACTGGAGATATCCGCCTTCATCGATTCCTGGGCAAAGACTTTTCCCGGCGTGGCATCTTTAAGTTTACTTAAAAGGTCTTTTTCGGAAATATCTTTATTGCCTTCCAAAACAATATTACCGACAAGGTACTTTTTCCCTTCATTTATATGGATAGTAGCATACAACCAATAAGTTTTCTTGGCATCGGGTTTTATATCATAATCTACTGTTGCATCGGTATAGCCGTTCCTGCGGTAAAAAGACTTCAAGCGCTCCATATCTTCTTTAAGTACGTCTTCTTTTAATACGCCTGCATTAAAAAGCCAGCCGCGCTTGGTTTTAATTAACCTCAAGATCTTATCCCGGGTAAAGGCGTGGTTACCTTCCACAAAAATATCTTTAATCGTGACCCTTCTGCCCTCGTTAACAATGAACCTTACCCTTACCTTATTATTTTCTGTATTGGCCTCCACCTTATATTGCACATCTGCCTGGTTAAAGCCGATCTTCTCATACATTTTTTTCAAAGTTTTAACATCTTCTGCCAAATTAGGGTAATCCAGGTATTGCCCTTCTTTTGATTTTAACGATTCTTTGATCTTTTCTTCTTTGGTAGTAATGCGCAAGATCCCTTCAAAGGTGATCTTTTCGATCAAAGGCCTTTCTGCTACGGTCACGATAATTTTGATGCCGTTTTTATAATCCTGGGTATCGATTTTGATATCGCTAAAGAACCCCAAAAGGTAAAGCCGTTTTAAGTCATCGCTTACCACGTTCTCCTGATAAGGCACGCCCACTTTGCTTTTCATCTTGGAGATAATCGTATTGGTGCTGATGGACTTATTGCCTTTTACATCTATGGCAGTAACTAACTTTTGCGGGGCAGCTTCCGGCTGGCTTTGCGCTGTTTGCGCAGCATTTTCTTTTGCGGGAGCGGTGGTTGTTTGCGATTGAGATTGTTCCTGCGCAGATAAAGACAGATTGGCAGTAAAAATTAAAACGAGGGATGCGGAAAATAAAAATAAACGTCTAAGCATTAAAAGATATTATAGGGCAATTGTTTGTCTGAATCAACTTTTTTTATTCTATACGGCTGATATTTTCAAACCGGGTATATTCTTTGATAAAGGTAAGTTTCAATGACCCCACCGGGCCGTTACGCTGCTTGGCTATAATAATCTCGGCAATCCCCTGGTTATCAGGGGTGGGGCTGTAATATTCTTCTCTTAAGATTAAAACCACCACATCCGCATCCTGTTCGATAGCGCCGGATTCCCTTAAATCGGAAAGCTGCGGGCGATGGTCATTGCGCGACTCTACCGCGCGGGAAAGCTGGCTGATGCCGATTACCGGCACATTAAGTTCACGCGCCAAGGCCTTAAGCGAACGGGAAATTTCGGAGATTTCCTGCTGGCGGTTTTCAATACTTGCCGATCCGCGCATTAGCTGCATATAATCCAGGATAATCAATTGAATATCATGATGGGTTTTTAGCCTGCGCGCCTTTGCACGCAGTTCCATTACGGAAATTCCCGGAGTGTCATCGATGTAAATCGGGGCTTCGGATAATTTTCCCGCAGCTGCGGTTAAGCGCGGCCAATCAGAGGTAGAAAGATAACCGGTCCTCACTTTATGCGCGTCAACCTTAGCGTGAGAACAAAGCATCCTCTGAACCAGCTGTTCCTTGGACATTTCCAAGCTAAAAACCGCAGTAGGCACTTTTTCAATCACCCCCGCATACTCGGCAATCCCCAATGCAAAAGCGCTTTTACCCATTGAAGGCCTGCCGGCAACGATAATCAGGTCAGACGGCTGCAAGCCCGATGTTTTCATATCAAAATCAATAAAGCCCGTAGGCACTCCGGTAACATGTTCTTTTTTCTGATAAAGCCTGTCTATGGTTTCAATAGAGCCTTTGATAATTTCTTTTAATTGAATATAACTACCCTGATGCCGCTTATCGCTCACCTCGAAAATCAGCTTCTCGGCATTATCCACTAATTCATCGATATTGCCTTCGGTAGCATAACAAAGCGAAACTATTTTTGTGGCATTGGTAATAAGGCTGCGTAAAATACTCTTTTCCCGGACAATCCTCACATAGTGGCTGATATTTGCCGCAGTAGGCACGGAATTTGCCAGTGCCGTCAGAAAACTTAACCCTCCCACTGCTTCAAGCTGGCCGGTCCTTTTTAATTCATCGGTAAGGGTAATAATATCGACTGCCTTATTGGCATTAAAAAGGTCGATGATTGCTTCGTAAATTTTACGGTGGGAATCCTTATAGAAGGAATCGCTTTTTAAGGTTTCCAGGGAAACAGAAATAGCCTCCTCATCAATCAATAAGGAGCCTAAGACCGCCATTTCAGCGTCCAGGTTTTGCGGAGAGATCTTTTCCAGGAGTGCTTCGGTCATATGCTTATTTTTTCACGACCCAGATCTTTACTTTCGCAATTACTTCCGGGTGCAATTTGACGGAAACTTCGTAAATACCTAAGGACTTAATCGGCTCATCAAGCAGGACCATGGCTTTGTCGATTTCAAAACCTTCTTCTTTCAGCGCTTCTGCAACATCGTGCACGCTAATACTGCCGTAAGTTTTGTCATCCTGAGCCAAAACAGGAATAGTAAGCGATAATACGGCGAGTTTTCCCTGCAGTTCGATTGCTTCTTTCTTTGCCTTTTCGTGTTCAAACGACTGTTTTTGCTTTTCGTCTTCAATCTTTTTTAAGTTTCCCTGCGTACAGGGAATCGCCAGGCCGTTAGGAAAAAGGAAATTCCTGGCAAAACCGTCTTTTACTTTTGCCACGGTCCCGGCTTTACCGATTTTATCCACATCTGTTTTTAGAATTACTTCCATTTTTAACCCCTTGTAAAAGGAAGAAGCGATAAGAACCTCGCCTGTTTGATTGCCGAAGTAAGCCGCCTTTGATGCCTGGCGCAATTGCCGGAAATCCTGCTTGAGACAATTTTTCCCCTCTCGCGGATAAAGGTTTCCAGGAGCCTGACATCTTTATAATCGATTTCCTTTGTTTTATTCACGCAAAAACGGCAAAATTTCTTTCTGGTTGATAAAAGGCTTTTTTTCTTCTTAATAATTCTCTTTACCCTAATTGGCATTTGCTTCCTCCTCATTTTCTCCTAACCAAGTAGATTCCGTAGAAACATCTTCCTGTGCTGCCTGTTGCGCAACCGGCTCCTGGCGCGAAGCGCCACCTTGAGGGCTGCCTAAAAACTGTATACGCTCGGCACGGACTTCGATGACATTGCGCTTTGCTCCGGTATTATCTTCCCACGAGCGCGATTGCAGCCTTCCTTCTACAAATAAGGGGCTGCCTTTATGCAAATATTGATTGCAGGTTTCCGCCTGCTTATCCCAGGCTACCACGGTAATAAAGCAAACTTCGTCTTTCCATTCCTGATTTTTATCTTTATATTTGCGGTTTACTGCCATGCGCAGATTCACTACTGCCGTGCCCTGCGGGGTATAACGCAATTCCGGATCTTTAGTCAAGTTGCCGATCAATAGGACTTTATTGAAATTTGCCATGGGATCCTCCTATTCCTTTGCAGTAATCAACACCCTTAAAACATCTTCATTCAGTTTATAGGCGTGATTGATTTTTACCAATGCTTCCGTGGGGCTGTTAAAATTAACCAGGTAATATAATCCCTCATGCTGTTTTTTCAGAGGAAAATATAACTTTTTCTTTTCTGTCCAGATACTCCCCTGAGTTACGCTCCCGCCATTTTTGGTAATAGCTTCGCCAATCTGGTTAAGCAAAGCCTTCTTTGCTTCTTCATTCAGGTCAGGTTTTAAAATAAACATCGCTTCATACTTCTTCATTTAGTTTGCTCCTTGCCCACAAGGGCACACCCGCGCAAATTTCTCACAAGAGAACACCGGCGCAATTCCTATAAGCGCCGGGTGCCTCTCTTAAGCGCGGGGTGTTCTGTTAAAGAGATTCATGCTCTTGGCTGTGCCTTCCCTAATCCAGATCAGGCAACATTCCGTTGCCTCATTGCATATTCCCTCTATTTCCGTTTTTTCTTTTTTACTGAAATCTTCCAGGACATAATCCGCTGCATCCTGGTAATGCGCGGGCCTGCCGATACCGATGCGTAAGCGTGCGAATTCCTTGCCCCCCAAATGCTCGATAATCGATTCAACGCCGTTATGCCCGCCTGAGGA
>JAQUMX010000051.1 GCA_028717885.1 Candidatus Omnitrophota bacterium
AGTGACTGTATCTTAAGGAGGATTTAATGTCAATTCACCCGTCGCTAAAAACATCGGATAAGGACAAAAAAGCCAGGTCCGTATTAAAGCGTTCCGAGCGCTTAAAGACAATGATGGAAAAAGGAAGCTGGAAAGAGGGAGACAACGTCTTCGGCTTACCAAAAATAAAGACTATCAGGATCAAGATCAAGAAAGAGAAGGCCGAGAAAGCAGAAACCGCAACTGCCGAAGGGGCAGCTCCTGCCGCCGCAGAAACCGCAAAAGAAGCACCCGCAAAAGGCGCGGCTAAATCTCAGGAAAAGAAGTAAGCTTTATCTCTTATGAAAAAAACACTACTAACATCTTTACTGCTAGGGCTGTTTTTTAATTTTTCTTTTGCGCAAAATTTCACTCCTTTTCAAGGCAGGATCAACAGCGAAGAGATCAATGTCCGCACCGGCTCTACTGTCAATTCGGAAATCATCTGCAAAGAAAAAAAGGGCGCGGAAATAAGCGTAGTCTCCGAAGCCTACGAATGGTACAAGGTTCAATTGCCTAAAAACGCGCCTATTTTCGTAAATAAAACTTTCCTGGCTGCCGCAGTTAACACTAACGAAAAAACTACGCCTGCTTTGAATCCGCCGCCGCTTAACAGCCAGCCTCAGCCGCAATTGGCAAAAGTTTTAAAAGATAACGTAAATATCAGGCTTGGCCCGAACGAAAAAAGTTCAATCATCGGGAAGCTTGCGCAAGGCCAGGCTGTGACAGTAATAAATATCACCGGGGACTGGGCACAGATCATTCCGGTGCAAAACAGCTTTGGCTGGGTAAATAAAAAATTCGTTGACCGGATTCCAACAGTTGAAACCCCAAAAACTAAAACTACCGCAAAGAAAAATTAATGAATATTATCGGCCTGCTCATCTCATTTGGATTACTGATCATTGCCATGACAACGCATGAGTTTGCCCATGGCTGGGTAGCAAACAGGCTGGGCGACCCCACTGCGAAATATTCCGGCAGGCTCACCCTTAACCCCTTGGCGCATATCGATCTTTTCTGGACGATTATCCTGCCGTTTTTTCTTTATATTACCACCCAAGGACAATTCGTTTTCGGAGCGGCAAAACCAGTACCGATTAATTATTGGTCATTACGCAACCCAAAAAGAGATATTATCTGGGTCGGCTTAAGCGGACCGTTGGCAAATTTTATTTTCGCTTTTGCTTTAAGCCTATTCATGAGATTTCTGCCGCTCCCGGACTTAATCTATTTTGTTTTTCAAAACCTGGTAATAATCAATATTATTTTAGGGGTTTTTAACCTCGTTCCTATTCCGCCGTTAGACGGATCGCGCATCTTGGGCGGGCTGTTGCCTGACCGCTTGTCTTACCGTTTAAGCATGCTCGAGCCCTACGGCTTTATCATCGTAATCCTGCTCATCTGGATGGGGCTATTCGATTTTCTGATCTGGCCAATCGTGAAAGTTATTTCGGTCCTACTTTTAGGGCATTAAGATGAAGAGTGTTAAAGTATCCCTCAAAAACAACCCCTACAAAATCCTCATCGGCACTAACCTCATAAATTCCTTAGGAAAAATTCTTGAAGAAATAAACCCGGGGACAGATGCTTACATCATCTCCAACCCTTTAATAAAAAATAAATACGGCAAAGCTTTAAGCAATGCCCTGGCGCATGAAGGCTTTAGCGTAAAATTCAAGCTCGTAGCTGATACGGAAAAAAGTAAATCCCTGGGCTGTGCCGCTTCCGTAATACAAGATATTACGCGTTATGATAAAAAAAGGCGTATTTTTATTATTGCCTTAGGCGGCGGAGTAGTAGGGGACCTGGCGGGATTTGTCGCTTCGATTTACAAAAGAGGGATTCCTTATATCCAAGTTCCCACGACACTTCTGGCACAAGTGGATTCTTCGATCGGAGGAAAAACCGGGGTGGACCTTTCGCAAGGAAAAAACCTGCTTGGCGCATTTTACCAGCCGAGGCTGGTTTTAAGCGAAATTAATTTTTTAAAGAGCCTCGATACCAGGCAAATCCGCGCGGGTCTGGCAGAAATCATCAAATACGCCCTAATTAAGGACCCGGTGCTTTTTAATTACCTGCAAAAGCATTACCGGGAAATCCTCGCTTTAAAAACCGCTCCTTTAGAATATGTAATTACCCGTTGCAGCGCAATCAAGGCCAAGATCGTCGAACTTGACGAAAGAGAAGAGAAGGGGATCCGCACTATCCTTAATTTCGGGCACACAATCGGCCATGCCATAGAAACCGCCGGAGGGTATTCTTTTTACAATCATGGCGAAGCAGTAGCTTTAGGGCTGCTGGTAGAATCAAGGATCAGCGAAAAATCAGGTTTGCTCAAGCCGGGAATTTCAGAAAAAATCGAAAGCCTTGTTAAAGCAACCGGATTACCCACAAAAATCCGTAAAGAAATCTCTCTGGAAAAAATCATTCAGGCGCATTACAGGGATAAAAAATTTATTGGTAAAGAAAACCGCTTGGTCTTAATCCGCAATATCGGCAAAGCCGAAGTAAAGAAAAACATCCCCCTGGAAATAATCAAGAGCGCATTAAAAGAAAGAATTACTGGGCAGGGCTAAGCGAAAGCTTGATGATAGTGCCTTTATTCGATAATTCCACTTCCTGGTCTCTAATTTTTTCGACAATCAACCCTTCGATCTCATCGCCAACCTTTAAAATCTGGTTATTGATCAGGCAATAACCTTCATTTCCGGTAGAAAAAATCCCGTTCAGCACTAATGAAGGCAATTCTGCCTGCGCAACAGGCGCTGTTTGTTGGGCAGCTTGCGGTTGTGGTTGCGGCTGAGTTGCTATTTTCTCAACCGGCGCCTGCTGTTTAACAGTAGGCTTTGCTTTCAAAGCCGTAACTTTGACTTTTAGTTTAGCCGAAGCCGGAGCAGAAGGAGCTAAAAGATTGAATAAAAATTGCGCCAATAATACGCCGGCTACCGCAATCCCCAAATAGAGAAAAACCGGCTTTACGGGAGGGACTTTTTTATTTTCCATTTTTAATCCGGTTTGCACTTTTTTTAAGGCATCATAGATTATACTCATTTGATTACCAGCTCCTCCAGGCAGCGGTTAAGGATAACCTCATCGATCTGGCTCGTCTCGGCGGAAAAACCTGCCAATAAAGCCCGGTCGCAGATAATATTGATCAGGCGCGGCGTACCCGCGGAATAATCCGCGATCAGCTGAAAAACATCTTCGTTAAAATGTATCCTATTTGCAGCTCCGGCAACTTTCAAGCGGTGCAAGATATATTCCCTGATTTCTTCCTTTTCCAGCGGCGCAATATGGTATCTGACCATGATGCGCTGCTGCAGCTGGCGCAACTCATTTAGATTGAGCCTGCGGTTTAACTCCGGCTGGCCCACCAAAATAATCTGGATCAATTTATCTTTTTCAGTCTCTAGATTCGATAATAAGCGCACTTGCTCTAATTGATCGGGAGAAAGGTTCTGCGCCTCATCAATAATCAGGACCACATTATTGCCTTTTTTTGATTCCCGCAGCAGGAATTCATTCAGTTCCCAGATATAGGAAATTTTAGATTTGTTGCGTTGATTGGCCCCAAAATCGCGGATGATTGCGTCGAGTAAATGCGTTTCGCTGAAATAAGGATTGAGAATAAAAGCGGTTTTTACATTATCACCCAATTGATTCAGGAAAAAACGGCAGAGAGTGGTTTTACCGGTGCCGATTTCTCCGGTAATTACCAAAATCCCTTTTCTCTGGGTTACTCCGTAAAAAAGGTGGGAAAAGGCTTCCTTGTGCTTGTGGCTAAAGAAAAAGAAGCTCGGGTCAGAGGTAACGTTGAAGGGTTTTTCTTTGAGGCCGTAAAACTGGCAATACATATGGATTCTCCGCCATTATTATAACAAAAGAAAAGAAAAAGTAAAGCAATACCCCATTGACAATTCAAAAATATCTGCTATATTATTATCTGGAAGAATGCCACGGCTTCCTCTTAAAAAAGAGGCAAGCAAATGGAGCAGAAGATCGAAGAGAAGAGGCGTTTCCCGCGTATCAGGCTTAAAGCACCAGTGCGTTACCAGGTTAGAGGCCAACCGGAATTTGATAATTCTCTCACGCAAGACATTAGTGTAGGCGGCGTATGTTTTACCAACGAAAAATTCATTGCGCCCCAAACTAACCTCATGCTGGAAATCAGCATTTTTTCGCGCCTGCTTAGCCCAATAGGAAGAGTAGCCTGGATTAACCCGATAGGGCATTCTAACCGCTACCGCTTAGGAATAGAATTTGTCGAGTTAGACGCCGAGAATAAGAACTTTCTCGCCCAGTTTATCGACTTTAAAAAAGAAGGTTTCTAAAGAAAGGAAATTAATCAAATGGCAGCAGAAGCAGCAAAAGCACCGGCAGCAGAACCCGCAGCAGCCGCACCGGTAGTTGAAAAACAAACCAATTGTTTAGGCTGCAATAAACCCTTAAAGAAAATCAGGCGTTATTACCGTAACGGTAAATTTTATTGCACAAAAAGATGCTGGTATAAGGCACAAGACGCCTCCAAAGAGGCCA
>JAQUMX010000052.1 GCA_028717885.1 Candidatus Omnitrophota bacterium
ATGAAATAGACGCTTTTTCACCGGCATTGCAGGTGAAATTATTAAGGGTTTTGCAGGACGGGGAATTCGAGCGCGTTGGCGACACTAAAACCGTTAAGGTTGATGTGCGGGTGATCGCCGCGACTAACCAGAACCTGCATGATTTAATTACGCAGGGAAAGTTCCGCCAGGATTTATATTACCGTTTGAATATTATTTGTATCGAAGTCCCGCCGTTACGCAGCCGTAAAGAAGATATCCCCTTATTATTGCAGGATTTTATTACCAAGCACCTGCAGCATACCAAGAAAAAAATTACCGGGGTTTCCGAAGCGGCGCAGGCGCTTTTAATGAATTATGAATGGCCGGGAAATATCCGTGAGCTGGAGAATGTAGTGGAGCGGGCGATTATTTTGACTAAGGGCCCTGTGATCACTCCGGAAGATTTTCCGGATTCGTTGCATCAGCAGAAAACCAAGGCGAACGAAGATGCAAAAGAAGATAACCTTAATCTTAAAGACGCTTTGAAAAACCCGGAGAGGGATTTGATCTTAAAAGCATTGGAAGCGGCAAATTGGAATCGCAATAAAGCATCTGCGATCCTCGGGATAAACCGGACTACTCTTTATAAAAAAATGCAGTCTTACAACTTATTGAAGAACAACATTGATGGCGGGAAAAAATAATTTCAATCAACAAGCCACGGTTGCATTAAAAGATTCTCTTAATTTAAAAGTTTGGCAGAAGATCCAGGATAACTTCGCAGCGGTTACCGACGTAAGTATGCGTACTTACGATGCTGAAGGCAGGCCTGTGATCGCGCCAAGCTTCCAGCCGCGTTTGTGCCAGCAGTTATCCAGGCAATCACCCCTTAGAGACAAGCTTTGCGGATTATGTTTGCCGACATTTTTAGGCGGCAAGGCAGTAGTGGATAAAAATTTAAGCTATTCCTGCCTTGCAGGATTCCATAATTTTTTCGTGCCCTTGCGCTTTGGCAGCGAAAAAATCGCAGGCTATATCGTCTTTGGGCCGGTAATCCTGATTGCGCGTAAGCCAAAAGAAGAATATCTGCGCCTGGCTAATGACTTAAATACCAACGCCGAGGAGCTCTGGAGCGCAATTTTAGAGATCAAGGTAGTCTCTTTGCATTATATGCAGTCTTTGACCCAGTTGATTGCCGATGTTTTTGCTTATACGGCAAAAATGGAGGGGGAGGAGGCAGGGCAGAAGAGCGTAAAGAGCGAGGATGCGAAGTGGAACCGGGTGCTGGAGATACTGCTTGATGTGGCGCTTGAGATGAGCCAGGCGGATATCGGCTCAGTCATGCTTTTGGATGAGAAGAAACAAATGTTGACTATCAGGAATTCACAGGGGCTTCCCGAAGAAGTAAAGAAAAATTCCCGCGTATATTTGGGAGAAGGGATTTCCGGGATTGCGGCGCAGGAGGGAAGCGCGTTTTTGTTGAATAAAAATATTCAGGATAACCGCCTTAAGGTGTTGCTTAGGCGGCCTTATATAAATTCTGCAATGGTTTTGCCTTTACGGCTGCATGATAAAATAGTAGGTGTGGTAAACCTCGGCACCAAATCCCCTTCAGTCAATTTTACCCAGGATAATATCAATATTATGCAAAAATTGATCAGCCTGGTGAATGTTTCGAACCTGCCATAGTTAAAATAAATTGGTTAATCGTCAATCGGTTACGTAGCTCGAAACGTTATACGTTTGACGGTTGCGTTTATTGAATCTATCCCAAGCTAATGCCAGCTTATATAACTGCCTGCTAATTTTATCGTAATCATCTATTAAATCATTGCAAATTTTGGTATTCACTAGATCATTATATAAATCTCGAACTTGATTTAGGGAAACTATTGTTTCGTTTGATTCGGCTAAAGCATCATCTATATATTTCTGGAATCCTTTATTCTGATGTCTTTTAGAATGCCCTTCAGCAATTAATCTTGGAATAGCTTTTACAGACCTGCTTATCTGAGATTTAAGGTCATATTCTTCGGTTCTTGGTAGTCTAGGAATAATTTCTTTATAAACTGTCAGCATTGCCTGGTAGGAATTATTGTATACAATAAGGTTTTTAAAGCTTCTAATTGCCGGTTTTTCTTCCATACGATAAACGTTTAACTTTTAACGTTTCCAGTTACGTAACCATTCAACCTCTAACCTTCTGGTATAATAGACGTATTAGTCCCTAAAATCTAACAATTATTTTTCTCTTCGGTATGAAGTCGAGAGTATTTTTAGCTCTTCGCGGTACTTTGCGATTGTGCGGCGGGAGAGGTTTAAGTTTTTTTCTTTGGTGAGGATGCTGTGGATGTCCTGGTCGCTCAGCGGGTGTTTTTTATCTTCCTGTTCGATTAATTCTTTAATCAGCTTTTTCACGTGATTGGATGAAACAGATTCCTCGAATTGCCCATGAACGTGGCTGGGGAAGAAATCTCTTAAGGCCACTACCGCGAAAGGCAATTTTACGTATTTGTTCATGATTGCGCGGCAGACTGTAGTTTCGTGCATATCGATTTTTTCCGCCACGTCCTTAAAAGTCAAAGGTTTTAAGCAAGAAAGGTCCCCGCGGATCGCCTCCTGCTGGATTTCCGCAACAGTTTCTACGATTCTCCTTAAAGTGGTCTGCCTTCTGGATATTGCCCTTAAAAGTTCCAAAGCATTGGCTAATTTTTCGCTTAAGAATTGTTTGGTTTGCGCATCAAGGTTCGGGTCTTTAAGCATCTGGCGGTAGGTTTTATTGATGCTTAAGTTCGGGATGTCTTCCTGGTTAATAGTAATCTCCAATTCTTCGTCTTCATCATTGCATTCGATAATAATATCAGGGATGATTTGTTTGGTTTCTTCACCGGAGTAATTTCTTCCCGGCTTAGGGTCGAATTTGCTGATTTTTTTCAACAAAGGCTCAAGCGTTTGCGCGGGTGTTCCAAGCGCTTTGGCGATCAAGGTGTAGTTCTTTTTTGCAACATTATCCAGGTGATTTTCGATGATAGTTTTAAGCAGCGGATCGTTTTCTCCGCTTGCCGTAAACTGGATGAGCAGGCATTCTGAAACATTGCGCGCACCAACACCTAAGGGCTCGAACTGCTGGATCAATTTTAAGGTGCGCTCAACCTGTTCCAGAGTGGCATTTTGCGCCTGCGCGATCTCTTGGAGGCTTGCTTTCAGATAGCCATTTTCATCAATATTGCCGATGATTTCCTGGCCGAGTTTTAGCTCCGAATCATTATTAGCAAACATGCCTAATTGCCGCAACAAAACATCCTGCAAAGAGGCTTTTCTGGTGAGATTTTCCAGTTGAAATTTCATTGCTTTGTCGGAAAGTGCGGCTCTTTTAGGCTTCAGAAAAGCAGGAGGGGCGTCTTCTAAGAATGGGTCATTCACCAGCTCTTCATCGATCATTGCTTTAAGGTCAGGCAGAGACAAAGTGAGGACTTTTAGAGACTGCTGCAGCTGCGGCACCAAAAGCCGCTTCAAGGCTAATCTTTGCTTTAATTCCATACCATTATTATAGCACATTGGCAGGCCTTTGCCAGTGGAGAATTATTCTCTTGACAAGCCCCCAGAGAGTGCTATTATTGGGTAGGTACTCAAAATAACCCAGGCGTTAAAAGTAAGTAAGTTTAAGTAAAATCCCTATGGATAACCGTGGCCGGCCGCAAAAATACAGGATCGTAAAACAGGACCCTAAGGTAAGCCATTTTAGCCCCAGAGGCAAGCCCGGCAGGCCTGATGAAGCGCTTTTAAGCATGGATGAATACGAGGCGCTCCGCCTGGCTGATTTTCTTGGATTAAGCCAAAAAGAGGCTGCCAAGTCCATGCATATTTCACAGCAGACATTTAGCAGGATACTTAAAGCCGCCAGAAAAATTACTGCTAATGCACTGGTGATTGGCAAGACCATAAAAATACAAGGCGGTTACTACGTAATCAGCACACGCGAAGAAGCGCATCTGCACAGAGATCATACCGAGAAAGTTTCCCCAAAAACACAGTAGTGATCATTATTAAAGACAAAAAATGCCCCAAAAAAGCTACAAGAACAACTTCCTATAATATATCTTATGTTAACTTCGCAATATAGGATAGATTGCTCCAAGCCCTTATTGGTTATTGGGTTAAACTATGCGGGTTTTTTCCTGTGGAAAAGCCCTTTTTTATTTACTTAAACTTACTTGGATTTTAGATGCCTTACATCCTAAGGAAATTAGATGAGAATATTAACTGTTTCTTTTTTACTACGGGTTAGTTTTCTTTGGCAATGGAAATAATTGCCGGATAGATTGAGCCTTCACCATGGCGGGAGTTGATTTTATCCAACGCTTTTAAGAGCTCTTCCCTGCGTTTTTCCTCCTTAAATAAAGGCGGGTAATTTGCGGAGAATAAATGGCTGCAGGTTACCCCGATTGCCCGTATTCTGGGGGTCCTAAGCCCAAATTTGGGGGTAATTTTTATGGCCCTGCGGTAAATCTCATAGCCATCAGCAGTCTCTAATTGAAAGGTTTTTTGC
>JAQUMX010000053.1 GCA_028717885.1 Candidatus Omnitrophota bacterium
CTGCGTACCCGCCTTTCTCCGGAAGCGCTGGAAAAAATGAAACGCGGGGAAACACTGCGCGAACTATTGATCCAGCCGAATAACCAGCCGGTTTCTACGGAAGAAGAGATCATTTTATTTTACGCTTTTAAACGTAAGATTTTAGAGACCCTGACGCCGCCGCTGCTAAAAAAATTTATCGAGAGGTTCTTTGGCTATCTAAAAACCGAGAACTCCACGCTTTTCGGTTTATTATCGGAAAAGAAAGACTTAACCGAAGAAATCAAATCCGAATTAGATAAAACCATGATGAGTTTCTTCAAGATAATCAAAGAGGAAGAGAATAAAACCTCATGAAGACAATCGCTGCCTTAAGGCAGGACCTTGATGTCAGCCGCGGCCTGGGCGATATTATCGAGGTTTTAAAAACCGCAGCTATTATCCAATTTCGGTCTTTTCAATTAAAGGAAAAGCCGAATGAGCTTTTCTTCGAGGAATTAAATAGCTGTATGGATATTTTGGCGCCCCTTCAGGCAAACCACACTTATTTTTGCGAACGCAAAGAACTTCCTTCCACGATATTAATCGTTACTTCCGATGAAGGTTTTTTAGGAGAGCTAAATACCCTTTTGATCAATGCTGGGATGGATCAGCGCAGGTCAAAAAACGATGAAATCGTGGTTTTAGGCGAGCGCGGGGCAAAATACATAGAAGATATGAACCTAAGCTACAAATTTTTTCCCGGTTTTACCGACGAGATCAATCACGAAGAGCTGGAATCCATCCGCAATTACCTTTTAAAGAATTACCTGGAAAAATACGGTAGGATCATTATTGTTTATCCAAAATTTATTTCTCTGACCGCGCAGAAAATCGAGGTCTTGCCTTTTTTGCCTTACGAAGGAAAAGAAGGAAAGGATGCACAGAAAAAGCCTTTGACTATTGTTGATGAAGGGCTCTTGATCGAGCCTTATCCGAAGAAAGTCATTGAGGTAATTTTCGAGTTGTGGGCAGCTTTTAAAATGCTGGAAGTTTTTTGGTCATCCAAACAATCGGAGTACGCGGCAAGGATCATGCATCTGGAAGGAAGTACGCAAGAACTATCTTCTTTAAACCAGCGCCTGGCTTTGGAATATTTTCGCCAGGTGCATACTTTAAGAGACAGGTCGATCCGTGAGATCTCTGCCTCTAAGGTAATCTTGGATAAGAAAAAATGAACGGGGCAAAAGGAAAAATCGTTTCTGTTTACGGTTCGGTGGTTGATGTCAGTTTCGACTCGGAGAAGCTCCCGGCGATTTATGAAGTCTTGACCACTACGACTATCGACGGAGAAGAAGTGGTGCTGGAAGTAATCGAACACCATGAACCGAATATCTGCCGCTGCATCGCGTTAAATTTTACTTATGGCTTGCAGCGTAATTCTTTCTGTCATTCTACGGGGGATAGCCTGGTTGTGCCTTCCGGAGAATACCTTTATGGAAGAGTAGTAAATGTTATGGGCAAGCCCATCGACGGCAAGGGGCCGGTTGACTGCAAAGAATTTATCCCTATCCGTGACCGTAAAACCAATGAAAAGAACGAAGAAGACGAATACGTGATCGAAAAAGGGGAGCTTAAATTCGAGATCATGGAAACCGGGATTAAGGCCATTGATTTGCTTTCTCCGCTGGTAAAGGGTTCAAAAACCGGCGTGCTTGGCGGCGCAGGTTTAGGCAAAACCATCCTCATCCTCGAGATTATCCATAATATCATTACCAAGCATGAAGGTACCTGCGTTTTTGCCGGAGTAGGAGAGCGTATCCGCGAAGGTAATGAATTATATTTTGAATTTTTGCGCACCGGGTTGCTTAAGCGTTCGATCTTAACCTTCGGCCAGATGAATGAGTCATCGGGTGCCCGTTTCGAAGCTGCGCAAACCGGAATTGCCATTGCCGAGTCAGTACAAAGAAAGGGGCAAAACGTCCTTTTCTTTATTGACAACGTGTTCAGGTTTGCCCAGGCAGGCTCGGAACTCTCCGCGCTTTTAGGGAGAATCCCGTCGGAAACCGGGTATCAGCCGACTTTGACCAGCGAGATCAGCGAGTTTCATGAGCGTATCAGGTCTTTAAAAGGCTCGAGCATTACTTCCGTAGAAGCAGTTTACGTGCCGGCAGACGACCTGACTGACCCGGCAGTTGTGGCGATTTTTGCGCACTTAGGTTCGGTGCTCGTGCTCTCCCGCGAATTCGTGCAGCGCGGTATTTATCCGGCAGTCGATCCTCTGCAGAGCTCAAGCGGTTTTATCGATCCTTTGATGATCGGGAAAAGGCATTTCGATGTGGTGCAGGAAGTAATCCGGCATTTCCAGAAGCACCGCGACCTGGAGCGTATCGTTTCGATTATCGGTAAGGAAGAATTGTCCAAGCAGGAGAGGATTATTTTCGAGCGCGCCAGAAAACTGCAGAATTTTTTGACTCAGCCGTTTTTTACCGGCGAGGTATATACCGGAATGAAGGGCGTTTATGTTTCTTTGGAGGAAACGATTGCCGGGTGTGAAAGGATTATTGCCGGCCGCGTAGATAACTGGGCGGAAGATAAGTTTTATATGATCGGCGCTTTACCGAATGAATAAAGAAGGAGCAAGATGTCAAAGATAGGCGAGATATTGATTAAAAAAGGCTGGCTAACGCAGCAGCAATTAACCGAAGCCCTGGAGGAAGGCCGCAAAACCGGCGAGATTATCGGTAAAATATTGTTGCGTAAAAACATGGTTACTCAGGCGCAATTCCTGGAAGCGCTTGCCGAACAATTAAGCTTAACATTCTACCCGTCATTAAAAGATATCTTCGTTCCTGATTCGGTAGTAAAGGCAATCCCCGCAAAATTTGTCTGGCATTATAAATTCATGCCGCTCTCGATTAAGGAAAAAACATTGACCATTGCGGTTTCCGATCCTTTGGCAGTCTGGCCGATGGAAGATTTGAAATTACATTTAGGCTATGATGTGGAAAGGGTATTAGCTTCCGAAGAAGAGATTATGGCGGCGATCAGAAAATATTATGGCGTAGGAGCAGAGACCGTAGAAGAGATCCTTAAGCAAACTACTGCCGCAGCGCAAAAAAAACAGCAAAAGGAAAAACAAGCAGATGAGATCGAAGACCTGGAAAAATCCGCGCAGGACGCCTCGGTAATTAAATTAGTGAACCAGATTCTTTCCGAAGCAATTTCCTCGCGAGCGACGGATATCCATATCGAACCATACCGCAATAAAGTGCGCATCAGGCAAAGGATCGACGGCGTGCTTTATGATATGCGCATGCCGGAAGATATCCAGTATTTATACCTTTCGATTATCTCGAGAATTAAAATTCTTTCTAACCTTAATGTGGTGGAGCGCCGCCTGCCGCAGGACGGTCGGGCGATTATCAAGATTGCCGATCAACAAGTCGATTTGAGAATCTCGATTATCCCTTCGATTTACGGGGAAAATGTGGTGATCAGGATTTTACCCGTGCATTTACTTTTTAATTTAGAAGAGTTGGGTTTGCCGCAGGATTATCTTTCCAAATTAGAGGAGCTAATGCAGAAACCGCATGGAATTATTTTCTTAACCGGCCCAACCGGAAGCGGAAAAACTACTACGCTTTATGCCTGCCTAAGTAAATTGAATAAAGACGCGGTTAAGATCATTACTATCGAAGACCCCATCGAATACGAATTGATGGGTATCGTTCAATTGCAGGTTAAGCCGGAAATCGGTTTTACTTTTGCTAATGCGCTGCGCAGTGTCTTGCGCCATGATCCGGATATCATGATGGTCGGAGAAGTGCGCGACCTGGAAACTGCGGAATTGGCAATCCGTACGGCTTTAACCGGGCACCTCATATTTTCTACTCTGCATACGAATGATTCATGCAGCGGTGCCACCCGTTTAATGGATATCGGGATTGAACCGTATCTGGTAGCCTCGTCGGTAAATGCCTTTATCTCACAAAGGTTGATCCGTGTAATCTGCCCTAATTGTAAGGAAGAGCTGAAAAATAAGGATAACCTTCCGGCAATTTTTAAAGGGATGAAAATTTACCACGGTAAAGGCTGTGAAAGCTGCAAATTTATCGGGTA
>JAQUMX010000054.1:0-1930 GCA_028717885.1 Candidatus Omnitrophota bacterium
GGGATCGCTACTTTTCCCAAAGACGGCTCTACCCCTTCGGAATTGACAAATTTCTGCGACAAAGTCCTCTATCAGGCAAAAAGCAAAGGCAAGAATAATACCTGTTGTTAGCTGGCTTAAACCGGTTCGGCCACCGTTTCCGGTTCCTTATCTTTTAGCGGTTTATCTTTGGCGAATTTTACCGATACAATCCTTGAGACCCCGGATTCCTGCATCGTAATCCCGTACATAACGTCCGCATTGGCAATCGTCTTTTTGTTGTGAGTGATCACGATGAACTGCGAGGTATGGGAAAATTCATGTAGCATTTTCGAATAGCGGTCGACATTAGCTTCGTCAAGGGCTGCGTCGATTTCATCCAGGATGCAGAAAGGCGCAGGCTTGATTTTAAAGATCGCGAAAATCAAAGCGATTGCCGAAAGCGACTTTTCCCCGCCTGAGAGTAAAAGCACGTTCTGTAGTTTCTTTCCCGGAGGCCGGCAGATGATTTCGATCCCTGATTCCAAAGGATCCTGTTCGTCGGTCAAGAAAAGTTGGGCGTCGCCTCCATTAAAAAGCAGGCGGAAATAATTACGGAATTCCACCTTTACTTTTTCAAAGGTCTCAACGAACATTTGCCTGGTGGTGCGGTTAATTTTTAGAATCGCATTGTGCAGGGACTCCTTAGCAGTTAAAAGGTCGGTTTGCTGCTGGGTCAAAAAGTCGTAGCGCTTTTTTAATTCGTCGTATTCTTCGATAGCTACCAGATTAACTGTCCCGTAGGAATCGAGTTTTTCTTTTAGCCTCCCGATCTCTTGCGTAGCGATAGTTTCATCGATATCAGGCGCCGGATCCAATACCTGTTCCAGGTCGATTTTATAGCCCTGCAAAATCCTTTCTTTAAGGCTTAAAAATTTGAAATCCAGGTCTTTGTTCTGCATTTGTAATTCATATAAACGGTTCTTTAATGTATCCAGCTCTTTTTTTTGAATATCTATTGCTTCAAGGTCGCCTCCGGAGTCTTCGCTGATTTGCGCGTATTGAACCTCTTTTTCTTTTAGAAGTGAATTTTGATTTTCGATATTTTTAGTATCCTGCAGGATATTTTCTTGCAGGTCTTTGATTTCCGTTTCCAGGCTTAAACGCCGGTTATCCTCTTCCTGGATTTGGCTATTTAATGCCGCAATATTATCCCTTTCCTGGTTATAGGCATCTTCGATTATTCTTAAAGCGTCGCTATCGGAATTAATGCGGTTAAGCAATCCGTCAATCTCGGTTTTAACCTGGGTAATCGCTACTACTGTTTCTTCTTTGTGCGCGTTATTCAGGCTAATGGAATTCTGCGCGTTTTGGATCAGGCTATCGGTATCTTTTTGCAGTTGTTCGAGGTGAGTTAAGTCTAATTGCCGGGTGTTAATCCCCTCCTGTAGCTTAAGTAATTCCGCCTCCACTTCTTTTAGCTCCAGGTTTAAGATATTCTCCTCTTCGTTAATGCGGTTAGCCTGCTCGAGCACATTCTTTTGTATTGCGCGTTTATCAATAAGGGCAAGTTCCTGAGTGCGCAATTCTGCTTGTAAGCCGTTGGATTCGTTTTTAAACCCGGAGATCGCGCTTTCTTTAAGGTTCTTGATTACTTTTAATGAATCTATTCTGTGCTGAATTTCATCGAGCCTCTGGTTGACTTTTGAAGCGTCTAAGTCAAAGGATTTTGCTTCGCCGTAGAGTTTATTTTTTTCTTCCTGGGAACCGGCCTTTATTTTTACCACCAGGCCGCTTAAGTTTTCTTTCGGAGGTTCATCCAGGATAACCGTAGCATTCATTACTTCGCTGATATCATCGTATTTTGACTTGAGTTTTTCCAGGAATTCCTTCTGCGAAGCCAGGCTCAAGGATTCGTTTTCCAGGTTTTGGATATCCGAAGACAAAGCGCTTAATGATAGCTCCTCATTAT
>JAQUMX010000054.1:2030-3875 GCA_028717885.1 Candidatus Omnitrophota bacterium
TCTCTGCGGCGCGTGGAAACTTTAGCTTCCTGTTCTTTGATATTTTCCAGGATTTGCGATTCTTTTAATTCCAGGCCGCGCAGTTCAACAATCAGCTCGTCCTTAAGTTTGGTAATCGAATTTTTCTGTAAGAGCGCGAGGCTAACCTCTTTGGTTTTTAATTCTTCAAAAACTTCCTTGTACCTGCGTGCCTTGTTTGCCTGGCGCTCAAGAGAGCCGATCTGCCGCTTTACTTCCAAGATGATATCATTAAGCCGTAATAAATTCTGCTCGGTTTCTTCGAGTTTTCTTGTCGCCTCTTTCTTCTGCGCCTTATATTTGGTGATTCCCGAAGCCTCATCGAATACCAGCCTTCTGTCTTCCGGCTGCGAACTTAAGACCAGGTCGATTTTTCCCTGCTGCACCAATGAATAACTTTCCGAACCTATCCCTGTGCCGAGTAATAAATCCAGGATATCTTTTAACCTCACTTGTTGCTTGTTTAAAAGGTATTCGCTTTCTCCGGAACGGAAAATACGGCGGGAAATCGCCACCTCATTATTGTCGACATTAAAATATCGATTAGTATTGTCAAAGGCAAGCGTTACTTCTGCCATGCCTAACGGCTCTTTGGAGTCACTTCCGTTGAAAATTACATCTTGCGATTGCGAGCCGCGTAATTGCTTGATTGATTGTTCGCCTAACACCCAGCGGATACTGTCAAAGATATTGCTCTTTCCGCAGCCATTTGGGCCTACTACGGCAGTAATTCCTGGTTCAAAATGAAGTGTGGTTTTATCGGCAAAAGATTTAAACCCAACAAGTTCCAGTTTCTTAAAATACATTGCCCTCTCCTATTTTAGTGTAGGGATTTATTTTCGATCCAGGCATCGATTTTATCTTTCTTAAATCGCCACTGCCCGACGATTTTTACTGCCGGAACTTTGTTATGTTTAAGCCATTCATAAATTGTCCGGCGCGTAACTTTTAAATATTGAGCCAGATCGTCGATAGTCATTAATCCGTTGTTTAAGATCATTCTTCACCTCTTATTTTACATATTATAAAAAATGAATCATTTTTTGTCAAGGAAAATGTTGACATTCATTGACATATTTATGTTAAGATTATAATAGATTTTTTATAGTTTATGCGGAAAAATTAACCGATTAAAATGATTTTATAAATTATTGTAAATAAATGGGTTATGAATGAGGGAACGCTTTTAGGAGAGAATTAATAGCCGGTTCTGCGCGACATAATCGTGCGCAGGACTATTGGGACGGCTTCCAGTTTTTGGTCTTCTAAAGAGATGCCGATACGGTATTTTCCGGATTCTAATTTTGAGGACCAAACAACTTTGCCTTTTTTGCAGATATCATTTTTGTCGTCGAGCATTTGCAGGGATAAATCGAGGTGGATGCCTTCCGGTACCGCTACATCAACCAATAGGCAGAGCCCTTTGGCGCTGATGTCGCAAGTGTGCGCGTAAATTTGTTGATCGTGCGTAGAATCTCGGCAAGTCACCGGGATGCTGACGGGGAAACGTGGATAAGCGCGTTTTTCTCGGTATTGCGAATCGTTCATGCGTTTTTTATTTTGCGTTAAAAGCTATTCATTCAACAGCTGTTAAGTAAAGTTTGACAGGTTTTTTGCGAATTTCAAGAAAAATTATGAAAAAAAAGAAAACGTTTTCCGGAAGGTTTTTGCCTGAAACTTTATTTATTGAGCGCGGCTTTAAATTGTTTTGTCAAAGCAGGGATGATTTGAAAAAGGTCGCCGACAATGCCGTAAGTAGCAACTTTAAAAATCGGCGCTTCCGGGTCTTTATTGATCGCAACGATAATTTTTGAAGACTGCATGCCT
>JAQUMX010000055.1 GCA_028717885.1 Candidatus Omnitrophota bacterium
CTCTGGTTCTTAAAGCTTTAAACGATTCTGATGCAGTAGCATTCGGTTTGTTTGCAACAATAAATTCTAACTGTGAAGAACCAAGATCTTTCAGTTCTTCGATTGAAGGTATCCAAGAAAGGACAGAAACTCCTTTGCCTTCAATCTCTTCAGGTGTTTTAACTGACCGATCAAGATAATTGCGAAGAAAAGCAAAACCAACCCCAAGTGCTAGCCCTAGAATTGCTCCAGCAGTTACAATTAGTTGCCTATTTGGCTTTGAAGGTTTATCCGCTAATTGTGCTTTATCAATAATGATAACATTCCCAAGTTTTGCTCTTTCGTTTACAAGAGCTTCCTGATATTTCTCTTCTAAAGTAAGATACAATTTTTCATAGGACTTTTTATTCCTTTCAAGTCTTGCGAGCTCTATGCTTTGAGCAGGCAGTTTATCAAATAATCCCTGAATCTTTGATATGACTTTATTCAGTGGTGCTAATTTTGCTCTATTTTTTATAACATCAAGTTCTGATTCAAATAGTTTCTGTGCTATTAAACTTTTTTCTTGTGGGGTATTTGCTAATATACCGGTTTTAACGATTGCCATTTTATCGTCGAGAGTCTTTTTCAAAGGATCTATCTTTTTCTGATATTCGTTATTAATCCTGTCTTTCAATTTTGGATCAGTTAATACTGAAACCTCCACATCTCTCTGAACTTCAAGTTCAACAATTTTCTTCTGCAATTCTTCAAAATACGACTCGCTAAGCTGACCATTAATATAATCAATCAAACTTTTATCAACTTTAGATATTTCGTCTTTAATTTCACTACTTGCTTTCTGGCTCGCCTGTAACATTACTTCGGCAGCATTTCTTTCTGCCTGATAATCTGATAATTCATCAACAATCTTTTTGGATTGATCATCAAGGAAAAGGATTCCGCCTCTTTGCTGATAGTCCTGAATGGCTCCTTCAGATGTGGTAAGATCATTAAATCTTTTATCCTTTTCAAGAGCAAGAAACTCTCTTATGGTTGTTAACTCCCTCCTGCTAAAATCAAGACTAATTTTCTGATAAACATTAGCATAAATATTTGCAATTATCATTGCTTCAAAACTTGAAGGACTTTCTACTTCTATTTCGACAATGTCAAGCCCCCTTTTTTGATTAATCGATACAATTTTATTTAATAAGGTAGTAAGTTTTTTATAACTTATTATACTGTCTTTAACGTCATTTTTTTCACCTAATAAATAATAAAATTTTTTTCTATCATTTATGACATTGAATGAATCAATTACAGTCGTTGAAACCTTTTCCCTAATAGAATTACTTTTTAGAATCTCAATTTCATTTGAAATAAATCTATCATTTTGAAAGCTTTCTGCTTCAGGTATAAGAGAAGAAGAAAGAATACTTCCTTGAGGTTTTGTTATTTTCAAAGTTGTTATAGTTTTGAAAATATCTATTGCATTTGTAACATAAACAATAGTTACAACTACACTTGTGATGAAAATTAATAAAATAGGAACGATGTTATTTCGAATTATTGTTAAATATTCCTTTATGTTATTAATTGGCAGTTGATTGGATGTTTTTCGTCCTGCTGAATTTTGTTCCTTGGGTGCCATATTAGCTATTTCTTAAACTTTAAAATGTAAAATTAGTAATATAAAATCTATAGATTATTGTTTTAATACATATGATTCATTTAATCAAAGTAAAATAATATTAAATATATTATATATTATAAGTACTTAAATTAATGAAAGAAATATATTATTAATTAATATAAAAATAAATGACATTACTAGGTTAAAATGCAAAATTTCTGAACTAATGAACTGCTTTTTTACCTTTTGGGAATGCATTCCAGATTGTTTTTGTAAAATAGATTCCCAATAGAGCAAACGGAATAAGAAATATAGGCCAGTAATTCCAATTCCAGCTTGTTATGAATCCTAAAGATAAAGATTGGACACCCGTACCCAAATATACAAGTCCATCAATTAATCCAACTGCAGTTCCTGCAGACTTTCTACCTCCGAAGTCCATTGTAGCAGTACCACTTAACATCCCATGAGTTCCAATAACTGCTATTGAAATAATAAAAACTAAGATTCCAAGCCCCCAAGGGTTATTATGCATTGTAAAAATCATTCCGATAGTCGCAAGTAATAGGGTTGTATATAATATACCAGCAACCGGTGCACGTCTTGAACCAAAGAATTTATCTGACATCCATCCTGCAAGCATACCTCCCGAAGCTCCTGCGACCATTAATAATAACCCCCAGTTATTCAGCCAGAAATTCCATGATGACACCATTTCTCCAGCTGTAACAAGCTGTTCTTTTGCGTAAATAGGGAACCAATGCATTACACCATTTCTTAAAACACCAGTACAGAATTCAATCAAACCCACGAATATAATAACTTTATTTGTAAATATTTTCTTAATAACTTCTTTTAGGGAGAATGCAGATTCATCACCCGAGGAAGCATCTCCTGTATCAAAATCCTCGTAGCCAGCCTGCGAGGGATAATCTCTTAACTTTAAGATATCATAAATAAACCAGAATATGAGAATTGCTGCGGGTACCCAGAAAACAAACCAGTAGCTTGGATTAGCTGGATCAATTTTTTCTACAAAATTTACAATATATTGACTCCAGTCGAATGCAAAGTATAAACCAAGCGATATCAGTATTCCAAATATTCCACCAAAAATACCCCTTTCTTTCACATGAAACCAAGAAGAATTTACTTTAACAATAGCGACAGCTCCAAAACTCTGGAAATACATGTTGAGTGCGTAAAGGATAGAAAAAGCAACCGTTAGATTCAGATTCCAACCCAAACTTAAAATGCCGTACAAAAATAAGCCCATGAACAGATTCATAACAGCAGCACCTCCTGCACCGAGTAATATTGACCTTCTGCCTCCAAATTTATCTGTCAGAGGTCCGTTTATAAGAAACGAGAATGCATAAGTAATAGTACCTGCAGCAAAAATGATTCCAAAATCCTCTTTGGACATTAAGCTGCCGAGTGCATTCTTTGATACAGTAAGGTTATAACGTGCCATATAAAGAAATGCATAGGTTAAACCCAAAGGAAGCCAATTAAAAATCCTTTGTCTTTTATATTCATTCGAATGAACCGGTTTTCCATTTGAATCAAAGCTAAGTAATGATGGTTTCATAATAATTAATTTATTTATAATGTATCGTTAACCAGTAACATAATGGTCTTCTGGAAGTACGAGTTACTTTATGTTTAGTTTTTTTTGGTATAACAAAATAATCACCTTCAGTCAGTTTAATCTTCTGCTCATCTTCAAAAACAAGTTCGGCTTTTCCTTTCAGCAACAATACAAATTCATTTGTTTCTTCAATAATCCATTTAGCAGCAGGAGTTGCATATCCTTTAGAAATAATCTTTTCAAGGTTAAACTTTTTACCGAACAATAATATCTTGAAATTTTCAAGTAATGGGTCTGGAGCGAATCCAGTATAATAATTATTTACTAATATCTTTGACAGCATAAATACCTATCCATTCCGATTTACGAATAATCTCAAGAACAGTAAATCTTTTCTTATTGAGGAAATTTATCATATTTCTTTCCTCTTTTCTAAGAATACCTGAAAGAAACAGTTTACCATTACTCTTCAATTTACCATACACGTAATCAAGATTTT
>JAQUMX010000056.1 GCA_028717885.1 Candidatus Omnitrophota bacterium
TTTTGATAAAGAAGCGCTGGTAGAGGGGCCGCGTTATGTGAACCCCGCGTTTTTTCCCAATACGGTAATTAATTCTCCGGCCAGCCAGGCTTCTATCCGTTTCAATATTCAGGGGTTTAACACTACGGTTTCTACGGGATTTTCTGCCAGCCTTGATGCAATTGGTTTTGCCATGGATTTTTTAAGGCTGGATAGGGCGTCCTTTGTCTTAAGCGGAGGAGTGGAAGAGTTATGCCCACAGCTATTTTTGAGTTTTCTTAAAACCGGTTGCCTTGCCGGCACAAAAGAGGGGAAGCCGGAAATCTCCTGCCCTTTTGACCGCAGGAGAAACGGCGTAATCCTTGGGGAGGGCAGCGCTATTTTCTTGTTTGAGGAATTAGATTCCGCAATCAAAAGAAAAGCAAAAATTTATGCTGAGGTAAAAGGTTATGGCACGGGTTTTACTCCGCATGCGCTCAATGAGTATGACTTAAGCGCAAAAGGGCTTACCCAGGCAATGCTCTCGGCGCTGGCGCAATCCAGAATCAAACCGGAAGAGATAAATTATATTTGTGCTGCGGCAAATTCATCCGGCGCTGACCTGGTTGAGACCAAAGCAATAAAAAATATTCTTGGAAACAATGCGAAAAAAGTCCCGCTAAGCGCGCCTAAATCCATGCTCGGCGAGTCTTTTAGCGCCTCCGGAAGCTTAAACCTGGCTGTGGCAATTGGCGCAATGGAAAAACAAATGCTTCCTCCGACAATCAATTATCAGGAAAAAGACCCGGATTGTGATTTGGATTATGTGGTAAATATGCCGCGCAGCGCAAAAATAGAAAACGTGCTGGTAAATGCTTTTGGCCCCAGCGGCTGCAATTCCAGCTTGGTAATTTCAAAATATAGAGGATAAAAATGTTTTTAAAAGGAAAAGCAGGGATTATTACCGGGGCATCCAGGGGGATCGGCAGAGGGCTTGCCTTGGCATTAGCCAGGGAGGGCGCAGATATTGCATTTACTTATTTAAAGAGTAGCCTTGATGCCGACAGCCTTGTGCAGGAAATCGAAAAAATCGGCAGTAAAGTAATTGCCATCCAAACCGATGTCCGGGATTTCGAGAAATCAAAAGAGATGGTAGAAAAAGCAAAGCAAGCTTTAGGAAGGCTGGATTTTCTCGTCAATAATGCCGGGATTACCAAGGATAAGGCTTTAATGATGATGGGTAAAGAGGAATGGCAGGAGGTAATCGATACAAACCTTACCGGCGTGTTTAATGTCAGCCGCCATTGTATCGTGACCTTCCTAAAACAAAAAAGCGGCCAGATAATTAATATGAGCTCGGTAAGCGGCATTGCCGGAATGAGCCGGCAGACGAATTATGCCGCTTCCAAAGCCGGGATTATCGGTTTTACCAAATCTTTAGCCAGGGAAGTGGCAGCTTATAATATCCGGGTAAATGCCATTGCCCCGGGGTTTATCGAAACTGATATGGTTGCCGGGTTAAAAGAAGATTATAAGAATGCGATGATCAAAAATATCCCTCTGGGCCGTTTCGGAAAAGTTGAAGACCTGGCTGGAACAGTTAAATTCCTTTTAAGTGACGCAGCAAATTTTATTACCGGCCAAGTGCTGGTGATTGACGGCGGATTATTCATACAATAATGGGAATTTTTAAAAAGGCTATATTCGCCGGCATCCTTGTAGCAATCATACTGATTGTAAGTGTTGCGCTAGGTGAAGTAATCTGCCGCGGTACGGATAAATTCTTTAGTTCTATTACTCACTTGGATTATCTCGATGTATTCAGGCCGAATTTTGATGTTACGACAGAGTTTAGCCTGGGCGGATTATTAAAAGCTGATTTTAATCATTTGGTCATTGGAGGGTATGGCAGGCCGGTAAGATTCCGGACGAATTCCATGGGGTTCAGGTATAATAAAAACGTAGCGTTAAACCCTGATCCGGACGTTATTCGAATATTGTCTCTAGGAGATTCTTTTACTACAGGTTACAGGATTGCTCAGAACCAAACTTTTTCTTGGTTGTTGGATAACTATCTGAATTCAAAAAAAGACGGCAATAGATATGAAGTCCTCATTTCATGTATTTTGCACCCTCGGCTTAGCTTGAGTTATCTATCTGCTCAGGGGATCAAATTGAAGCCAAATGTCGTAATTTTGGGCATTACCCTGGGTAATGATATGCTTGAAGATTCGTATGTAGATATTACCAAGGTGAATAAGGAAATACCGCAAGACTGTTTGTCTGGAGAGCCGTTTCAGGTTAATGGGATAGCCCATCCAATTTTAGATAAATCTTTGCTTTATACTCGTCTGAGCAATTTATTCCGGCGATATCAGGGAGAAACAATCTGCCGCTGCGGGGAGAATTATTTGAACTTATACGATCTTTGTAACGGGCTGGGTTTTTATATTAAAGATCCCCCTGCGGAAATTAATAGTGCGTATGCTAATCTGTTGCAAAGCCTGCTAGGTTTAAAAAATCTATCGGAACAATACCATTTTAAATTTATCGTAGTTCTTTTTCCTCAGCGGTTCCAGGTGCAGCAGGAGGATTGGGACGCAACAGTGCTGTATTATGGCTTAAAAAGAGAAGCCTTTGATCTGGATAAGCCAAATAAGCTGATTATGGATTTCTGTAAGAAGGAAAACATAGATTGTATTGATCCGACACTAGAGATGGCAGCTTTTTATAAAGCAGAAAAAAAGAATCTGTATTTTTCTTTAGGCGATATGCATTGGAATGCTTTGGGCAATAAGGCAATTTACAATACAATCAAGGACCGGGTTTACGAGGCTATCCGGAAAAGAAGCTAATCTTCTGTAATGGTGCTTGCAGCTTTGCGCATGATATGTTAAGATTTATACTTAATATTAAGTTTTTATAGGTTATTTAAGCAGGTAAAGCAATAAAGAGGAGGATTTAAGATGCAAGAGGAGCAGCTGGAGAATGAAATTAAAAGTTTGATTGCGGAAATTATCGAAAAAAAACCCGAAGATATTACGCCGGATGCGAAATTCTTTGAAGACTTGGGGGTTGATTCGATGATGGCCCTAGAAATCATGGCGGCAATCGAAAAAAAATATAAAATTGCTATCCCGGAAGAGAAACTTACGCAGCTGACTACTTTAAGGGAAACCGTAAGGGTGGCAAAGGAATATTTAAGCGCCGGAGGATAATATGCTCGATATCGAGGCGATCCAGAAGGTTTTACCGCAGCGAATTCCTTTTTTGATGATTGACCGGGTGATTGAGCTTGAGCCCGGGAAGAAGGTTATTGCAATCAAGAATGTTACTATCAATGAGAAGTTTTTTGCCGGGCATTTTCCGCAGGCGCCGATCATGCCGGGTGTTTTGATTATCGAAGCAATGGCGCAGAGTGCGATCATGCTTTTTTGTGACGGGCAGGAGAGTGCGGCGCAAAATCAGAAAACCTATTATTTAAGCTCTGTAAAGGTGAGATTCACCAGCCCCGTGGTTCCCGGCGACCAGTTGAAACTTACTGTCGAACCGGTGAAAGTTGTTTCCAACGCCGCAATCGTCAATGCCTTGGCAGAGGTAGGGAACAAGGAAGTCGCCAAAGGCGAATTAAGCTTTAGCGTCAAAG
>JAQUMX010000057.1 GCA_028717885.1 Candidatus Omnitrophota bacterium
AAGATTCACTAAGAGCGTATCCCCCTCAACACCTTTAAAAGAAAAATTAATATTATTGCTCAGCCTCTTAGTACGGTGCCCGTTTAAAAATACATCGGGAATATTTTTCTCGATTTGTTTAATCATCTGGTCGCGTAACTTAGCCTGAAGAATTGTTTCTTTCTTAAGTTTTGCCGCGGAGATTTCTAGGGCTTTACCCATTCCGACAATCCCGCTGGTATTATGCGTAGAAGCGCGTAAGCCCCGCTCCTGGCCTGCGCCGTGCAAAAACTTTTCGATATGAGTACCCTTACGAACATATAAAGCGCCTATGCCTTTTGGCCCGTAAAATTTATGCGCTGACAATGAGAGTAGATCAACATTTAAATCATCCACACTTATTGGCAGGTGCCCTACTGTCTGCACGGCATCGGAATGAAAATAAACTCCGCGTTCTTTAGCTATGCGTCCGATTTCCTTAATCGGCTGGATAGTGCCGATTTCATTATTCGCATGCATAACGGAAATCAGGATTGTCTTATCGGTAATCGCCGCTTTTACCTCTTCGGGAGAAACTAATCCGGATTTATCTACCCCTAACCTGGTAATTTTAAAACCTTTTTTCTCAAGAAATCCACAAGGCCCTAAAACCGCGTGATGCTCAATTGCCGAAGTTATAATATGGTCGCCTTTTTTCTCTAAAGCTGCCGCCACGCCTAAAAGCGCAAAATTATTCGACTCTGTACCTCCGGAAGTAAAAATTATTTCTTCAGGCACCGCCCCTAAAATTGCGGCGATTTTTTCGCGCACATCTTCGATAGCTTTTTTTGCTTCCTGGCCAAAAGAATGAATACTGGAAGGATTGCCGAACTTTTCGCTAAAAAAGGCAAGCATAGCCTTGACCACCAAAGGATCCACAGGAGTAGTTGCCGCGTAATCCAAATATATTCTTTTCATTTTTTTAAAGCCTCATTCAAGCTTCCCGTGCGATATCCCTGCAAATCAAGGCTTACGTAATTATACCCTAATGCCTTTAATTTCTTGACGATTTTTATACGGTGTTTAACTAAGCGAGAAAAATCCTGCGGCAAAGCCTCTATCCGGCAGGAATTATCGTAATGCCTTAGCCTTACTTGCCCCACTCGAAGTTCTTTCAAAAATTCTTCTGCATTTTCTATCCGCCTTAAAACTGTGGGAGAAATTTGCTTTCCATACGGAATGCGGGAAGCTAAACAAGCAGCAGCCGGCTTATCCCAGGAAGGCAATTCCATCAATTTGCTTAATTTCCTGATATCTTCCTTATCAAAACCTGCCTCTATCAAAGGTGAACAAATACCCATTTCTTTTTTTGCTTTGTTGCCCGGGCGAAAATCATTTACGTCAGAAATATTGGCAGCGTCGATGACAAATTTTAACTTTTCCTTCTTGGCGATCTCTTTAAGCCTGAAGAACAATTCTTTTTTGCAGTAATAGCAGCGATTAACGGGGTTTGCAGAAAATTTCCGGTCTTTCAGTTCGCAGGTATGGATCACCCTGTGCCGGGCATGCAAAGATTTTGCCAGTTTGCGGGAAAATTTTAATTCTGACTTCGGATAGGTCGGAGAATCGGCTGTAACTGCCAGCAATTTACTTCCCAGGCAGTCATTTGCTACTTTCAATAAAAAAGAGCTGTCCAGCCCGCCGGAAAAAGCCAGCACTGCCGAATCCAGCTCTTTTAAAATCTTCCTTAACTTTGCTAACTTGCGCATTACTTATACTGCCACAACCTCTTTAACTTCCGGCACTGCCTGTTTTAAAAGCCGCTCGATCCCGTTTTTTAAGGTCATCTGCGACATCGGGCAGCAACCGCAGGCGCCTTTAAGCTTTAACTTCACAACCCCGTCTGCAGTTACTTCTACCAATTCTACATCTCCGCCATCAGCCTGTAAATTCGGCCGGATCTTCGCTAAAGCTGCTTCGATTTTTTCTTTCATCAAAACTCTCCTTTACAATTTCCCAATATCTTCTTTCCAAAGCTTGGGGTTATTATTAATAAATTCATGCATCAGCTGTTTGCATTCTTCCAGATCCAGGTCAATTACCTCCACTCCGTGCTTTTCCATAAATTCCTTTGCTCCGCTAAAATTTTCCGATTCACCGGCAACAACTCTTTTAATGCCAAATTGCACCACTGCTCCGGCGCAAAGAAAACAAGGCATTAAAGTCGAATAAAGCACGGTATCCTGGTAAGAACCGATCCTGCCGCTTTTACGCAGGCAATCGATTTCCGCATGCATTACCGGATCATTATCCTGTACGCGCCGGTTGTGGCCCCGGCTTAAAATTGTGCCGTCTTTTACCAAAACCGAACCGATGGGAATACCGCCTTCTTGTAATCCTAACCTGGCTTCTTCGATCGCCGCTTTGATAAACCTGTCCATTTAACCTTTATACCTGTTGGTAATCGGCATCCTGCGGTCCTTGCCAAACGATTTGTGGGTAATTTTGATTCCCGGGGGGGATTGCCTGCGCTTATACTCGCTCCTGTCAACCATCTCTAAAACCCTGCGCACATCGTGTTCGGAAAATCCGAGAGAAATAATCTTGTTTAAATCCTTGTCCTGTTCAACATAGGCTTTTAAAATTGCGTCCAAAGTTTCATAGGGCGGCAAGGTATCGCTATCTTTCTGGTTCGGCCGCAATTCCGCTGTGGGCGCTTTGGTAATGACGCGCTCGGGGATTACTTTAGAAAACGAATTCCTGTATTCAGTTAAACGATAGACTAAAATCTTCGGCACATCCTTGATCACGGCAAAGCCTCCAGCCATATCCCCGTAAAGTGTGGAGTAGCCTGTGCTCATTTCAGATTTATTGCCGGTAGTTAAAACCAGCCATCTAAATTTATTGGAGAGCGCCATGAGAATATTGCCTCTTACGCGCGCCTGTAGGTTTTCTTCGGTAATATCAGGCTGCTTTCCGGAAAAACAATCCCTTAATTCCCAAAGATACGCTTTAAAAATACCGTTAATGGGAACTGTGAAAAATTGGATCCCTAAATTTTGCGCCAAAGCAAACGCATCTTCCTGTGATTCTTGAGAAGAATATTCCGACGGCATGAATACGCCCACTACATTTTCTTTCCCCAAAGCATCCACTGCTAAGCTGGCTACCAAGCTGGAATCTATCCCGCCGCTTAAGCCGATCACAGCTTTTGCGAAGTTATTCTTTGTGACATAATCATGCAAGCCTAACACAAGCGCTTGATAAACTTCGGCGACTGGGTTTAATAGCGGAGCCTTCCTTGTAGCAGAAACGGGCTTTTCATTTTCGCTAATCTTAAGGCAAACATTTACTATCCCCCTCGCAGAGGGCTTCTTCCCGAAGGGGAGCATTAAATCAGCGATTAATAATTCTTCCTTAAAAGCGCCTGCCCGGGCAATTAGTTTTCCCTTGGTATCCACAACCATGCTCTGCCCGTCAAAAACCAGTTCATCCTGGCCCCCGACTAAATTTACATAGGCAATGGCAACGCGGTTATCCTTTGCCTGTTTCTTAATAATATCTTCTCTTTCTTTGACCTTGCCGGCGTGGTAAGGCGAAG
>JAQUMX010000058.1 GCA_028717885.1 Candidatus Omnitrophota bacterium
AAAACTGGTTAAAGCTGAGATTATAATCAGCCATTTTAAGCCAATCAACGGCAGCAGGTATGCACCGGAAAGATTGCTGCTGATCAAAGCCAGGTTGCTGAAACTGCATAAAAGCGCAAAAGAAGTAGCTTCTAATCCCTTAGTAGAATTTCTTGCCATGAAATCCATAACCATCAGGAAGATAAACATTCCCATCAGCCCGTAAATAATATCGTAAACTACTGCCGTAACCGGTGTGTAATATAGGTAGCTTAAAGTGGTAACTGCGCCTAAAAAAACGCTAAAATACAACCATTTCTTTATATTGATTTTTGTGCTCAGCTTATAGTAAAGTAAGCTTCCAATGATTCCAAAGACCGTGCTAATAGTGGTCAATGTGCCGATCCAAACCTTTCCCCATTTAAATTCATCACGTTGCATAAAAAAAAGCGGGGTCCCAAAAGAAGGCGAATATTTATAGAGAAAGATAAATAATCCGACAATTAATATTCTTTTGTCCGCGAATAATTTTTTTATATCAGCGAGTAATTTCGAGCGCTGACGAATTTCCTCTCTGTGTTCTTCAGTATAGAAAAATGCGGGAATGCCCACAAGGATATATACCGGTATCAGGCAAAGAAAAGCTGCCTGATAGCCCCATTTTTCCGCAATAATCCCTCCTCCTATTCCAGTAAGCAGGCTTGCCACGGAAATCGAAATCCACTGGACGCTTTGGATTTTTCCGGTGGCGCTTAATTTTTTGCCTTCAACGCACATGATGCCGTCAACTGCTACGTCCCGGAATGCGGCGTTGGTAGAATTAAAAACCAGGAAGCCGATCAGGATTACCAGGGGCAGTATTTTTAAGCCGACGACAGCGACTAAGATAATATCTAAAGTCAGGGAAAGAAAAACCCACATCCTTTTACTAAGATAATTGTCAATACAATAGCCAATCAGCGGCTTTACCAGCCAGGCAGAGACAGTAATGCTGGAAATCACCATGATTTTTTCCGGGGGGAAATTAAGAGTTTCTTTGAGGTAATAGAATAAGCCTTGGGAAGGGAGTCCTTCGATTCCTTGGGTAAAATAAACCGCGCTACTTAAAGCATAAATCCAGAATATTTTTTTATTCAGTTTTCGGCAACTCCTTAGGAGGTGTGGTGTTTTCTGCTTCTGGGGCTTCGGTTTTGGTTGTTGCTTGTGGCTGCGTTTCAGCTTGAGAAGGCGGCACCATTGTTTTGTCTGCAGCCGTTATTGGCGCGGCATTACTTAGCGGCGTAACATTACGCATCAATGACCGGCTTTGCCTTGCCGAAAGGAACGCCAGGAGCAAACAGGTGCAAAAAAACATTACGGACAGCACGGCTGTAGCGCGGGTGAGAAAAGCATTGGTTTTTGGGCCAAACATCGATTCGACACTGGAAAATCCTTCTACCAGGCCGCCGCCTCTTCCTGCCTGGATCAGAATTATAATAATCAATAATACGCAAACCGTCGCATGTACAAAAATTATAAGCCCCATCATTTTTTTACCTCTCCTGCCTTTTTGACTATTGCGGCAAATGATTCGATTTTTAAGCTTGCCCCTCCGACTAATGCGCCGTCAATATCAGGCTGCTGCATGAGTTCGGAGATATTTTCCGGCTTGACACTTCCTCCGTATTGGATACGGATGCTGCCAGCCGCCTCTATATTATACATATTTTTAATTAAATCTCTAATGAATTTATGCGCTTCTTCTGCCTGGGCAGGAGTAGCGGTTTTTCCGGTACCGATCGCCCAGACCGGTTCATAGGCAACTACCAGTTTTAATGCATCTTCTTGCGATAAGTCCTTGAATGCCCCTTTGACATGGTCCTCCAGGATTTTATTGGTTATACCTTTTTCCCGCTCTGCTAAAGTTTCTCCTACGCAAACAATCGGTGTTAAACCGGTTTGCAGGGCCGCTTTGATTTTTTTATTTACGGAGTCATTCGTTTCGCCAAAGAATTGGCGGCGTTCTGAATGGCCAATGATCACAAACTTGGCTCCGGTGTCTTTAACCATCTTGCAGGAGATTTCACCCGTAAAAGCGCCCTCTTCCTGCCAAAAACAATCTTGTGCACCCAATTGGATCTCTGATTCTACTAGGACTTCTGCGACCGAACTTAGGGCGGTGAAAGTCGGGCAGACCACAGTTTCAATAGTTGCAGAATCAAGGTTAAAGAGCTCTCTCTTAAGGCCATTTACCAATTCGATAGCCTCATTGATCGTTTTGTACATCTTCCAGTTTCCAGCAATGATAGTTTTTCTCATGCTTTATTAGCCAAAGCAGCTACTCCAGGTAAAGTTTTTCCCTCTAAAAACTCAAGGCTGGCTCCACCGCCAGTAGAGATATGGGTCATTTTATCTTCCAGCTTGAACTTTGCTACTGCTGCTGCAGTATCTCCTCCGCCTATAATGGTAGTTGCAGGAAGGGTGCTGATAAATTTCGCAATTTCTCCCGTGCCTTTGCTGAAGGCGTCCATTTCAAAGATCCCTAAGGGGCCGTTCCAGCAAATAGTCTTTGCGGTTTTTAATTTTGTTTCGAATAAGGCAATTGTTTTTGGCCCGATATCTACGCCGATTTTTCCGTCGGGAATATTTTCTCCGACAAGTTCTGTTTTTGCCTGAGCGTCGATTTTGTCCGCCACTAGGTTATCTATAGGCAGTACAATTTCCTTATCTAACTGTTTTGCTTTTGCCAATAAGCCCTTTGCCAGGTCCAGTTTTTCTTTTTCCAGCTTGGAGCTGCCGATTTTTTTACCTTGTGCCATAAGAAAGGTATAACACATTCCACCGCCAATCAGAATCATGTCGCACTTTGGCAAGAGGTTTTCGATCACTCCGATTTTATCGGAAACCTTTGCGCCTCCTAAGATCACAACAAAAGGCTTCTGCGGATTGGCTACCGTACCTCCTAAATATTGGATCTCTTTCTCCAGAAGGAACCCTGCTACTGCTTTAAGGTAATGCGTGACCCCTTCGGTGGAAGCGTGGGCACGATGCGCTGTGCCAAATGCATCGTTTACAAAAACCTCCCCCAGGCTAGCTAATTGTTTCGCAAAGTTAGCGTCATTAGTTTCTTCTTCGGCATGGAACCTTAAATTTTCCAAGAGTACGACTCTCTCTTTTGTGCCTTCACATTCTTTTTTAATATTATCGCCGACGCAATCATCTAAAAATTTGACCGGTTCTCCTAATAATTCCCCGAGTTTCTTGGCTACCGGCTGAAGGCTGTATTTTTCCACTACTTTTCCATCCGGCCTGCCTAAGTGGCTCATTAGTATCAGCCTTTTGGCCCCGTTTTGCAGGATATATTTGATCGTAGGCAAAGTTGCGCGGATACGCGTGTCGTCAGTAATATTAAGATCGGCATCCTGAGGCACGTTAAAATCTGCGCGCATCAGCACTGTGCGCCCTTTGAGATCAATATCTTTAACGGTCATTTTATTCATGCTTACTCCCCCCCCTTATGATTTTGAGTCTAATAATATAGCTTAATTCAGTTAACCTG
>JAQUMX010000059.1 GCA_028717885.1 Candidatus Omnitrophota bacterium
TTACAGCACGGTGGATCAGTTCGTAGGTTTTGCCGAAGTGGAACAGAAAAACTTTGACTGGAAAAATTTTCCTTATTTTACCGGAGCCGGCCAGGATTTGAAATTCCGTGCGTCTTTCGGTTCTGTGAGCAGCGGCTATGATTTAAGTTTTACCGAGCCCTGGATGTTCGATTACCCTATTGCCGCAGGCTTTGATGCCTATCAAAACGAGCATAGTAAAGACACCGATGTCGGTTACGGTTATGACGAGAAGACTACCGGCGGTGATTTGCGCTTTGGCAAGGAGCTCTCTGAATTTATCCGCGCTGATATAGCGTACCGTTATGACAAGGTAAAGATCAGCAATGTCGATGATAATGCTACCAATGATTTAAAGCAGGAAGTCGGCACAAATGTTACCAGCAGCATAACCCCGGTTTTTACCTTTGATAGCCGCGATAATGTTTTTGATACCACAAAAGGAAACCTCGTTACGGGTTCTTTCCAATGGGCAGGAGGCGGGCTTGGCGGGGATAAAGATTTCTGGAAATTTTTCGGCAGGGCAAGCCAATATTTCCCGATGTTCCGTAATTCTGTTTTGGAAATAAGAGGGCGCGTGGGGTTGGCTCAGCCATACAGCAGCACTGACCGTGTGCCGATCTTTGAAAGGTTCTTTACCGGAGGTGCGAGCACGATCAGAGGTTATGATGAAAGAAAAGTCGGCCCAGTCGATCCGGTAAGTAAGGACCCCCTGGGAGGCGCTTCAATGCTGGTGGGAAATATCGAATATACCTATCCGCTTTTTAGCTTCCTTAAAGTCGCCGCGTTTTATGATGTAGGAAACACCTGGGAAAAGCTTTCCGATATCGGTTCATCGCGGGATGCTTTTGGAGTCAGTAGCAGTGGTGGTTTTAAATCCGGCATCGGCTTAGGGGTAAGGGTAAAAACCCCTATCGGGCCGTTAATGCTCGATTATGGTATTCCGCTTAATAAAGAGCCGGGTGAAGATAATCGCAAGAGCGGAAAATTTCACTTCAGTTTCAGCCGCGGGTTCTAACCGTTTTAAGGTTGTCCGCCACAAATCTTGGCGGATTTAATTCGCACAATTACTTACTCACACTCTCGTGTTCGTAAGTTATGTGCTCATTAAAGGAGGATTCATGAAAAAGGCAACAGCAGTATTAGCAGGTGTAATTATCGGGATGTTTATGTTCTGCAATATGGCGATGGCTGCGGAGAAGTTCGGCTATGTTTCCATTGACCGTATCGGAGATGCTTATTTAAAAGCCAAAGAATATATGAAAATATTGGAAGATAAAGAAAAGGTTTTTACCGATGAAATCGATAAGAAGCGCAATGAGGTAAAAGCATTTCAGGACAAGATCAATCTTTTAAGCGACAAAGAAAAAGAAGCAAAGAATACGGAGCTGGAAAATAAAATCAAGTCTTTGCAGGATATGGTGCGCGAGAAACAAGCGGACTTGCGTAAAGAGCAGGTTGATAAAACTATCGAATTGTCCAAAGACATCAAAAATGCAATCGATAAGTACGCTTCGAAAGAAAGCTTTACCCTGGTCTTTGACGCGGCGGCACTTGCTTATCAGCCCAAGGGAATGGATATTACCGATAAAATCATTGATATCTTGAATAAGGAATACAAGAAATAATGAAAAAAACGCTTCAGGAGATTGCCGAGTTAATCGGCGGAGAAATCGTCGGAAATGAAAAAATAGTGATTACTGGGGTTTGTGGGATAAAAGAAGCTAACCCCGGGGATATTACTTTTTTGGCTAACCCTAAATACGCGCCTTTTATCGAGAAAACGCAGGCCTCGGCAATTATTACCTCCCGGGACATTGAAAAAGCAGCCAAGCCGATTATCCGCACGCAAGACCCTTCGTTGGCATTTGCCAAGATACTTTCTTTGGTAGCGCCCAATGAGGTTAGCCATCCCCAAGGCATTCATCCGACGGCCATCTTAGGCAAGAATGTTAAAATCGGCAAGGACGCGGCTATCGGGCCATATGCAGTACTTGGCGATAATGTTTCGATTGCAGAAGATACAATTATCTATGCCGGTTGTTTTATCGGCCATCATACGCAGATCGGAAGCCAAACTTTGATCTATCCGAATGTTTCTATTAGGGAAAGGGTAAGTATCGGCAGTAGGGTGATCATTCATAGCGGCACAGTGATTGGCTCGGATGGTTTTGGTTTTGCAACTATTAAAGGCATGCATCATAAAATCCCGCAGGTGGGCACTGTAGTAGTTGAAGACGATGTCGAGATCGGAGCTAATGTTACTATCGACAGGGCGCGTTTCGATAAAACTTTGATCGGCCGCGGCACAAAAATAGATAACCTGGTACAGATTGCCCATAACGTAGTGATCGGAGAAAATTCCATTATCGTAGCCCAAGCAGGAATTTCCGGAAGCACGGTAATAGGCAAAGGAGCAACTTTAGCCGGACAGGCCGGGTTAGTCGGCCATATCAGCGTCGGAGACGGAGCAATTATTGCCGCCCAGGCAGGCGTTACTAAATCAGTGCCTGCCAACACAATCGTTTCCGGATACCCGGCAAGGCCTCACGAGCACGCTAAAAAGGTTAATGCCTGCGTACAAAACCTTCCAAAGCTCTACGAAATGGTCGCGGAACTGAAAAAGAAAATCGCGCAACTAGAAGAAAAATTAAAACACTAATCCCATGGAAAAACAGAAAACAATCGAGCGTGAAATCAGTATTAGCGGTATCGGTTTACATACAGGCAATAAGGTAAAAGTAATCTTTAAACCGGCCCCGGTTGACAGCGGAATAAATTTTGTGCGCACTGATTTACCGGCCAAGCCTAAGGTAAAAGCCGATATCAACAGCCTGCTTGCGCAGTCGCGCTCACCTCGCCGCACCTCTATCGGAGGGGCTGAATTTGATATTCAAACCATCGAACATTTGATGTCTGCCTTAGCCGGAAGCGGAATCGATAATTTGACTATCGAGATCGATAACAAAGAAGTCCCCGGTATGGACGGCAGCAGCCTGAATTTCCTTGAAGCGTTAAGCAAAGCCGGCATAATAGAGCAGGAAAAAGAAAGGCAAGTCTTTGCCTTGAAGGACCCGATTTTTATCGAAGAGGAAGGTTCGTATATTATCGCATTTCCTTCTTCGGAGTTTAAAATTTCTTATACCCTGGATTACCGCCACCCATACTTAAAGACGCAATTCCTGGAAGTAAAGATCGATGGCCAGAATTTTCAGGCTTTGCTTGCGCCGGCAAGGACATTTTGCCTGGAGGAGGAAGCTGCGCAATTACAATCCCAGGGGTTAGGCTGCGGGGCAAATTACGATAACACGTTGGTCGTCGGAAAAAACGGGGTGGTAAAAAATAAGCTGCGTTTTGAAGATGAATTCATCAGGCATAAGATCCTCGATTTATTGGGCGATCTGTATCTTTTAGGCTCTCCTTTAAAAGCGCATGTGATCGCTATTAGAAGCGGGCATTCGCT
>JAQUMX010000060.1 GCA_028717885.1 Candidatus Omnitrophota bacterium
TTTCTTTTCTGTCCAGATACTCCCCTGAGTTACGCTCCCGCCATTTTTGGTAATAGCGTCGCCAATCTGGTTAAACAAAGCCTTCCTTGCTTCTTCATTCAGGTCAGGTTTTAAAATAAACATCGCTTCATACTTCTTCATTTAGTTTGCTCCTTTTGTTGAACGCATTCATGCACTTAGCAGTGCCCTCTCTGATCCAAACCAGGCAACATTCCGTTGCCTCATTGCATATTTCCTCTATTTCTGTTTTTTCTTTTTTACTGAAATCTTCCAGGACATAATCCGCTGCATCCTGGTAATGCGCGGGCCTGCCGATACCGATGCGTAAGCGCGCGAATTCCTTGCCCCCCAAATGCTCGATAATCGATTCAACGCCGTTATGCCCGCCTGAGGAGCCGCTTGCGCGCAGGCGCAGCCTGCCAAATTCCAAATCCAAGTCATCGCAGACTACCAATAAATCGCTTAGGGCGATTTTATATTTCTTTGCCAGCGCCTTTACCGCCTGCCCCGAGAGGTTCATAAAAGTAAGCGGCAAAGCCAGCAAAACTTCTTCCTGGCAAAACTTGAATTTTCCTGTCAAAGAAGCGCAGCGGCTGTCTTGTTTTAAAGTTACCTTTTGCCTGGCTGCCAGATTTTTTACTACGAGAAAGCCTGCGTTATGCCGATTGGCGGCATAAGACCTGCCGGGGTTCCCCAGTCCGACGATTAGCCTCACTTCTTCTCTTTCTCTTTTTTCTCTTCTTTCTCTTTGCCTTCTTCTGCGCCTTCAGCCGGGACTTCCTTCTTTTCCTTGATTACTTCCGGCTCTTGTTTCTCTTCGCCTTCAACCGCTTCCGGAGCTGCCACTTCTTCTTTGATCGGAGCAGCCACAGAAAGTACCACTGTTTCCGGGCTAGACAAAACTTTTACATTAGGCGGAAAATTAATGTCTTTAATATGTATGGAATCACCGATCTTTAAGGCGCTGACATCGACTTCTATGCCTTTGGGGATATCCGTAGGCAAACATTCGACTTCGATTTCCCAAAGGATATGCTCTAATGAACCGCCATCCTGCTTAACGCCTGCAGGCTCGCCCTTGGCAACTACCGGCACATTGACCTTGATTGTTTCGGTCAGGGAAATCTCATTAAAATCAACATGGATAATTTCATCCTTTACCGGGTCATGCTGTAATTCCTTAATCAGGCAGGGACGGCCCTTGGCTTTTTTATCATCCTTGATCTTCAGGTTAATAACCACGTTCTCCAAGCCGCGCTGGTGCAGTAATTGCAGCAGCTGTTTGTGGCCGACTTTAATCGGTTGAGCTTCTTTCTCCTGGCCGTAAATTACCGCCGGGATAAACCCCTGGTCGCGCAGGCCTTTGGACTTTCCGCTTCCGATTTCTTTTCTGATTTCTACTTCCAAAAATATCTCTTCCATTTTACTTCATCCTTTCAAATTGCTTATTATATCCTATTGATATTGTCGAACAAACAGCTGATTGATTCCTCACGGTGGATCCTGGTGATTGCTTCGCCTAAAAGTTTAGCTATGGATAATACCCTGATCTTCGGGTGCTTCTTATGGTTAGTTACCGGGATACTGTCGGTAATAATCAGCTCTTTGAGTTCATTGCATTGATCGATGCGTTCTCTTGCCGGACCGGATAATACGCCGTGGCTGACTGCCGCACGGATACTATTAGCCTTTGCCTTCTTCAATGCTATCACTGCTTCGATCAGCGAGCTTCCGGTAGCAATTAAATCATCTACGATGATGACGTCTTTTCCTGCTACCTCGCCCATGATATGCATTGCCTCGGCTTTTTCCGGGGAAACGCGGCGCTTATCGATAATCGCTAAACCCGCGCCCATTCTCTTGGCATAAGCCCTGGCCATTTTTATGCCGCCGACATCAGGAGAAACTATAACTAAATTTTTAAGTTTTAATTTTTCCAGATACTCAATGATTACACCTACGGCAAAAAGGTGATCCACGGGAATATCGAAAAATCCCTGGATTTGGCCGGCATGCAGGTCCATGGTCAAGACCCTGTTTGCGCCGGAAACCGTGAGCAGATTAGCCACTAATTTCGCGGTAATTGGTACGCGCGGCTGGTCTTTTCTGTCTTGCCGGGCATAACCGAAATAGGGAATCACTGCGGTAATCCTCGCCGCAGAAGCGCGCTTGAGCGCATCGATCATAATCAATAATTCCATTAGGTTATCATTTGTAGGCGGGCATGTGGGCTGCACCACAAAAACATCCTTGCCGCGCACATTATCATCGATCTTAATTCGGATTTCCCCTTCGCTGAACCTTCCGACAAAAGCTTCGGAGAGCTTGATCTTCAACGCCTTGCAAATGTCTGCAGCTAATTCCGGATGCGCATTACCAGTAAATACTGCGAGCTTATCCATTTTTACCTCTTTGTAGTTTTGAATGGTTTTGCCGGAACCCCTACCACCGTGGCTCCGTCCGCAACATTTTTCGTGACAACTGAACCGGCACCAGTCACAGCGTGCCTGCCTACTTTTACCGGTGCGACCAACACGCTGTCCGAGCCGATAAAAGCATGGCCGCCAATCGAGCTAATATTCTTCCTTTTACCGTCGAAATTTGCCGTAACCGTACCGGCGCCGATATTTACCGCACGGCCAAGCTTGGCATCTCCGATATAGCAAAAATGCTTTGCGAATGATTTTTCTGCGATTGTAGAACGCACCGTCTCCACAAAATTGCCAACCAAGATATCATCTTTTAGGCGGGTACCTTTTCTTAAATGTGCGAAGGGACCAATAGAGCAGCGTTTACCTATTTTAACATCATTTTCGATCACTGTAAAGGGGTAAATTACGGTATCAGCGCCTATTTTTGCTCCGTAATCGATAAAGATAGAATCCGGATCCAGCAAAGTAACCCCTTCTTTCATCATCCTCTCATTCAAGCGCTTACGCATTACTTGATTTGCCTTTGACAGCTCTACGCGCGAGTTTATCCCCATGGCTTCGCTAAAATCTTCTACTTTGACGCTCTCGATAAGAGCGCTGTTCTTATAAAGCAGGGCTACTGCATCAGTCAAATAATATTCTTTCTTGCGGTTATTCGGCTTAATTAATTTCAAGACCTGGGCTAATTTTTCCTTCTTAAAAACAATGATTCCGGTATTTACCTCTTTGATGGACTTTTGAAACTCATTGGCGTCCTTCTCTTCGATTATCCCTCGGATAGTGCAATAATTATCCCGCAGGATCCTGCCATATCCGTGCGGCTTTGCGATAAGAGAAGTCAAAAGAGTGGCATCGGCATTATTTTTCTGATGAAAATTCAGGAGTTTGTTTATTGTTTCTTTGGTCAAAAGCGGGATGTCGCCGTAAAGGATAAGAATATCGCCTTTAAAGCTATTCA
>JAQUMX010000061.1 GCA_028717885.1 Candidatus Omnitrophota bacterium
AATGTGGAAGTAAAGGAGATGACTTTAAACCAGATCCAGAAAAATATCGAAGAAAAACTGGCTGACGGGTACATGAAATATCCGTTGGTTTCCGTAAGCCTTAAAGAATCGCGCAGCCGGAGGTTTTTTGTTTACGGGGATGTGATCCGGCCGGGCGGTTATCCTTTGGAAGACGGGATCACGGTTTTAAAGGCAATCTCTGTTGCCGGCTGCTTTAGCAAAACTAACCCCGGCCCGGGAACCGAGATCAAGGTTATCCGGCCGCGCAATAAGGGCGGGGCCCCGGAAACTATCAATGTGGATGTGAATAAGGTATTAGCTGGAGCGCCTGATGCAGATATTAAAATCCAGCCGGAAGACACGATTATGGTGGTGATCCCGCAGGCAAAGTTCTGTGTTTACGGAGAAGTGATTAAGCCGGGTGTTTATCCTATGGAAGAAAATCTTACGCTCTTAAAAGCGATTTCCGTTGCCGGAGGATTTAGCAAAACTAACCCCGGCCCGGGCGCAGAAATTAAGGTAATGCGGCAAAAAGGCGATACAGGCAGCCCTGAAGCGATTAATGTGGACGTAGCAAAAGTTTTCGCCGGTTCTTCGCAAGTCGATATTAAGATCCTGCCGGAAGATACGATTATGGTGGCAGTTGCTCCGGCAAAATTCTGCGTGTATGGAGAAGTAAACCATCCGGGAGTTTTTACCATGGAAGAGAACACTACACTTTTAAAAGCCATTTCTTTAGCCGGAGGTTTTACCCGTTTCGGACAGAAAGGTAGTGTCAAGATCTTAAGGGCAAAAGCCGATAAAAACGGATTATCTACAATAAAAGTGAATATCAGGTCAATCATGAATTCCGGAAGCGACTTGGAACTGATGCCGGAAGATACTATTGTCGTTTCCGAAGCAGTGTTCTAAAAAGGAGTATCAATGGAATCAATTACGAATGAACAGCAAGCAACTTTACGCGATTATCTGAGGATCATTTTTAGGCAGCGCCACACCATCTTTGCTACGGTATTCTGCGTAATGCTGGTGGTTTTCCTGGGCCTGCAGTTTAAGACCCCGGAATACGAGTCCAGGGTAAGGATGATCTCGATTGCCAAGAAATATTTTGAGAATACTTACTTTAAGGATTCATCTGACTACCGCTCAACGGAATTAACCATGTCGCAGAGCGAAATGGTCAAGTCTAATCCGGTGCTGGAGCGCGCGGTAAGGCGCCTGCGCCTGAATGAGCAGCCGTTGGATTATGAAAAATCCTTTGCTACTCCGTTAAAGGCGCTTTTTGTAGATATGCACACCAAGGCCCTGGAAAAGAAATTAGCGCGTTATCCTGCTAATGAACGCGACCAGGTCATTTTCCGCATGCGTTTGCAGGAGCTAAAAAAGAAAGTTAAGGTAGAGCAGATCAAAGATACCAATCTTTTTACTATTACTGCCAAAGATTTTGACCCGGTCAATGCGGCAAAGATCGCCAATGCCGTGAGCCGTTCTTATTGTATTTTTGACCTGGAGCAACAACTGAGTGAATTACAGCAGAGGTATGGAGAAAAACACCTGATTATCATGCAGTTAAAAGACAATATTAACGGCATGCTGGAGGACCTCTCCGGAGATTCTGTTTCCAATGAAGAGGCGATCGGCCCGGCAAGCGTCAAAATTGTCGAACAGGCGTTAGTGCCTTTTGAGCCGGCAGGCGTGCCTAATTCGCTGATCCTGGTTTTGGCGCTTTTCTTAAGCACATGCTTGGGTACTGTGCTGGCTTTTGGTTTGGAAAGTATGGATTCTACGATTAAAACCCCGGAGCAGATCAGGGAGTATTTAGGGTTTTCTTTATTGGGATACTTGCCGCGCGTTAGGGTATTACCGGTAAAGGCCCTAAGCCTGTTGCATTTTGCGCTTAAAGTATTTATCACCGTAGTTTTATTTTTGCTTGTTTGCTGGATGATCGCCGTTTGGTTAAAGCTGGATAAAGATAATAGTGTAGTGAAATTTTTGTATCAGGCAGTGGCCCCATGGTTAAAGTTCAATGCCGCAACAGTTTTATTATTGCTGCTGGTAATTTATTTCTTTCTTTCTAAAGCGATAAACTTTTTGATAAAACTGATCACCATGAAAAAATTGATCATCAGAAGGAGGCAAAGGGATTCCCTTTACCTGCAGTCATACCAGAACCTGGCTGAACAGGTCCTGGTGACCATGAAAGGCAATGAACAGAGAAGCGCTTTAATCGTCAGCACTCTGCCTAAAGAAGGCAATAGCCTGATTACCGCTAATCTTGGTTTTTATTTGGCTGAACGCATTGGCCATAAAGTATTGTTGATTGACGCTAACACCAGAAAACCGCGCATGCATAAGATCTTTAAATTAAAAGGCTATTTCGGGTTAGTGGATATTTTGAAAGGGACTTTAAGCTTAAGTGAAGCTGTGCAGAATTTAAGCGATAAGTTATCGGTGTTACCTTGTGGAAAAACGCAGGCAGGGGAGAGCGCATTGTTAAACCTGGCAAAGATCCAGGAAGTGGTTAAAGGAGCGGAAAATTCTTACGAGTTTATTTTTATCGATTGCGCGAATTTAAGGAATTACAAGGACAGCCTGGTGCTTTCTTCTTACGTGGATACTGTAATTACGGTGGTAAATGAAGGCCAAGAGCGCAGGGAAGCCATTAAAGCAGCGCTTGCTCCTTTAAAAGAGCGCAAGGTTAATTTCTTGGGGGCGATTTTAAACAACCGGACATTTGCCATACCAAAGGTAATTTACGAGCGCACATGATTGAAGTAATCACCGGATACAATGATTTTTTAGGCTTAAGCGAAAGCTGGAACAGCGTCCTGGAAAAAAGCCGTAATGACAGCGTATTCCTGACTTTTGAATGGATGCAGGCATGGTGGAAAGTTTTTGGCAAAGATAAACAACTATTGGTAATCCTGGTTAAAGATGATTCGGGAGAATTAATCGGGATTGCCCCGCTTATGCTGCACAAGAGGAAGGTCAGTTTTATATACAATCACCATTCTTCGTATGCTGATTTTATCATTTGCGCAGATGCAAAACCGGTGCTGGAAGCGGTTATCGGGTACCTGAAGGAAAATAAAAGGCAATGGGACATTATCGAATTAGAAAATATCCCTAAAGAATCTTCGAATTATCCGGTGTTGATCGGGCTTTTAAAAAGAGAAAAGTTTTTTCTGGCGGTTAAAGACGGTTTGCGTTCCCCATTCATCCGGATAGAAC
>JAQUMX010000062.1 GCA_028717885.1 Candidatus Omnitrophota bacterium
TAACTGTAATAGTGGATGACATTGTTTTCGTCTATCTCGCGGACGACGCGGTTATCGCGGCCTTCGCCCTCATAATCGTACCGTGTCCTGGTAACGGGGTTCGTAAGGAACAGCTTTGAATCGGCCGGCTGATATTTGTCGACGATCCTCGTCATAAGCCTGCCATCCGATGAGTAGTAGTAACGGGCTACATAATCCCGCTCTTTCTCAGCGACCCATTCGCCGTTCTCATCCTGATGCTGGTTCACATAACGGTATCCCGTGATCTCAAAGACCTCGCTCTCGGCTTCCTGGTCGTAACCGACATGAGATTCGACGGTAATGCCCGAAGAATCTTCTCCGTACACATAGCGGAGACTGTCTAAAATAGCGCTATAGTACCGGTTCGTTTGCGATGTTACGTCGGTCACACCGATGACCGGCGACGCGTTGCCGGTTCTGTAAGTCCGGGTCCTTACGTGTTTCGGATTGATCTCTGAACCCGAATAGATCCGGTACGATATTTGCTTGATCGTCTCGTTCGGATCGGCCGGGTCGATGGCCCCGTCATTGTTCGTATCTTTGTAGGTATAGTAGGTATCCATGACCGCATCAAGGTCATTGTGATCCGCATAATGCGGGTCACCCGTACTGAACGCGCCTGTGGCCGGGTCAAAATCGTCAAGATCAATATCCAGGTCCGTCGTATAAACACCGCTTATGGGATCGACACCATCATAGACATACGCGCTTTCGGATTTCTTGCGTATGCCCACCCCGGTCGGCAGCACAAAGGCGCCCGTGAGTGATGCGAAGGTAAGGGTAGTCGGTATGTTGTCATAGGTAATGCTCTTCGTCTGCCTGCTGAATCCGGTCAAGGTCCAGTCGGTCTGGTAAAGATTGTTGGTCAATACCTTGCCTTTAAGTTCCGTATATTCCAATGCCCACGACTCTATGATCCCCCTGGTATCGGGATCATAGATCATGGTCGTTTCGGACAGGACGTCGGTCTCGCCGCCGATGCCGTATTCAGCGCTATAGGTCGGTATCTCGCGGCCTTCATACTGCTTGAACCCGGCAGCAGGGTCGTCCCGGTACAGCCGGCGTGACTTAAGGTTATACGCTGCATCAAAGGTCTCGTCCTTGCGCAGGATGCCTTTTTCGTCATAGGTGAAATTCGTGATCGCCTGGACCTTCTTGGTATCGGGATAATACTGTATCCTCTGAACTATCTTGGGTTGGAAGTTCACGGTCGCATATGTCGATTGTTCTGTCATCATGTTGCCGTGGCGATAGGTGACTGTTGACTGAAGGGCGCCCGGCTTTAACGGTTTCTCTATTGTCGACTGCCAGACATCCCAGGTCCCCTGAGCCTTTTTCTTCTCTGATTCGATGCTCGCTGAGAGAAGCGCCGGCACAATATCGGTCGATGCCTGGTTGGCGGCGGTCATATAATTATTCAGGGAAAGGACTGCTGTGGAATATTGTCCGAGCACCCCCGCGACGCCCGATGTCCCGGTGATATCATCATGCATCCCTATCAACTGATCCCTGATCGCCTCCTGAGCTTCCTGCATATACCGCGAGCTGATAAGCCCCATGGCATCGGCGGTCTCGGCGATGGTGTCAAGGTCATGCCGTGCCGTTACCAGAGCCAGGGCCTTCTGATATTCGTTCGCGGTCTCGGTGCCGCTCGGAGCGGCATTGATGTCGGTCAAGCATCCCAGTATATTAAGAAGCGCCTTGCTGGAGTCCTCATCACGCGTAAAAATATTCTCCCGCGGCGTCGGCAGAGAAACGGATGATATATCGGCGCTGCCGGCGATCTGGTCAGGCACCGTGACCTTGGATTGGAGCAGGCCGTTCACGATCTTACCCAGGATATCCTCTGCCTCTTGATACGGCAACTCCCCTGCGCTTGTGGTAAAGGTAAACGTAGCGATCGGCTCGACAACGCAGTCATATTGAGTCCTCGGAAGCGGCGTCGGCGTTGTCGTCGCAGCCGTAACAACCGCCGGCCTGGGATCATAGTAGAGATTCCAGTTATGGTCGATCGAATCGCAGAGTTCCTTTACGTTTTCGACATACGGTTGTATGCGCGGTAACGGGAGCACCCTCTCGGAAACGCGGCGCAAGAGATCGGTTTCGTATTTTATGGCGGCCAGACGGTCCATCATCTTGTCGTACGATGTCCGGTCGACCTGTACACGGTGCGGTGCCGTTGAATATATGCTGCCGGTGATAGCCCGGTTCTTAAGGAGGTCGCGTTCTGCCTTGGTCGGGGTAATGGTGTCGACGATATCGATTGCCTCATCCTGGAGCGCGATAAGTCTCTGCCGCGCGGAGTTGACGAGATATTCCTGTACCTCCTTGCCGAATTCGTTCATGACCTTGAGAACGACCGGTACCGACGAGGCGGACCCTGTGGTATATTCGGTGCCAAGCGCCAATTGAGAGATCTCAATAGAGAGGCTGCCGAGCGCGGTGATGCGGTCGTCTTCGGTCAATTGACATTTCTTTAAGGCGTCTTCGTATTTAGCCTTCGCCGCTGCGATCTCCTGTTGTTCCAGTACGTTAACGGTTTCAGCCGTGGCGGCTTCGGTCCTGGCAGATGCCAACCTTACTTCATCCGTCGAAATAATGGTCCGCAACGAATCGATCTCATCGACCAGCGCCAGGAGGTTACGTTTTGCGTTATCAAAATCCTGGCGTTTTGCGGCCAGAAGCAACTGTGTCGTTCCGCATACCATCTCGGCCGCCTCATATCGTTCTTGAGCGCTCAACGTCCTGTTAAGCTGCGCCAGAATAGCCTGGCTCGAGTACGTCCCTGCCGGCGCCGCTACCATGGCGTCATAAGCCGGACGTTCTCCGATAACCGGGTTGCCGGTAATCGGGTCGATGCCGCCTTCGAGCCTTACGCGGAGGACATCCCGGTCAAGCTGGTTCTTGGCGAGCCTGTCCTCGTATTCTTTAACCATGGCGAGCAATTTCTGGTATTCGCCGAATTGCGCCGCGTCGGC
>JAQUMX010000063.1 GCA_028717885.1 Candidatus Omnitrophota bacterium
ATTGCCTTTAGAAAAGAGTTGGATGATTGGCAGGCGGCCGATAAAAATATCAAAGTTTTTTATACGGTAACGCAGTGTGAGCCTGTGAGCAAAAGCTGCATTTTTGGTTTTATCGACCAGAAGCTCCTGCAAGAAAAAGCTTGTGACCTGAATGAGAGGATAGTCTATATTTTTGGTCCTCCCGCTATGGTGGATACGATGCGCAACTTGTCTTTGGCGTTATCCTGTAAAAAAGAAAATATCAAAACAGAGAAGTTTGTAGGTTATTAGAGACACCCGGCCATTAGCGTCGCACCTTGGCATAAATGATTGCCAAGTGCGCCCCATCTGGGGCGGTGTGCATCTCTATGCTAGGAGGTGGCAAATGGAATCGTTAAAAGAATTGTTCCAGGAGGCAGATTGGAAGGCGGAAAAGCACGTGCCGGTAATCGAAGCTCCTGCAAAGGCGAAAAAACAGGATGCGGTAAAAGTTACCCTTACCGTAGGAAAAGAAATCCCCCATCCTAACACTACTGAGCACCATATCCGCTGGATCGCGGTATTTTTCCATCCTAAGGGGGAGAAATTTCCTTATCAGATCGGCCGGTTTGAATTTTGCGCGCACGGCGAATCTGTCCAGGCGCCTAATGCCAGCACAATTTATTCCCAGCCAGCAGTGACTTGCAGCTTTAAGACGGAAAAATCCGGTACGATACTGGCTTCTTCTTATTGTAATATTCATGGGCTTTGGGAAAATGCCCAGGAGTTGGCAGTAGAATAAGAGCGGAGGCTGCTATGGAGGAGAAAGAAAAAATTATGATTAGGACAATCAAATTTAAAGGGCAGCCTCTTAACCTGGCCGGCAGGAACATAAAAGAAGGGGCAGCCGCGCCTGATTTTGCCGTTACGGCACAGGACTTAACCCAGGTAAAGCTTTCTGATTTTAAAGACAAAATTAAGGTGCTGACTTCTTTTCCTTCTATAGATACTCCGGTTTGCGACCTGCAGGTTAAAGAATTCAATAAAAGAGCTACGCAACTTTCGCAGGAAGTAGTGATTCTTGGTATCAGCAAGGACCTTCCTTTTGCCCAAAAACGATTTTGCGAAACCTTCGACATCAAGAACGTAAAAGTATTGTCTGATTATAAGAACGCATCATTCGGGATAAATTACGGCCTTTTAATCAGGGAATTGAATCTTTTAGCGCGCAGTGTCATTATCGTAGATAAAAGTAATTATATCCGCTATATACAGGTAGTTGAGGAATTGACTATCCCCCCTGATTTTGAGGCTGCTTTGAAGAAATTGGAGGAAGTAGCAAAAAATCCTTTTTCCGCGGGAGAAAAACAGGAATTGCCCGGGCATTGTAAGCCCTGTGAAGGGGGAACGCCGCCCATGCCAAAAGAGAAAATCGAAAAGCTCTTAAGCCAATACCGAGGCTGGGAAGTAATCGAAGACAAAAAAATGGTTAAAGAATTTAAGTTCCGGGATTTTCTCGCCGCAAAATATTTTCTCGACTTGATTTCCTTGATTGCCGAAGAGCAGGGGCACCATCCGCTATTGACGCTCGGCTACGGAAAATTAAGAGTTACTCTTACTACCCATGCCGTGGGCGGTTTAAGCGATAACGACTTTATTATGGCAAAAATTATCGATGAATTAATTTAGGCGGAGGGAAAATGAAGAAAATTGCAGTTCTTATCGAAGACCATTATCAGGTCCTGGAGGCCTGGTATCCATATTTACGGCTGCGTGAAGAAGGAATCGAAACAGTCTTCCTTGGCACAGGGAAGAAACAATACCAGAGTAAAGAGGGTTATCCTGCCGAAGCAGAAGCCTCGATTCGGGAAGCAAAAACAAATGATTTCGACGGAGTTATTATTCCCGGGGGGTATTGTCCGGATATTTTAAGGAGGTACCCGGAGGTAAACAATTTTGTCAAAGCCATGGATAAAGAAAAAAAACTGGTAGCTGCTATTTGCCATGCCGGATGGGTATTGGTTTCCGCGGGGATTTTGAAGAACCGCAAAGCCACTTCTTTCTCGGCGATTAAGGACGACTTGGTAAATGCCGGAGCCGAATATTCCGACAAAGAAGTAGTGGTGGATGGTAATCTGATTACTTCGCGTAACCCCTATGATTTGCCTGCTTTTTTGGCCGAGATAATAAAATTCCTGAAAAAATGATCCAGAGCGCAAACGCACGCTATCCGGAAATCAAGGAAATTTTCCGCCAGTATCACCAGAAAATCTTCCGTCTCGCCGTGAGCATTACCCGTAATGAAAAAGACGCGGAAGATGTCTTGCAAAACACTTTTATCAAAATTATCAAAAACCTTAAATACTTCCGCCATAAATCGAATATCTCTACCTGGATTTACCGCATCACTTACAATGAAGCATTGATGTTTTTACGCAAAAAGAGCAGCCAGACCAGGGCTTATAACCGCGTGAGTAACAGTCAAAAGAAAGCGCTGGGTGGTAGCATGTATATCCATTGGTCAAAGCTTCCTGATGAGGAGCTTTTGAAAAAAGAACTCAAAGACAGGATGGATAATTCGATACGCAGCCTCCCGATTAAGTACCGGATGCCATTATTATTGCATAATATCGAGGATTTGCCGATCCGCGAGGCAGCGCAAGTTTTACGCATTAAGCCCAATTCTTTTAAGACCAGGTTACTGCGTTCGCGCCGCCTGATCGGGAAAGATATTTCCGCTTATTTTCAGGATATCTCCCGTACAAAAGAAAAAAATGACCCTCGCTGCAGCCTCTGGATGGATTTTTTCTATAAACAGGCTAAGTCTAACGGTTTTAAGCGCCATATCAGCGATTGCGCCGATTGCAAGAATTTCATCAATGCATATAATAAAGCGATTTCCATTACCAAGGGGCTGGAATGTAAGGATATTCCTGCTGAGCTTAAAGAAAAAATCAAATCATATCTGGCTAAAATCGCGTAATCCTTAAAAAAAATCTTGCCACCTTTTTTAGTTTTACGCATCAAAA
>JAQUMX010000064.1 GCA_028717885.1 Candidatus Omnitrophota bacterium
CGGGGTCAGGTTAAAGTCCTTGGCGATTTTTGTAAAATCATCTTTTTTCTTTAAAAGGCTTAACATGGCTCTTGCTTTTTCGTCCGCAGCAGGGTCATCCTTGCCGAAAGTTACATATTCGACATCGAAAGAGAGGGGGCGCTTAAAAAGAAAAGGGTTTTTCTGGAAAAAATCCCGGATTGCCTGGTCGCTTACAGGAATATCTTTTGCAAAATCAGCAGGACTGGCCTGCAAATAGAAAAGATTTATTTCTTCGTTTGCCTTTTTATATTCGTCTTTTATTTCCTGGTCAGTAAGTTTGATATTTTCCGTTACCTGCCGGTAAAGCTTGGACATCATTAGGTTTTGACGGGTCTGCTCCTCGAAATCGCGCGGCAGGGTGCGAAAAACATATTGCAGCATTTCATTGTAGATACGGTTATCGAACTGGCCTTTATTCTGGAAGAAAGGATAGCTTTCAATGTATTCTACCACTTCTTTATCGCTTACCTTAATATTCTTACGTTTTGCCTCTGTCAGTAAAATCAGCCTTTGCCAGGCTTCTGCTTCCAGGTTAAGGGAACTGCGGATTTTTGCGTAATCATCCCCATAGCGCATAATCGCCATATTGGTGACCGCATCCACGGCTTCTTTAAAATCCAGGGCAGAAACGTTTCTGCCGAAAATCTTTCCGATTTTCCCGCCTTCCTTTGGGTCCTTAATCACGCTGCTAAAGCCCCAAAAGGCAAATGCCGGGATAATTACCGCGGCAAGGAAAATCAAAATTTTTTTTGAAGTTTTCTTATGTCTTAGTTTTTTAAGCATCTTAAAGCCTCCATTTCTTTGAAGCCATATTATAAGCACAAATCGCCGTTTTTGCAATTACAAAAAAATATGATGTAATTAATTATATGTGTTATAATAAAAATATAGTTTTTTAAACAGTTTTATTCAGTAAAAATAAGGGGGGGGAGAATGAAGAAAAGAGGGCGGCGCAGGGGCTGGGTTAATCCTATGCTTACAATATTATTAAGGGAAGGGCCTGAAAAGACGGTTTTAGCTAGTTGTAAGGGTGCGCCTATTACCGGTGTGCAGCCAACGTACACCGGGTGCAAATCTCAGCCGTCGGTAGATTTTACTTATTGCGAAACGATATGTTGGGACGCTACGCCTTCCTGATTTGTTTTTTATTTCCCTTTACAAGGGCAGCTTCAACAGCTATAATAAACGCCGTTGTGTGATTTTATTCGCAAGGAGCATAATTATTCATGAAAAAGATATTAAAACTGGGTCTGCCAAAGGGTAGCCTTCAGGAAGCCACTTTCAAAATCTTTAGAAAAGCTGGATTCAACGTAAATTTGCCTTCCGAGCGTTCATATTTTCCATCTATTGACGACCCGGAAATCGAACCGGTTTTGCTGCGGGCACAGGAGATGTCGCGCTATGTGGAAGACGGCGCACTTGATTGCGGGATTACCGGTAATGACTGGATCTTGGAGAACAACTCTAAGGTAGTTCGGATTACGGATTTAGTCTATGCTAAGCAGAGCCTGAATAAGGTAAGGTGGGTTTTAGCCGTGCCGGAAGCTTCCGGAATGAGAAAACCTAAAGACCTGGAAGGTAGGCGTATTGCTTCTGAATTAGTCAATGTAACTACCGAGTATTTCCGTAAGAATAAAATCAATGTGGAAGTAGAATTTAGCTGGGGAGCAACGGAAGTAAAGGTAAATTCCGGCCTGGTGGACGCGATCGTCGAGTTAACCGAAACCGGCAGGAGCCTGAAAGCCAATAAGCTGATGGAAATCGCTACGCTTTGCGAATCAACTACTCAGTTTATCGCCAATAACCATTCCTATAAAGATAATTTTAAGCGTTCCAAAATGGAACAGATTGCTTTACTTTTAAAAGGGGCAATTGCTGCGGAAGGCAAAGTCGGCTTAAAAATGAACGTAAAAAAAGCAGATTTGAAGAAAGTGGCAGCCATCTTGCCGGCTTTGAGGAAGCCCACCGTATCAAACCTTTCCGAAGATGGCTGGTATGCCATCGAAACGATTATCGACGAAAATGTAGTGAGAATTTTGATTCCGGAACTGAAAAAATCCGGAGCGGTGGGGATTATCGAATACCCGCTGAATAAATTAATTTATTAATACCCGTTGTCGTAAAGGAGAAGCAAGATGCCTTGTGGCAAAAAAAGAAAAAGAAAGAAAATCAGGACCCATAAAAGAAAGAAGATGCGTAGACGCCTACGCCATCTGAAGAAAAGGGCCTGGGGTTAAAAAAACTAAGTGAAGAAGTTTATTTTCGCGGTAGCATTTTGTTGCCTGGCGCTGTTTTTGGTGAATTGTTCGGCGACAGACAGGAAAGATACGTCTGCCCTTAGCCACTATATCATGGGCACGATGTATGATAAGCTCGGCGACTTAAACCAGGCAATCGAAGAATATAGAAAAGCCCTTAAGTCCGACGACAGCAATGCGATTATCCACTTAAACCTTGCGGCAAGCTACATCAAGAATAATGAGCTGGATAAAGCAATCGAAGAGCTGAAAGTTACCGTCGGCCTTGACCCCGAAGCAATCGAGCCGCACGCCATACTCGCGCTGA
>JAQUMX010000065.1 GCA_028717885.1 Candidatus Omnitrophota bacterium
CCTCGAGGAGCGCCTGGCGCTTGGCGGCGACCTGCGGGTCGCTTGTGATCATGGCCCCGTATTCGATGAGCTGCCTGCGCGTCCACTCCAGGTCGTTGATGGCGGCCCCCACGGCGGTGATGTCCTCCCGCAACTGCAAGGCAAAAGCAAGTTGCTCCTGCATGCCTTCCATCGTCGCGTCGTAACCGGGATCGGCGAGGATCGTGAGCGGCTGCTTTATCGTTTTTCCGGATGCCTTCAACGTGACGGTGTATGTACCGGGCACGGCAAGCGGATTCGAGCTGGGGCCGAGCCAGAATACAAGCGGACGCGTGCCGTCCGGGCCCAGCGTCACCCAAGGGGCATTGGGCGGTGGGGTACGCAACACCACGGGAGGCGCGCTGTCGTAGCGCAGGTTCCACCACACGCGGTTCATCCCTGCGCGGCCCGGAACGCTCAACGTCCGCACCGGCTGCCCGTCCTGGTTCGTTATCTGAATCTCCACACGGTCGATAGGAGCCTTCAGCTGGAAATTGATGCTGGCGCCATATGGCACATTCTCGCCGTCGACAAAGGTTCCTATCGTGTAAGAGCTTCCCGGATCGCGAAAGCCCGCCCAACTGTGGAAACGATACGCGTCTCGCGGCTTGAACAGATGCACGTCGGCTGCCGCCGCTTCCGGCGTCATATCACGCAGAAAGCCGAGGTCGTCGAGAATCCAGAAGCCACGCCCGTACGTCGCGATGGCGAGATCGTCGAAGTTCTCCTGCACGGTGAGCCAATAGACCGGGGCGGGCGGCAAATTGAATTGAATCGGCTGCCAGGTCGCTCCGTCGTCCTTCGACATGTAGACAGCGTTGTCGGTGCCGGCATAAAGCATTCCTTTTCGTTTCGGATCCTCCCGCACCACGTGAACAAAGCTCGAAACCGACTTCGGAATCCCGCCGACGATTATCGTCCAGGTCTTTCCGTAGTCGGCGGTCTTGTAAATGTACGGATCGAAGTTACCCATCTGATGCAGATCGACTGAGATATATGCCGTGCCGCCGTCATAGCGAGACGGTTCGATGTTCTCGATCGTGCCCCATGGCGGCAGGCCTTTGATGTTCGCCGTCAGGTTCGTCCAGTTCGCCCCACCGTCGCGGGTAAGGTGCACCTGGCCGTCGTTGCTCCCTGTCCATATGAGGCCCTTTTCCTTCGGCGACTCGGAGATCGCAAAGAGCACGCAACCGTCGAATGTCATCAGGTTGTCGATCGTGAGGATGCCCGAATCTTTCTGGTGCGTCTTGTCGTTGGTCGTGAGGTCGGGCGAGATGATCTTAAAGCTCTGGCCCGCGTCGGTGGTCATGTTCACATACTGCGATCCGACGTACACGGTGTTGTGATCGTGCGGCGAGATAGCGACCGGGAAGGTCCAATGCCAGCGGTGCTTCACGTCGGCCGGCGCGTAACCGTACGTCGCCTCGGGCCAGACATGCACGCTGCGGACCTGTCCGGTGCTCAGGTCGGTGCGGTCGAGCTGTCCGTCATAGCACCCGGACCAGATGATGTTCGAATCGGTGGGATCGGGAATCGCGAATCCGCACTCGCAACCGCCAACTTCCTGCCAGCTCGAGAGAGGAATCCGGCCCGTCAGGCTGATGCCGGGACCCCGGTACGAGCCGCCGTCCTGGCGGTTGCCGTAGACATGGTAAGGAACGTCGTTGTCCACCCAGACGTGGTACATCTGAGCGATGGGGAGGGCTACATAATGGTATTTCCTTCCCTTGTCGAACGAGATGCTCGCGCCTTGGTCGTGCGCCACCATGACCCAGTTGGGATTGCCCGGATCGATCCAGATGTCGTGATTGTCGCCGCCGGCCGACGTCTCGCTGAGATCCAGCGTCAGGCCGCCGTCGTTCGACACGCTCCAGCTTACGGACGCGAAGTACAACCGGTCCGGATCGTCCGGCGAGACGGCGAACCGCGTGTAATAACTCATGCGCTCAGACATCTTGTGCGAGCGGTTCACGACGCGCCAGTTCTCGCCGCCATCGTCCGAACGATACAGCATCGCCGTCGTATCCTCCTGCAGGACATAGACGCGGCGCGGATCGCTATGGGCGATGGCGACCGCCGTCTTCCCAACGATTTTGTCGGCCGCGGGCAGTCCGTGGCCGATGAGCTTCTTCCATGTCGTGCCGCCGTCGCGCGAGACGTAGACGCCGCCCCCCGTGCCGCCGCTCCTCATCCCCCACGTCTTGATCTCCATATGCCACATCCCCGCGAAGATGGTCTGCGGGTTGACCGGATCCATGGCGAGATCCGAGCAGCCGGTATTATCATCCACAAACAGCACCTGTTGCCACGTCTTGCCCCCGTCCAGGGTGCGGAAAACGCCGCGCTCCTTCTGCGGTCCGTAGCAGTGCCCCATGGCCGCCGCGAAGACGATGTCAGGATCGCGCGGATCGATGACGATCCGGCCGATGCGCCCGGTTTTCTCCAAGCCCATGTTCCGCCAGGTGAGGCCCATGTCGTCGGAGCGATAGATCCCGTT
>JAQUMX010000066.1 GCA_028717885.1 Candidatus Omnitrophota bacterium
GTTATACGGTACGGTTAACGTATAACGTTTGACGTTTCGAGCTACGTAACCGATTAACGAATAACGGGCTTCATTTTTTTACGCGAATTTATTAGATCCTATATCCTCCAAAAGGAATAGTAGGCTCATCAGTTGGTAAGTCTTTTCGCTTACGGTCCTTTTCTTCTATAGAAATAATTTTTGCAATATGAATCCGGATAATAATTTGTTCTTCTACGCCTAAGACTTCCTGTATCCTGGCACGGGTAATTTCCTGTAACCGTGTAGTTAATTCCGGAATATTTGCTTCTGATTTTAAAATTACCCTTAATTTTACTTCAATGCCTTTTTTTGTCGCGATGACGTCAGGGCGCAGTTCCCGGATTTCAGGAATAATCCCTGTCAGGCGCTTGATCAGGTCTTCGACCGCAGAAAGGGCAACCGTAACTTCTCCTGAAGCTGTAGTAAAGGCGATAGTCTTCTCCCTCTGGAATCTGCCTAAGATTAATTGCGCAAAGGAAAAACTGATCAAAATCAGCAGGAATCCGGAAAGCCCGATAATGATCCGGGCATTAAGGCTTCCTAGCAAAAGGATAAAAAGCCCGCTAATTTCCTGCACGGGCAATAAATTTAAGGCAAAGGCGATTAAGGCTAATCCAACAAAGATAATGACTATGGAATAAAATAAAATTCCCATGACCGTAAAAAATCTCATTTTGCCCCTATCCTTTCTATTCCCTGCACATTAATATGGATATCTTTAACCGTTAGATTTGTCATTTTTTCCAGATTATTGCGTACATTTTCTTGCACTGCAGCAGCGACTTCCGGGATATTAAACCCGTATTTTACGATCAAAGGGATTTCCAATTTTATTTCGCCGTTTTTGTCAAATTCGACTCTGATTGCAGAAAGGTTTTGGGATGACCTAAAGATTTCCAGAATATCGATTTTAAAGGCTTTTGCGATTGTTTTTACTCCTTCGATCTCCGTTGCCGCCAATGAAGCAATCGAAGCAATCACATTTTTATGGATGCGGATATTTCCTAAATCGGTGCGGGATTCGTCCCGGTTCATAGTTATTCTTCCTTAACCTTTTTTTCTTCCAGCATCTCCTGGACAAAGTGGGTAGAAATATCCCCTTTGAGGAATGCTGGGTGGCTGAGTAATTTTTGATGGAAAGCGATCGTAGTTTTTATCGGCGCAATATTGAATTCGGTTAATCCGCGCTGCATGATTTTGATTGTTTCCTGGCGGTTCGCCCCATGGGCAATGATTTTTGCTACCAATGAATCGTAGTGGGGGCTGATTTCGTATCCGGAATAGATGTGGGTGTCCAAACGCAAACCCGGGCCTCCGGGAAGGATTAGGCTTTCGATTTTTCCCGGGCAAGGCATAAAATTATTTTCGAAATCTTCGGCATTAATCCGGCATTCGATAGCGCAGCCGTTAATCTTGATATCGTCCTGATTGAAATGGATTTTTTCTCCTGCAGCGATTTTAATCTGTTCTTTAATTAAGTCGATTCCGGTGACCATTTCAGTTACCGGATGTTCTACCTGAATACGGGTATTCATTTCCATGAAGTAAAAATTATGCGTACTGTCGAGCAGGAATTCGATTGTGCCGGTGGAAACGTAATTTACGGTTTTTGCCGCTTTAATTGCGGCTTCTCCCAGGCGCTTGCGTAATTTCTGGTCTACTGCCGGAGACGGAGATTCTTCGAGGAGTTTTTGGTGCCTGCGTTGAATGCTGCAGTCTCTTTCCCCTAAATGTACGATGTGGCCGAATTTATCCGCTAAAATTTGGATTTCGATGTGGCGGGGTTTTTCGATATATTTTTCGATGTAGACATTGGAATTGCCGAAGTTTGCCTCTGCTTCCTGCTGGGCGATCATCAGGTTACTGATCAGGGAGATGTCATTATGGCAGATGCGCATCCCTTTTCCGCCGCCGCCGGCAGCAGCTTTGATGATTACGGGGTAGCCGATTTTACGCGCAGTTTTGATTGCCTCTTCTTTATTTTTTATTGCGGAAGTAGTGCCGGGGATGATTGGCAGCCCTGCTTTTTGCATGTTAGTGCGGGCAACCATTTTGTCTCCCATCAACCGGATATTTTCCGGGGTTGGGCCGATAAAGGTAATTTGACAGGATTCGCAGATTTCCGCGAAATGGGAGTTTTCCGCCAGAAACCCGTATCCCGGGTGTATTGCGTCGACATCCGTAATTTCCGCTGCACTGATGATCGCAGGGATGCTTAAGTAGCTGCTGCTGCTTTGCGCTTGCCCGATACAGATAGCTTCATCGGCAAAACGCACATGTAGAGAATTTCTGTCCGCTTCAGAAAAAACCGCTACTGTCCGGATACCTAATTCCCGGCAGGCGCGAATGATCCTTAAGGCGATTTCGCCGCGATTTGCGATTAAAATTTTAGAAAACATTTTTTAGAGTGGTTCGATGAGAAACATCGTCTGGCCGAATTCCACTGGCTCGGCATTATCCACAACGATGTCCACGATTTTGCCC